>CAZMEL010000456.1:0-3787 GCA_964565225.1 uncultured Thermoanaerobaculia bacterium | reverse complement strand
AGGAACGCCGACTCGACCCCACCACCAGGGAATCTGAAAGAGTAGAAGTAGATATCGGGCTAAAACCATGGATATTGTCGACACAACAACATGCGTCTGACCCTGGCCGAAGCTGCGCAACGCCTCGGAAAGTCCGAGCGGCAGCTCCGGTACAAGATCGAGCAAGGGCAGATCACCGCTACCAAACGTGGGGGCCGGTGGCTTACCGCGGCTTGATCACCACCATCTGAAGAGTTGTCACTTTGTCGACAAAGTGACAACTCCTGAAAATTTCGCCCGCTTCGCGGGGAGAGGCAAAACAACAAGAAATGGTCAATGAAGCAAGGGAGCAAGCTGGGGGTGGGCGCCGCGAACACAGCGAAAGCCGACGCTCCAGCCCGAGAACCCGGGCCTGCCCCCGTCCCGGCCCGCGGAGCGCACGAACCGAGGCACGTACCAGAAAGAGCCCCCGCGCAACACCGAGCGCTTAGTTCTGCTCAGCAGAAGAATCAACTTCTGCCTCAAAGGCGATCGATCATCTGGGCCTCCAGGATCAGCAATCTTCTTTCTAGAATACGGTCCATACCAATCCCAGCACCACTCCCACACATTGCCGTGTAGATCGTGCAGGCCCCAGGGGTTGGGCTCCTTCTGCCCCACGGGCCGGGGTTGCCCCTCGCTGTTCTTGTCGAACCAGGCATACCTCTCGAGCTCGGCTTCGTCGTCGCCAAAGCTGAACCGGGTCGGGGTGCCGGCCCGGCAGGCGTATTCCCACTCGGCCTCGGTGGGTAGCCGGTAGCCGTCGCGCTTCCGGTGCCACCGGACCTTGTCGCCGGGCAGCTCTTCGTAGCAGGGCTCCAGGCCGTCGGCGTCGGAAAGGGCGTTGCAGAACCGTACGGCTTGAAACCAGGTGATGTTGTTCACCGGCCGATCGGCCGAGTCTTCCGCCTCGGGCCAGCCCGGATCCTCACCGATGATCTCTTGATAGAGCCTACGGGTGACCGGCACTCGCATCATCTGGAAGGCCGAAACCGCGACATCGTGAACGGGACCCTCGCGCTCGTACCGCCCCTCCTCGTCGTCCGGGCTGCCCATCCGGAACGTGCCACCTTCGAGGTCGACCCACAGGTCCCGAGGTGTGACCCGATGGGGCGGCTCGGGGAACCGCTCCGCTGGTGGCTCTTCTTCGTCGTCGAGCAGGCTCTCGACCTCGATGCTCGCTCCGCTCCGGCCCAGCAAGGTGCCCCCCACCAGCAGGGCCACGAAGGCGGCCGCGGCCCAGGGCAGGGCGAGGGAGAAGAACAAGGCGAGCCCGAGAGCCAGCCCCACTCCGAGCCCGGCGATTAACATGGCGCCCGGTGGGGCGTAGTCGAGCCGTTCGAGGGAGTCGTCGATCTGCTGGCGGAGGGTGGGCATGGGTAAGCCTTATTTCAGGCCCAGGAATCTGTGGTCCACAGCTCGCCGGGCTCCTCCGGAAGCTCCTGGTAGCCCCGAACATACCTCTCGACGGCCTTCCGTTCTTCGAGACTCGCCAAAAAAGCCTGCAGAGCCTGCTGGAAGAACTCGCTACGGCCCTCCTGGCGGCGTAGTCGCTCTTGCTCTACCGAGTCGAACAGATCTGTAGGAAGGCTCAAAGCTACTCGTACGGATCTGGGCATTTCGAATCTCCTCCCTGGAGATCTTACTCGATGCCATCCGGCCGCGATTCCGGAGCACCGGGGGCTCGAATCGGAGCCGGACGCAGAGCAAAGATTTCTCTACCGTTTGTAGCTCTTACAAAATGCTCGGGCAACCCGAGGGGCTGAAGCTCGATTCGAGCTTGGAACAAGGATTGCAATTGATTTCGGGAAGATGAGATTTCTTCGCGACAGATGGATCAAGGGTTTCGGCCTGGGAGCTCTGGTGCTGCTGGTGGTGAGCTGCGGTGCGGTGCTCTCGAGCTTCGGCCCCTCGACGCAGTACGAGCGTTACGTGAGCTCCCTACGCGGCATCGACGACCTCGACGACCATATCGCCGAGACCTGGGAGAACGCCGGGAGCCTGGCGATGTCCGAGGCCGTGTCGCTCCTGCCACCGTTCCGCGAGTCGTTGGTCTTCGGCGCTCGAACCCTGCAGGCGGCGGCCTACCGGATCGAGCTGCGCCGGGGCCAGGAGCTGGTTTGCCGGATCGACATGCCCCGCACGGAGCAAAACCCTCACTGTTTCGTCGATCTCTTCACCGTTTCGAAGGCGGGAGAGCCCGACGATCACCTGGCCGAGGCCGACAAATCGAGCCGCGAGCTGCGCTACGAGATTCCTCGCGACGGCACGTATCTGCTGCGGGTGCAGCCGGAGATGCGACTGCAAGGGCTCCTGCATCTCGAGGTGGTCAACGCCTCGAGCCTGGTGTTTCCGGTGCAGGGCCACGACGCGACCGAGGTCGCCAGCTTCTTCGGGGATCCGCGGCCGGGCGGGCGCCGGCACGACGGGATCGACATCTTCGCTCCCCGTGGCACTCCGGTGCTGGCGGCAACCGGCGGCAGGGTGACCCGTGCCGGCGAGAACCGACTCGGCGGCAATGTGGTGTGGCTGCGCGGCGACGGTCTTTCGTTCTACTACGCCCACCTCGACAAGCGAGAAGTCGCCACCGGCGAGCGGGTGCGAGCCGGCGAGGTCGTGGGTTTGGTGGGCAATACCGGCAATGCGAGCACCACGCCGCCCCATCTGCATTTCGGGATCTACGACGGCCGACCCGTCGATCCCTTGCCCTATCTTTCCGGAGGCCGGGCGCCGGCCGAGGTGAGCGCCGACCTCGAACGGCTCGGCGACCTGTTCCGCCCCAGGAGCGGCCGGGTCAACCTCCGCCAGGGTCCGTCGACCCGAACCCCCGTGGTCGAGACTCTGGAGGCTTCGACCGTGCTCCAGGTGGTCGGCGCACAGCGCGACTGGTACCGGGTTCGCCTGGCCGACGGGCCCCAGGGCTACATCCTCGGCCGTCTGCTCGAGCCGGCGCCAGGAAACCTCGACTCTTTTCTCCAACCCAAACCCTCCCGAGGAGCCGAATCATGAGCTGGATCTACCTGCTGGGTATCGCCGTTTTCTTCACCGCCATCGCCGCACTCCTGGGGGCCCAGCCCTCGGGCGCCCGGCCGGTCGCCAACACCCGTATGATGGGAGCGGCCCGCACCATTCTCTTCGTGCTCGCCGCGGTCTTCGCGGCGCTGGGAGCGCAGGCCTTCTTCACCGCCTGAGGAGGTCTCCTCCTCCACCTCCGGCCCGTTCCACATGCTAGATTGAACCCACGATGCCCGTTCGTAAGTACCGTTCCGTCGAGGAGATGCCCGGAGTCCCACCTCGGGCTCCACACGATCCCGAGAACCTGGCCATCGCCTGTGAGCTCAGCGAGCTGGCCGCCAAGCTCTACCCACGCAAGCTCGAGCCCGGCGTCTGGAAGTTTCGGACGATGGAAGAGGCCAACCGGCATCGCAGGCGCCAGGAGAAGGAACGGTGCCGAGGCTCCTGATCACTTTCACCCTGCTCACCTCGCTGGCCTTCGCCGGGTCACGAGTACACGAGCCCTCGGGTGCTAAAATCCATCCATGACCACCGTCGACCAGATCCGACAGCGTCTCGAAGAATTTCCGGAGATCTCGTTCGCTTATCTCTTCGGCTCACGGGTGAAAGGAACGCCGCGCGAGGATTCGGACTGGGACGTGGCGGTGGCATTGTCGGCCGAGCTCACCGCCGAGGAACGGTTCCGGCTGCAGCTCCGGCTCGCGGCCGAAATAGAAGAGCTAGGCCGCCACGACCATGTGATCCATAACGAAGC
>CAZMEL010000455.1:0-3795 GCA_964565225.1 uncultured Thermoanaerobaculia bacterium | reverse complement strand
GTAGAGCTCGAGATCGTCCTGGAACACGAGCACACCTTCGCGGAAGGGCTCTCCCTCCGCCGGGTAGACGGTGGCCTGCAGCCGGCTGTGGGCGTCGGCCACCCAGCGGGAGCCCAGGGGCTCGATGATCAGGGCGCCGAAGAGCCCCTTGGAGTGCTGGAAGAGGGGATCGGCGGCCAGCAGGTTGGCGGCACCGAGCTCCACCGGAGCATAGGCTCGCTCGCCGCTCTTCGAGGTCTCCACGTGCCCCGCGTACCAGTAGTAGGTGCGCGACGGCGCTGGGGCGCCGGGATCGTCCAGCGGGCGCGGCGGTACCGTTTGTGGCGGGTTGACTCCCGCGTCGTGCCCGGCGCCGTGCAGCGGGTCGTAGGTCACCAGCTGCGGCGAGAGACCGACCCTTGCGGAGGCCGCGAAGCTGCCGGCACAGAGCTCTGCATATCCATCGAGAGCGGCGGGATCGGCCCCGGAGCGAGCCGCTTCGAGGCGCTCCAGGTATACGCCGTCGGTACACTCGGGGCTCCCGGCGAGGGGATTGGAGAGCGCCTGCGCCGTCGGGTTGGCGGTGACGAACGCCGGAGCCGTGGCGTCGAGGTGGTTTTCCAACGTCACCTCCAGGCAGTCGCCCGCCGCCGCTCGCAAGACCAGGGGCTCGTAGACCCGACCCGGGAGCAGACGCCATCCCTCCGGCGTCGGCTCCACGTCTTCCGCCAACACATAGACCAGCCCCTCCGGGCTCTCGAGGGCCGTATCCAGCGACTCGACCGTCTTCTTGCCATCCGGATCCGTGACCTGGAGCTCGAGAGCCAGCTCGCTGCGGTAGGGCAGAGGCGTGCCGGGCACGAAGCTGCTGGCGGCGAGCGCCAGAACCCGGTACCGCCGGGTGAGAAAACCACCCTCTCCCGCCAGCGCCTCGGGGCTGCAGACCCAACGTCCATCGGCCGCATCGGCCGGGGCCTCGAACACCGCGGGCGGCGGATTGTCCGGCAGCGGGGCGAGGAAATCCTGTCGTTCGCCGTAGGCGCGCAGCAGCCCCCAGCCTCCCTTGCCCTGGGCCTGGGTGTTGGAGTCGGTCTGGTAGAGGTAGTCCACCCGTGGTGCCCCCTGCTGCCCCGGAATCTCGACGTTGATCTCGAAATGCTCCGAGAGCGAGGTCGACTGGGCGGCCCGGTACCCCGAGTTGGCCAGCGACGGCTCGAAGAGCCACGGCAGGCCGTGCAGGCTGAATTGATGATTCAGGAAGTGGGCGCCGGTCAGGGTACGGATCTGCACCCGGTCGCCGGCATAGGTCTCGAGCAGGGGGGTCGCCGGATCGAGCGGGCCGGCACCGCCGGTGAGGGGTGGGTACCCGGCGAGCGGGTGGTCGAGGGCCGGATTCTCGCGCTCGATCGAACGGTAGACCTGGGCGTAGTCGCGATCCGCCGGCCGTTCTCCGGTGGCCGGTGGCGGCGAGCCGTCGGCCCCGGTGACCCGCGGCGCCAGGGGCTCGCTGCGGTAGTTGATCGTGTAGGCACCGAACATGGCACCGAACGACACCGCCTGCGGCCAGGGCCCGGTAGGCGACTGGATGCCGCCGCTGTTCTCGGCTCGCGGAAAATCGACGCCGTAGTTGAACTTGTTGGCCAGCGAGCTCGGCCCGATGCCCGCTCCATCCGACGGCCCCGGGCATTCCGGGCAGATCTCCGCGATGGCGAGGGGATCGGGAGGCAGCAGGGCGTCGTTCGGGTAGGCCAGGGCCAGATCCTGGAACTCGAGGGCGAACTCCCGCACGCCGACCAGCTCGTCGCCACCGGCCTCCTCGTAGACGATATTCGCCCGCCAGCTGGTGGGGCCGCCGTCCGAGGGACGGGCGGCGTAGACCTCCTGGCAATGTTCGCTCGCCGGGTCGAGGCTGCCACCCATGACCTCTCCGGTCCAGGAGTCGACCCACTGGGAGCACTCCGGCTCCACCAGCAGGCCGGCGTAGAGACCGGTCTGCTGGTGGGTCGAGGGTGAGAGGTGATCGTGAGTGAAGACGGTACGCAGCGTGCGATCGGTGCCGTAGGCGTCTTCGAGGGGATCGGCCATCCAGCGTTGCACCGAGGCCATGGCCCCGACCCAGCGGCCGCCGGGACCGGGACCGAAGAAGGGCAGGGTCCGGGCTTCGAGCAGGCATCGACCCTCGTCGCCGGGTGCTCGGCCGTCCGGGCAGGTGCCGTCGCGCCCGACCTGGAGGCCTCCTCCGGCGTTGATCGCGGCGATCCGCTCGCGGACCTCGTCGGGGCTGAAGGTCGCGTCTTCGTAGTTGAAGCCGTTGGCGGCACCGTCCGACGACGTGACGTCGAACTTCACCAGGTGGATGTGCTGGCCGATGATGTCGGTCGGGGTGCGCACCTGGTAGTCGTCGAGGGCGTATTCGCTCGGCACCAGGTTGGCGTGCCAGAAGTCGATGCACTCCCCCGAGCTGGCACGGAAGAAGAGCGGCTCGGGTGTCCGGGTGCCGCGGAGGGTCGGCTCCACGTCTTCCCACAGGCTGATCATCCGCTGCTGCGGGAAGTGCCAGCCGTCCTTGGTGAAGACCAGGTCGGTCTGGATCGCCGCGGCCTTGTAGCGACGGGTCTCGCCGTTCCACTGGTCTTCCCGGGCGCAGGGGTCGGCATAGGGAGCTCCCTGGGCCGGAGCGCTGCCGTTGAGGCGGAAGGTGGTGCGGTCGGTGCAGGTACCGCTGGTGTCGCAGCTCGGCACGTGGCCCCCCGGGAAGAGCTCGCCGTGCCACGCCATGGCCAGCCGCTCCGCCGCCTCCCCTTCTTCGTCGAGAGCCAGGGCGTCGACCTCGAGCAGTGTCTTCGAAAAATCGTGGCGGGTGTGGCATTCACGAAAGGAGTTGCCGGCGGCCGCCGGTGTGCAGCCGTCGACCGCCGCCGGATCCGTGACCTCGGCGAGCTGCAGCTTCGCTCCGATCCGGTGCCGGGGCAGGCCGCCGTCGAGCACGATCCGCTCGGCCGGCTCCCCGTCTCCACCCTCTTCCTCTACGACCGCCACGTCGAGGGGCGGACGCACCGCCCGCTGCCCGGCGAGGCCCGGAATGAAGAAGGGAAAGCCGGGATTCCCGATCGCCCGGGCCCTCTCCTCGCTCCATTCCGCGACCGTTTCCAGAGGCTCGCCCGAGGCCCCTGCGAGCGACTCCCGGAGCTCCGGGTGCCGACCGATGATGCTCCAGCCCTCGTCGCCCCGGGGCTCGAGGGTCCATCCGCGTTTGCCATCGGGCGAGAGGGCCACCTCCGCCGGCATCGGCGGCATGGCCGTAGCCGGCAGCGGTACCACCGCCGGAATGGGAGTGCCCTCGGCGATCACCGGGTCCGGCAGCGCCCGGTTGGGTGCGTGCAGCCGCCAGCGGGCATGGGGCCCGCCCTGGCGACAACGCTCAGCGGCCACCTCCTTGCCGGCATCGTCGACACACCGCCAGGCGCTTTCCGGACGGCCGGTCACGGCGTTCATCCGCGTGCCCGATTCGAACACGTCGTGCACCCGCCAGAGGGCCCACATGCCCGAGGCGAAGTGGGGATAGAAATGGCAATGGAAAATGGCGTCGCCCACGGTTTCGTTGCGATTCCCAGAGCCGCGGTAGACCATCTCGAGGGTGTAGGAGGAGCCCGGGGTCAGGGTCTGGCTGTCGAGGTAGTGGCTCGCCGAGGCGTTGGGAGTGTGCAGCCACTGGTGGGCGTGTTGGTGGTGCACATGGGCCGCCGCCCCACCCACCGAGCCGATGCGGTATTTCACCGGGTCGCCGAGATAGGAGTGGTAGACGTTCGAGGGATC
>CAZMEL010000454.1:0-3893 GCA_964565225.1 uncultured Thermoanaerobaculia bacterium | reverse complement strand
GGTTCTGCGGCGCCCGGGGGGCGCCCCCGGTCCCCGACCTGGTCGCGCAGGCGCCCGGCTGGGGCAAGAAGGCCCTGGCCACGATCCAGGAGCGCTGGCCGAATCTCTCCGAGACCTGGGAGTCCTACGGCATGAGAGAGAAGGTGGAGAACATCGCCGAGGGCAAGGAAACCATGCTGCTCTCGGCCCTTCGCTCGTTGGGCCTCAGCGCGCTGTCCGCCAGCGCGGGGGTTTTCGGGGCCCTGGGGTCTCTCTTCAGCTGGGCGGTGTTGCCGGTGTATGTGGCGTTTTTTCTCCTGATCGATCCGGAGACCAAGAAGGGGTTGGCGTGGTCGGAGGTCGCCTTTCCCTTCCTCAAGCCGGAAACCCGCGAGGATCTCACCTACCTGGTGAACGAGTTCGTGAGCATCGTGGTGGCTTTCTTCCGCGGCCAGCTGCTGATCGCCTTTCTCCAGGGTGTGCTGTTCGCGGTCGGTTTCGAGCTCATCGGCCTGCGATACGGCTTCATTCTCGGGTTGGTTCTCGGATTCCTGAACATCATCCCGTATCTCGGCAGTATCGTCGGCCTCGGCGTTGCCCTACCCCTGGCCCTTTTCCAGAGTGAGGGCGGCTGGTCGCTGCTGGCGGCGGTGTTGGTAGTGTTCACGGTCGTGCAGACCATCGAAGGGTACTTGCTCACCCCGCGGATCATGGGCCAGACGACGGGCCTTCACCCGATGATCATCATCGTCGCCATCTTCTTCTGGGGCTCGGCTCTCAACGGGATCGCGGGAATGATTCTCGCCATTCCCCTCACCGCCTTCTTCGTGGTCTTCTGGCGCCTGGCCCGCGAGAAATACATTCGCGAGCTGGTGTAGAAAGCTGGTGTGACCCGCCGGCCAGCCGGCTCAGTCGTCGTCCGGCTCCCAGCGGAAACGTCGCAGGTCGACCCGGCCCCGGTGGTCGAGCTCCACCCCTTCCTCTTCGAGGAGGTGGCGCTGGTAGCCCTCGAATCCCGGCTCGGACCGGGCGGAGACCTCGCCCTTGGCATTGATCACCCTCTGCCAGGGGACGCCGGAGCCCCGCGGCAGGGCGTGCAGGGCATAACCCACCTGGCGAGCGTGCCCCGGTAACCCCGCGAGCACCGCGATCTGGCCGTAGGTCGCCACCTTGCCCTCCGGGATCCGGCGAACCACGGACCAGATGCGTCGATAGTTTCCATCGGTGCCGGAAGTGGGACGGGGCAACAGCGGTTCCTCCTGCGGCGTCGGTAGGTTATCTTCCGACCAGAGTTTCCGAAGGAGCGGTTCACGGCCTTCGGGCGGGCCACCGTACTGTAAAGGACGAGCGATGCACAACGAGATGGAAGCGGTCTTGCAGACGATCGTATTGGCAATTTTTCTCGGGATCACGGCCCAGGTGGTGGCGCACCGCTTCAAGCTGCCGGCGATTCTGCCGCTGCTGCTGGCGGGAATGGCCGCAGGGCCTTTCGGTCTGCATCTCTTCGATCCCGGGTCTCTCGGACCGGTGCTGGAGGTGATCATCCATCTCGGGGTGGCGGTGATCCTCTTCGAAGGGGGGTTGTCGCTCGACCCTCGCCAGCTGCGCCAGGTGAGCCGCTCGATCCGCAATCTCCTCCTGGTGGGCAGCTTCGTCACCATGGTGGGAGCGGCCTGGCTGGCCAATGCGCTCACCGGAGTCTCGTGGTCTACGGCGGCGCTCTTCGGGGCGATCGTCACCGTCACGGGGCCGACCGTGATCGCACCTCTGCTTCGCCACATGATCGCGCCCCGGCGGGTGCGGACCATCCTCCTCTCCGAAGGTCTCATGATCGACCCGATCGGCGCGGTGCTCGCCTACCTCGTGCTGCAGTGGATCGAGCGTGCGGCCAGCGGTGCGTCCCTGGGAGATCTCGGGCTGCAGATCCTGATCCTCTTCGCGACCGGCGCGGTGCTCGGGTATGTGGCGGGCGCTCTCTCCAACTTCGTGGTGCGATATCGCCACATGGCGGAGGAGCTGCGGAACCTCGTGATCCTGGCTCTGCTGCTGCTCTGTTTCATGGTGGCCGAGCACGAGGCGCCGCAGTCGGGCATCGTGGCGGCGGTGGTCATGGGTTTCACCGTCTCGGCGGCTCGGGTTGCCGACCTCAATCCCCTGAAGCACTTCAAGGGACAGCTCACCGTATTGATCATTTCGGTGTTGTTCATTCTGCTCTCGGGGCAGCTGGATCTCTCGTCGATGGGGAATCTCGGCTGGCATGGTCTGGCCGTGGTCGCCGGGCTGATCTTCCTGGTTCGGCCTCTGGCCGTGTTGTTCTCGATTCCGCCGAAGGAGCTCGACTGGCGAGAAAAGGCGGTCCTGGCCTTCAGCGCCCCCAGGGGCATCGTGGCCGCTGCCGTCGCCTCGCTCTCGGCGATTCAGCTGCGGGCCCACGGCGCCGCCGATGAGGCGGCGACCCTCGAAGGGTTGGTGTACCTCGTCATCCTGGTGACCTGTACCTGGGCCACGGTCATGGCGAGCCTGTTGCCGCGCCTGCTGGGGTATGTCGGGGATCCGTCGCGACGGCGGATCGTGATGGTCGGTGCCCACGAGCTGAGCTCACGCCTCGCCCGCCTGTGGCACGAGGCCGGCTGGACCACGGTGGTGATCGACGGCGCACCGGGCAAGGTCGCCGAGATGCGGCGGCAGAAGATCACCGGCGTGAACGGCGACGCCCGAGACGCCTCCACCTACGAAGAAGCCGGCCTCGAGCGGGACTCCCTGGTCCTGGCGCTGACCCCGAACGACGAGCTCAACCTTCTGGTGGCGGAGCTGGTGCGGGAGGAGTTCAGTATCGAGCATCCGGTCGTCGCATTGCACCAGACCTCGGTGGAGTTCGGGCAACAGCGCCGAGCCTGGGCCGACCTCTTCTGCGGACGAGAGCTCGACGTGTCCTCCTGGGGCAACGAGCTGGCGAACGGGGAGGCGGAGCTCGTCACCGAGGCCCTCGATCTCGACGAAGCGGGCATGATCACCTTTCGCGGGCTGCTGAAGGAGGAGTCCGAGAATCTCTTCGTGCTCTGCGGCTGGAAGAGCGACTCGCCGGTTTTCCGCTGGTCGAAGGAGACCTTGGAACAGCTCGACCGGGTCACTCTCCTGGTGCGGAAACGAGCTCGAGCCGCACTGGACGAGGCGTTGAGCTCCGAAGAGCCCGAAGCCCCGACCGAGCCCCTCGACGCCTGATCGCCGGCTCCTCGTCCATCGAAGCCCCTCTACTTTGCCCCAGGGGAAGAAGGAGGCTCGCATCGCCAACTTTCATCAAATCGTCCCGCTTTGATGTTTTTGTCGAGTTGAGATGATTGGTGAATTATGGGTGCGGGATGGTTTCGATCTTGGATCGAAAAGCCTCGTCGGTCCGCCGTGTTGAGCTCTGGCCGGCGAGTGACGAAGTTCAGCCCGACACCATTTTTTTTGACTCTCACTCTCACTCTCACAGGTCACAGGCCCTCGGGGCGAGTCGCTCCGGGTGCCTTGGTGCATTCGTCGGAAGCGCTGCCCAGGGCTGGCAGAGCTTTATGCCTTGACAAGGCGATTGTTACTGAGAAATAATCAAGGTGAATTATTCAATAGACGAAAGTCGGGTCGTAGAGGTGCTAGCCGCTCTCTAGACGGAAGAGCTGTGCCTCGATCTGGTCGCCGATCGGTTGTCTATCGGTCTCGGTTTCGGGATGGGGAGCCGGGGCAGAACCAAAGGAGAAGTGTGTGATGAATTCTCGAAGAGCTCTCGGAGTTCTGGTTGCCGCCCTGCTCTGCGCTCCGGCCCTGGCGGGTGCCGCCGTGATCACCAACGGGATCGATACGTGGACCACTCCGGGCGATGGCTCGAGCTATATCGACTTTGCCGACGATCCCATTCCGGCCGGATTCTTCTGTAT
>CAZMEL010000453.1:0-3901 GCA_964565225.1 uncultured Thermoanaerobaculia bacterium | reverse complement strand
ACACTCCGCCGACCAGACGACGAAGCCCTGCATGGTGGACGCGTGCCTTGGCAGAGCTGGCTCCGGGAACGAAGACTCGAATCGAAGCCGAGACATCCGATCGACAGGCCCCCGATCTCAAACTCCCGTGGCGATCGAGTACCCCCAGTTCGCCAGCACCGCCAGCCCCAGAATCCACCAGAAGGCCACCGGTGGTCGCCGCACCGATGGCAGCGGCCGACCGAGCAGGGCCGCGAGGCCCGACGCCAGGCCCCCGAGCAGGAAGACCAGCCAGGCCAGGGTCGGTAGCGGGTAGCGGACCAGGGCCTCCACAACCTCCAACCGCGCCAGGTGGAGGGCCGCCCGGGTAGTGCCGCAGCTCGGACAGGGAATGCCGGTGAGCTCCTTCAGAGGGCAGGCCCAGAGCAGAGACGCCAGCCAGGGACCGAAGGGTGCCAGCAGCAGAGCCAGCAACACCGCCCCGCCCCAGGCCAGGCCGTTGTGTCGCCTGGTCTCGTGGCCGCTCGGTACGACCGGGCTCGATCCTGTCGAGGTCTTTTTCATCCGTGGGCTCGCCGCTCCTTCTCGATGGGCCGTCTCTCCCCGCCCTCACCCGTGGGAGATCGGTTGCGGGCTGTGAGTATAATGAGGCTCCATCTCCAGGAGGTATCCATGGCAAGAGCAGAGAGCACGATCGGCCCGCCTTCGAAATGGCTGATGCTGGTCGAAGGACGGGCATTCTACGAGCTGCTCTCCGGCTACGCCTCCTACCCGATACTCCGCCAGGGCCCGCGGGGAGACGGCCACCCGGTGCTCGTTCTGCCGGGATTCCTCGCCAGCGACGTCTCCACCCGCCCTCTGCGCTGCTTCCTGAAGCAAATGGGATATATCTCCCACCGCTGGAAGATGGGCCGAAACCTGGGCCCGAGGAACCGCCTCGAGGATCGGCTCATGGAACGGGTCGAAAACCTCCACCGGCGCTTCGACCGCAAGGTCAGCCTCGTGGGCTGGAGCCTCGGCGGTGTCTACGCTCGCCTTCTCGCCAACCGCGCCCCCGACAAGATCCGCCAGGTCATCACCCTCGGCAGCCCCTTCAACCACCATCCGCGGGCCACCAACAGCTGGCGTCTCTTCAACGCCCTGGCCGAACGGTCGGTCGACGATATCGATCCCGAGATTCTGGAGCAGGTCCGCAGCACCCCGCCGGTCCCGACCACCGCCGTCTACACCCGGACCGACGCCGTCGCCAACTGGCGCTGCTGTATCGACGACGAAGAAGGCCCACGGAACCAGAACCTCGAGGTTCTCGGCAGCCATTGCGGCCTCGGGGTCAACCCTCTCGTCTTGCACGTGATCGCCGACCGCCTCGCCCAGGAGGAAGACGGCTGGCAGCCGTTCGAGCGCTCCGGGCTGCGCAAGGTGTTCTACACCCGCGGCCAAACGGCTCGCCAGGCCTCCCCGTCCCCGGCTTGAGAGGAACCTCCATGCAGCAGCTCACGGGCCTCGACAGCTCGTTTCTCTACCTCGAGACCCCCAATGCCCCGATGCAGATCATGGGAATCTCGATCCTCGATCCGGAGACGCCGAACGGCCGCTTCGGGCTCGACCAGCTGCGCGAGCTGGTGAGCTCCCGGCTGCACGTCAGCCGCACCCTCACCCAGAGGCTGGTCGAAGTGCCCCTGAACCTCGGCAAACCCTACTGGGAGACCGACCCCGACTTCGACATCGACCGCCACCTGCAGCGAACCCAGCTCCCCGAGCCCGGCGGCTGGAAAGAGCTCTCGGCCCTGATGGCCTGGGAGCTCGAGCAGATCCTGCCGCGGGACCGGCCGCTCTGGGACATCCTGCTGGTGGAAGGGCTCGACACCCTCGACGGCATCCCGCCGGGCTCCGTCGCCCTGATCAGCAAGGTCCACCACGCCGCGATCGACGGGGTCTCCGGCTCCGAGATCATGGCTGCGCTCTACGACGTCTCTCCCCACGGCACACCGAGACCCGAGCCCGAGGAGAGTGACGAGGGCTCCAGGGCGCCCGGCCGCACCGACATGTTGCGGCGCGCCGGCAAAGGCCTGCTGAAGGTTCCTGGAGCCTTGCCCCAGGCCCTCGGCGATACCGTCAAGGGAGTGGTCAAGAGCGGCGCTCTGTGGGGTATTCAGCGGGTCGAGCCGCCGCCGTTTCCGTTCACCGCCCCGCGCTCTCCTTTCAATGCCGCCGTGAGCCGCGAACGGGTGTGGAGCCCCGCCCTGCTCTCGCTCGAAACCATCAAGGCGATCCGCAAGGAGGTCGACGCCACCGTCAACGACGTGGTGCTCACCGTCTGTGCCGGTGCCCTACGGCGTTATCTCGAGAGCAAGGACCAGCTGCCGGAGAAACCCCTGGTGGCGATGGTGCCGATCTCGGTCCGGGCCGACGAGGAGAAGGCCGACATGGGCAACAAGGTCTCGGCCATGCTCGTCTCTCTCGCCACCGACCTCGCCGATCCCCGGGAACGGCTCGCGGCGATCCACAAGAGCGCCACCGGCTCCAAGATCCACCACACCGCCATCGGCGCCCGCACCCTCGGCGACGTCTCCGAGTTCATCCCCTTTTCCCTCGCAGGGATCGGCGCACGCCTCTACACCCGCATGCACCTGGCGGAGAAACACCGGCCGATCTTCAATCTGGTGATCACCAACGTCCCGGGCCCCCAGGTGCCCCTCTACGTCGGTGGAGCTCGCCTGCTCACCCATGTGGGAGCGGCCCCGGTATTCGACGGCATGGGCCTGATCCTGCCGATCTTCAGCTACGCCGGCACTCTCAGCATCGGCGCCACCGCCTGCCGCCACCTGGTGCCCGACGCCGACCTCCTCACCCGCTACCTCCGCGAATCCCTCGACGAGCTCGCCGCCGCCGTGCTCGGCGAGTGAGCCGCCTCCGGGCCATCGATCGTTCCGGCTACCGGCTGCCGCGCTGCCCGAAGACCACGTCGAGGGCGACGCGTGCACCCTCGCGCTCGACCACCGCGGTGCTGCTCTCCCCCGGCTTGGCCTGCCGCAACACGAACATCAGGTCGTAGATGTCGCGGATCTCCTTGCCGGAGAGCTCCACCAGGCGATCGCCGCGCAACATGCCGGCGCGATCGGCGGGGCCCTCGGGACGGGTGCCCGCCAGCAGCACACCAACGGTGTCGTCGGCCGCGTAGTCGGGAATCGTGCCCTGCTAGGCGCCGTAGGAGCGGGAGTCGCCCCGGGCTTCCGGGGCCGCCGCCACCTGGTAGCCGAGCGGCGCCTCGCGCGAAGCGAGATCCTCCGCCAGCCGGCTCACCAGGCTGGCGATCCGGGCGGTGCCGGCCAGGTTCAGGGTGCCGAGGTCGTCGGCCGGGGTGTGGTACTCGCCGTGAGCGCCGGTGAAGAAATGCAGCACCGGCACGCCGGAGGCGTAGAAGGGGGTCTGATCGGAAGGACCGTAGCCGTCGCCCCCGAGCTGGCAGCCCATCCGGAGCTCCTCACACAACGGCTCCACCAGCTCCGTCCACTCGCTCGCCGAGCTGGCTCCCAGCACCGAGACCCGGTTGTTGCGCAGGCGGCCGACCATGTCGAGATTGAGCATCGCCACCAGCTCGCTCGTCTCGACTCCCTCCGGCGGGTGGTTGGTGAAGTACGTGGAGCCCCGCAGCCCCCGCTCTTCGCCGGAAAATCCCACCAGGTACACATCGCGGGTGAGGCTCGCCCGCCGGGCCATCAGGGCCCGGCCGATCTCGAGCAGGGCGGCGGTGCCGGAGGCGTTGTCGTCGGCCCCGTTGTGGGGCGCCTCGGCATCCGGCGTCAGGGAGCCCGGGCCGCCGAAGCCCAGATGATCGTAGTGGGCCCCGACCACCAGGGGGCTGCCGCCCCCGGGAGAGCCGGCGGAGATCTTCGCCACCACGTTGTGGGCGGGCGCGTGC
>CAZMEL010000452.1:0-3907 GCA_964565225.1 uncultured Thermoanaerobaculia bacterium | reverse complement strand
GTGCTGAGGCGCTCTGCTCGCAAGGCGCGCGACCGAGGCAGACTTGAAGTCTGTCACAGGGCGCGCAACGCAGCGAGCGGAGATACATCAGCGCCCGCAGGAGACACTTGCTTCGTTCCGAGCCCCAAGTAGAAGCAAGAGGAGCTTCTTTTGATCGACCGACGACCGAGAACCGGCGCCATGAACCACGGAGCGGTCGGTGTGCTCTTCCTCGGGCTGCTGGCCTTGGCGCCAGCTCTCGGGGCCTTTGCCGCCGCCGCCGAGCGTCCCGAGATCCGACTGGTGGGCAAATCCCTGGCCGAGGCCCTGGGAGAGCTCCAGAGCCTGGGGCTCGAGATCTTCTACACCAGCCATCTCGTCCATACCGACATGACGATTGCCGAGGAACCCCAGGGATTCACTCTCGAAGAGGTGCTGGGAGAGATCCTGGCACCCTTCGACCTCGGTTTGGCTCCCGGGCCGGGTGGTCGCCTGGTGGTGGTGAAGATCGAGCCGGTGCCGGTGGGAATCTCGGGTGTGGCTCGGGAGCGCAGCAGCGCCACGCCCATTCCCGGCGTCCGGGTCGTGTTGCCGGGAGCCGGACGGGAAGGATTCACCGATGCCGAGGGGCGGTTTACGTTCGTTGGGTTGGCGCCCGGGATCCACGCCGTAGAAGCACATCTGCCGGGGTTCGTGATCCACCGCCGAGAGGTCGAGATCCGTCCCCGGCAGATCGTGGAGGTGGTGATCGATCTGGAAGCGGCGCCCCTCTCGATCGACGAGATCGTGGTCACTCCCAGCCGGGTGTCTCTGCTGCGGGAAGATCCGGTGACCTCCGTCGACCTCGATCGCGACCAGATCCTCGCCCTGCCGCATCTCGGAGACGACATCTTCCGTGCTCTGACCCTCCTGCCGGGAATCAGCGGCGAGGAGGCATCGGCTCGTTTCAACGTCCGCGGGGGCCGCGACGACGAGGTGCTCGTGCTGCTCGATCGGGTCGAGCTCTTCGAGCCCTATCACCTCAAGGATTTCGGCAGCTCCCAGAGCATCATCACGCCGCGGGCCCTGCGCGAGGTGCATCTCCTCACCGGCGGCTTCCCGGCCGAGTACGGCGACCGCATGAGCGGGGTGCTCGATATGAGCACGGTGCAACCCTCGGCGCGGCGATTCCACCTCGACGTCGGCATTCTCGGTGCCGAGGTGGGAGGCGCAGGGAACTTCAACGGTGAGCGTGGCCACTGGCTGGCGTCGTTTCGCCGGGGGTTCCTCGATCTCGCCCTGGACTTCCTCGGAGAGGCCGAGAATCCGAAGTACTGGGATGCCTTCGGAAAGGCCGAGATGCAGCTGGGCTCCGGCCAGCTCCTGGGGTTGAACGTCCTGCACTCCGACGACTCCCTCGATTTCGACACGGTGGACGAGGAGACGAGCGAGGCCTACCTGACCAGCTACGGCAACTCCTACCTGTGGCTGACCCACCAGGCACCGTTCGGCTCGCGTCTCTTCGTCGAGTCGGTGGCCTCTGCCGGGCGGGTGAATCGCGACCGCCGGGGCGCCGAGGTCGACCTGGAAGATCCAGGAGACTCCGAGGAAGATGGCGAGCCGCCGGACGACGAGGACGAGGCCGGAGGCGAGGAACCGGAGGCACCGGAAGGATTTTCGATCTTCGACGACCGCAAGCTCGACGTCCTGGGGCTCAAGCAGAGCTGGAACTACCAGGCCCGTAGCCAGCACTACTGGAAATGGGGCTTCGACGTACGCCACCTCGAAGCGACCTACGACTACCTGAACCTGCGCGAGCTCGAAGACTTCCTGGCCGAGATCCGCAGCGAGCCGCGCACCGGTACCACCCGTTTCGTCGGCTCCTTCTCCGGCGATCAGATCAGCCTCTATACCAGTGACCGGTATCGACCCCGCGACGATCTCACCGTCGAGCTCGGTCTGCGCTACGACGAGCAGAGCCTGACCGGTGATCGCAATCTGAGCCCGCGCCTCAACCTCGTGTTCGCCTCCGGCGGGCAGACCACCTGGCGCCTGGCCTGGGGCCACTTCTACCAGAGCCAGCGTCCCTATGAGCTCCAGGTCGAAGACGGCGTCTCCGAGCTGGTGAAGGCCGAGCGGACGGAGAACCGAGTCCTCGGCCTGGAGCACACGTTCGTTCGTCCCGGCCGCGCCAGCGTCTTTCTCCGCCTCGAGGCCTACCAGCGGTTGATTTCCGATCCCAGGATCCGCTTCGAAAATCTCTTCGAGCCGGCGTCCCTGACCTCCTTCCCCGAGATCGAGCCGGACCGGTTCGTGGTTCGCCCCGATCGCAGTGAGGCCTACGGGATCGAGCTCTTCCTGCGCGGATCCTGGGGGCCGAGGGTCGACTGGTGGCTGAGCTATGCCCATGCCCGGACGTTCGACCGGATCGACGGGGCCGAGGTGCCGCGCCGGATCGATCAACCGAACACCTTCAACATCGACTTCAACTTCCACCTCGGTCGAGAGTGGAACCTCAACCTCGCCTGGCGCTACCACAGCGGGTGGCCGACCACGGCGATCAGCGGCCGGATCGAGGTCGACGAAGAGGGCAGGGAAGAGATCGTTCCGGTCTTCGGCCCGATCAACGGTGAGCGTCTTCCCGAGTACCACCGGCTCGATCTCCGGCTGAGCAAGGAGTGGCAGCTGCGCCGGGGCTCTCTGGGTTTCTTCGTCGAGCTGCAGAACCTCTACGACCGGCCCAACATCGCCGGGCTCGATCTCGACTTCGATTACGTCGTCCTCCCCAGTGGCCAGATCGAGGTCGTGGCGACCGAGAAAGAGATCTGGGGCGCCTTTCTACCTTCCTTCGGCATCACCTGGGAATTCTGAGCATCAGGAGCAAGGGATATGAGCAAATCCACGGAATCTTCGGCGTCCCACCGCAACGCCACGACCACCAGCGGCACACGCACGGCTCGCTGGCAGCCTTCGACCCGAGACATCTCGAGCCCCACCTACGATGGATCGGGTGGGTATCGCTCCCTCGGGTCGCCCGCGCGGTCCCGGCCACGTCTCGGCTGGGCGGCGGTGGGGTTGGTCACCGTGATCGGTCTGGTTGCCCTGCTCCAGCACTTTTCGGTCGGCGAGGAGCGACCTTCGTCTGGTCCGCTGGGTTCCGTGGCGGTGCTCGAGATCGCGCAGGGAGCGGTGGGGCTATTGGTCGGCCCGGAACCGGTATCGGGAGCTGCCGACTCGGCCTCGGCGACCTACGCATCACTCGGCGCCGGGGCACCGATCCAGCTGGGAGCGGTGCTCGACAGCAGCTACCGCACCGACATGCCGGGGCGGGCCGCCCTGCGGCTGGCCAGCGGTCCTTCGGTACGGATCGATCACGGCACTCGGATCCGGATGGCCTCCGCCACCGCGATGGTGCTCGACCGGGGTGCGGTCTACGTGGATTCTGCGGCGGGGAGCGAAGTCGAGGTCCGCACCGTGTTCGGCGTGGTCCGCGATATCGGCACCCAGTTCGAGGTGCGCCTCCTGGAGTCGGAGGATCCGGCCGAGAAGGGGCCGGTGCTCCGAGTGCGGGTGCGGGAGGGAGAGATCGAGCTCGAGCCGGAACGCGGTGCGCAACACACGGGCACCGTGGGTGAGGAAGTAATCCTCTACGGCGACGGCAAGGTCGAGCGACGAGACGTTGCGATCCACGGAGCCGACTGGGACTGGGCTCTCCAGCTCGCTCCTTCGGTCGAGCTCGAAGGTTGGAGCCTGCAGCGTTTCGTCACCTGGTTGGGCCGCGAAGGCGGCTGGGAAATCCGCTACGAGACGCCCGAGATCGAGGAGCAGGCGCGGGCAATTACCCTGCACGGCAGCTCCCGGGAGCTCTCTCCCCTCGAGGCGGCGGCCATGGTGTTCGAAGGGACCGGCTTGCGCTTCCGGGTCGAAGGGGCCGAGCTCCGCGTAGGCC
>CAZMEL010000451.1:0-3908 GCA_964565225.1 uncultured Thermoanaerobaculia bacterium | reverse complement strand
ACTCTATCCCAATGCCTTCCGAGAGATGGCGCCGCGCGGTGGCCCCGCCGCGGTCACATGCATCGGTGCTTACCCGCGGCGCCAGCTCTCGGAGCGCATCGGCGCTCCACTGTAAACCCTCCAAACGCCCGGGGGCCAGATTTCTCCGGGGCCCTTTTCCCAACCCTCTTCGTCCGGACGGTCCCTCCCGGTCTCAGGAGTCCCGCCCGTACCAGGCACAGCTGCCCCCAACAGCTTGCTGCGGTGTCCTCTCCCGGGGAGTGTCGAGCCACCACGGTACATGGAGAATCCAAATGCAGCAGACCAAAGGCCGTGTGCACCTGATCGACCCCGAGAGATCCCGGCGTTGGCCGTGGCCGTTTCCCCTCTGCGGCATTAGCAGGCCGAAGACGCTCACCGAAGACGAGGGCCGCGTCACCTGTCAGCGCTGCCTCGAAACCCTGAGCCGGCGCTGCGAAGGCGACAGCTCCGGAGAGCGGGGGCGATGACCGGGCGCAAAGATCTGGTGGTGAGGCTCGGCGCCCTCGTCGACCTCTATTACCTCTGGTGGCCCCTGCACGAAGGGTACCTCGCCCGCTGGTGGGACGGTGCCGGCCTGGAGGTCGACCTCCTGCGCTCGAGGCAGTTCCGGCAGTCCGACATCGACCTCGACGGTATCCACGCCGGGTACATCCCGATCGAGGCCGGGCTCGCGGCCGCGTGGTCGGTGGCGGTCGATGACCGTCTCTGGGTGCCGCTGTGCCGCATCCTGGACGCGCGCGAGTCGCTCACCCGCGAGCTCGCCGCCTTCGGTTCTCGCTCGACGCAGATCGGGAGGGCGCCTGTCGCGGCCCTCGAAGAGCTGCTCCCAAGAGCCTGGGAGGTGGAGGAAATCGAATCATGACCGCCGCTCTTCTCGACCTCGGGACCATGGGCAAGGCCCCGGTCGGTGCCCTCGTGCAGATCGGTGCCGTGCTGATCATCGATCGCGACCCCAGCGATGAAACGGCGTTCTTCGCCAACATCTCCCTTCGCTCCTCGATCGAGGCCGGCCTGCGGGTCGATCCGGAAACCGCCGCCTGGTGGTGGGAGCAACCTCCGGCCGCCAGGAACCGCCTCTTCGATCCGGCGCCGGCCTCCTTGCGCAGCGTCCTCGAACACTTCTCGGCCTGGGTCCGCACCTGGAGTGTCACCGAGATCTGGTCGAACAAGGAGCTCGATGTGGCGAACCTCGAAGCGGCCTACCGTGGCACCGGCCTGGCCCTACCGTACGATCATCGGTCGACCCGAGATCTCCGCACCCTCTACAGCCATTTTCCCGAGCAGCTGGTCACCGACCTCCTGAGCCGCCATCCCGAGGGCCACGTCGACCACGTGAGCCTGCACGACGCCCGGCGGCACGCGAGGGTGGCCGCCGAGCTGCTCGCCGTCCTGCAGACCGCCCTCGGCGGACTCTTCGAATCTCCGGCAGAAAGCACGGGCCGATGAATCCGGATCTGATCACCATGGAGCCGCGGGCGGCTCGCGAACGGTTGGAGTCGTACCGACTGGCGGTGAAGCGCCGACGCCTCGGGTCCGAGGAGCACGCACAGGTCATTCGCGGATTCGAAGAGCTCGCGATGGGCCGTTCTCTGATCGACATCGACCGCGCCATCGGTGGCGCCGGGTGGGACGCGGAGGGGCGGCCGCGGCTGGCGATTGCCCGGGCCGATCGCGAGTCGGTGCAGTTCCGGCTCACCACCACCCACATCGCCTTCAATAGCAGCAAGTTGCCGCACTGGCACTCCGGCCAGCGGAGCGACCACCTGGAACGACAGATTCCCCTCTTCCGGTTTCCGCGGCAAGACCCGGGCTGGGACCGGTGGCGGCAGGAGCGAGCCGTGGTGCCGCTGGTGCCCGCCGACATCGTGCCGCCCGGCGCAGGTCGCCTGAGCTCGCTCTTCGTGCTCTGGGAGGCCGAGTGGCTGGACGTCCCCGTCGATCCCTACCTGCTACGGCACATCGGCGGGAGCCTGTATGTCGCCCTGGCTCGGTGGGACCTCAACCCGGTCGAGCAGGCCGTCTTGCGGGGGCGGTTGACGTGACCTGCCGGACCGCAAGCCCATGAGAGCACCGGCGGCGGCGACCTGGTGGCGCCGCTACCGCTGGGCCCCGGCGGTCGCCGGCAGGCGGTGCCCGGCGGTTCTCGACCCTCGGGCCTGGGTCTGGTTCCTCGCCCAGGATCTCGGCCTCCGGCCCCCGAGCACCATCGGCCGTTGGGGCAGCTTCCGCCGTCGCCTCGCGCTCATCTGTGCCGGCGACGTCCGCCGCCTGCGCCCCATCGCCCGCGATGTCTACGGTGTCGAATCGGCGCGAAAAGAGCCGAAAACCCCACACCAGCCCACGTGAACTCGAACCTCGATTTCTTCGAAAAGGTGTCGACATTCAAAGATCCTCATGGCCACTTTCTCTTGATCTGCATGACAAAACACAACTGAGCACAACTGAGCACAACCCGGGCGAAGCTCGACCCGATCGGCTCCGACGGCCGTCGGCAATTTGTGGTAGGAAAAGGGTTATGGAATCCAAGCGAGACATCAAGAAGGTGGTCACGGAGACCGTTTTGGAGCTGTCGAGGCAGGCGATGGTCTTCCGCCGGTAGATGGTGCCCGGCGGTTCTCGACCCTCGGGCCTGGTTCTGGTTCCTCGCCCAGGATCTCGGCGTCCGGCCCCCGAGCACCGGCGGCGGCTGGGGCAGATTCCGTCGCCGTCTGGCGCTCATCTGTGCCGGCGTACGTCCGCCGCCTGCGTCGCCTCGCGCGCGATTTCTACGGTGAAACCGTCCGTTTCGACCGCTCCGCGGCACAGATGAACACAGAAGAGCACAGAAAAGACAAGAGTTCCTAAAGTTTGGTAGTAAAAGGGCTTATGAACATCAAGGAAATCCAGTCGGCAGTGATCCAGGGCCTCCTGGCCTACCGCAAAGTTACCGGAGCAGATGACGCCTACCTCAACTCCCAGGAGGCCGCCCTGCTCTTCGGCTGCAGCTACGAGCGCATCCGGGAGTTCAAGGCCGCCAAGCTGTTTCTCCCCGGCAAGCTGTTCCGAAAGGAGCACCTGCACGCCTGGCAGGCGGGGACCACGCGATTCGGAGTGAGTGTGTCGAAGGGCAAGGTCTCGGGCGACGAAGACGGCCGTTTCGCCGCCTGGCTGGACGAGTACTGCAAAGAGAAAGGACTCACCTAACCCGCTTGGCGCCGTCGGCGATGATGGTCCATCACAACCAACTCACCGCCTCCACTCACGATGCCCCGGAGCCGTTTCTCCCAGGTCTCCCAGGCCCAGCGCATCTGGTCGAGGTAGCTCCCTCGGCTGGCATTGCTCTGGTCGGTGATGTCGGCTCCTCGGTCGAGATCGTCGTCGACCTCGGGCAAGCTGTGGTTGCAGCACAGCGATACCAAGAGCCGAGGGATCCCTGCCCGGAGGCATTCGTTGACGAAGGTGTTGCGGAGATCCTTGACCTGCCAGTGAGCGAACTCGGGCCCGAGTCGGCGCCGAATGGTGTCGACGGCGCTTCGGGGATCTTTCAGCGGTGTTCCTGCCGCGGTCGCGAAGAACGCCTCGTCGGTTCCGTACGACCTGCTGAGCAGCTCCTTGGCGGTGGTGGTGAGAAAGATCATTTGCGGGAGATCGTTCTTGGAGTCGGGGATCATCAGCCAATCTCCGTCGTCCGAGATCTGATGCGGCCCCGCATGCAAGATCTCCGACTTTCGTTGGCCGGTCAGGAGCAAGAGCTGCAAAAGCCGGGCGGCGTTGCTGTCGGATGTCTCACAGGTTTCCCAGAACGTCCGGATCTCCTCGCCTCTGAGGCTCCGCTTCCGGGGCTTGATCTTGTAGCGCTTGATATCCCTCCACGGCTTCGACTCGATCCACTCGAAGTCCCGGCACCA
>CAZMEL010000450.1:0-3918 GCA_964565225.1 uncultured Thermoanaerobaculia bacterium | reverse complement strand
GAGGAACTTTGGGCCATGCAGACCGGCTTTAACGGCCCGATCGCCAGCTCTTCCCTCGGCACCGTGTCGCTGGGCGGGTTCCTTCACTACGGCCAGGTCGATATCGACGGCACCAACCAGAACATGGGTGTCTCCGTCGGCGCCTATGACACCGACGATACCGCCGAGGCCAAGGACACCCCGGCCGAGGCTCACCTCGAGGGCCTCGACGCCCTGGCCCGGCAAGACGAGCCCACCCTCATCGTCTTGCCCGACCTCAGCGGCCTGTCGCCAACGACCTCCGAGAACGAGGACGAAGTGAAGTCGGTCCGCGCCGACTATCACCGGGTCCTCATCCAGGCCCTGGCCCAGTGCGCCGAGCTCGGCGACCGCTTTCTGATCGCCGACCTGTGGCAGACCGACCAGTCCACTGGCCGGGAAGGGCTCGAGGCCTTTCGCAACGGCATCGGTACCCGAAACCTCGCCTACGGAGCGATCTACCACCCCTTCCTGCACACCACCCTGCCCTGGCGCTGGGACGAGCAGACCATCCGGGTGAAGCACCACCCACCCGACGAAGAAGGTACCAGCACCGATCGACTGGCCAGCCTGCGATCGGACGGCACCACCACCTATGCCGCTGTGCGGCGGATCCTCGACCGCTACACCGTCACCCTGCCGCCATCGGCCGCCGTCGCCGGCGTCTACGCCAGCGTCGATCGCAACCGCGGGGTGTGGAAGGCACCGGCCAACGAAAGCCTGGCCTCGGTACGGGGGTTGGCTGTGGAGATCGATCACGCCCTCAACGCCGACATGAATGTCGACACCAGGGGCAAGTCGATCAACGCCTTGCGCTTCTTCGCCGGCAAGGGCGTCCTGGTATGGGGCGCCCGAACCCTGGCCGGCAACGACAACGAGTGGCGCTACGTTCCCGTGCGGCGTTTCTTCATCATGGCCGAGGAATCGATCAAGAAGGCCACCGAGCCCTTCGTCTTCGAGCCCAACGACGCCAACACCTGGGCGCGGGTGCGGGCCATGATCGAGAGCTTCCTCACCCTGCAGTGGCGCCAGGGTGCCCTCGCCGGTGCGGTGCCCGCCGACGCCTTCTACGTCAAGGCCGGTCTCGGGGAGACCATGACCGCCCAGGACATCCTCGAGGGCCGCATGAACGTCGAGATCGGTCTCGCTGCGCTGCGGCCCGCCGAGTTCATCATCCTGCGCTTCTCCCACAAGATGCAGGAGTCCTGATCACCGCCTTCCAACCGAACCCGCGCCCATCGGAGCACCCAGATATGACACTCAAGACACCCGGGGTCTATGTCCGAGAAATCACCACGTTCCCACCTTCGGTGGTGCCGGTCGAAACGGCCGTGCCGGCTTTTGTCGGCTACACCGAGAAGGCGGGCAGAGATCTCACCAACGTACCAACCCGGATCGAGTCCCTGCTGCACTTCGAAGACCTCTTCGGCGGTCCCTTCGTGCCCGACCAATACAAGGTCCAGGTCGAGCAGGTCCAGGCCGACACCTCCATCACGTCGATCACGCCCCAGCACGGCACCAGAGAATGCCGCTACTACCTGCATGGCTGTCTGCGCCACTTCTACGCCAACGGCGGCGGCGCCTGCTACATCGTTTCGGTGGGCTCCTACTCCGATGATGTCGACCTCGGCAGCGATTCCGGCGGCCTGCAGGGGGGCCTGCAGCGCCTCGCCAGCCTCGACGAGCCCACCCTGCTGCTCTTTCCCGACGGCGTGTCGCTCGGAGCGTCCGGGCTGGCCGCTCTGCAGGATGCCGCCCTCACACAGTGCAAAGAGTTGCAGGACCGCTTCATGATCACCGACCTGCACGACGGCGACTTGGCTGGCTCGACGGCGAACGACCCGGTGGCCAACTTCCGCAACTCCTCACTCGACCACTTGTGCTACGGCGCGGCCTACTACCCCTGGGTGCGCACCATCTACCGGCCCGAGATTGGCTTCCGCCACCTGGAGATGGTCGATTCGACAAACGAGGAGATCCCCGTCGAGACCCTCGATACCCTGACCGGCGATACGGACATCGACAGCCTGGTGAGCGCCACCCGCCGGGCCAACGGGGTCGTCGAAGAGGTGGTCGAGGCGGTCGCAATCGACGAGATGAGCGGCTCTCCCATCACCCTCGATCGCGACTCCTTCGCCGCTCTGTCCGATCACTTCGTCAAGCTCCTGAAGCTACTGCGCGAAGGGCCGGCCGGGCAGCAGGCGCGCAATCGATTCCACAACCTGATCCGCTTGCCCCGGGCCATCGCCCTGGCCTTCCCGGCGCTCGATGCGGAGGACGACGGGCCTCCCGACCTGCCGGAGGACCTGCGCGTGGCGCTACGCCACTTGAAGTCCGACCCACAGCTCACCGACGCCATCGTGCAGCTCATTGCACTGGAAAAGAACGAAGATCTGCGCAAGACCATCGCTCAAGAACGCGACGAAGGCGACGTCGTCACCGATTACGCGGCGCTCGATGGCGGCGGCTGGCTCGGAAACACCGACCAGACGGTTGCCGGTATCGAGAAAGACGGCAGTTCTTTCGAAGACTCCGAGACGCCGCGCATCCAGGACACCGCCCTCAACGCCGCCGCGGCCCTCCGGAAGCCCTTCGACACCCTGGCGGCAGGCATCTTGTCCCTCTTCGAGACGGCCGAGTACCTGGCCGGCGACGCCGACCGCCG
This sequence comes from uncultured Thermoanaerobaculia bacterium, assembly GCA_964565225.1. Taxonomy (GTDB): domain Bacteria; phylum Acidobacteriota; class Thermoanaerobaculia; order Multivoradales; family J023; genus CAZMEL01. Next base: position 1,235 of record CAZMEL010000450.1, on the reverse strand, counting down.
CCTCTTCGCCGAACACCCCGTCTACCGGGACGCCGCCGAGCAGGCGAAGCGAGCCATGAGCCTGCTGCCGGCCAGCGGTGCCATCGCCGGGGTCTATGCCGCCACCGACCTCAGCCGTGGGGTGTGGAAGGCACCGGCCAACGTGCCGCTGGCCGACACCGTCGGGCCGGCGGTTCCGCTCAGCGACCAGGATCAGGCCGACCTCAATGTGCACGTTTCCGGCAAGAGCATCAACGCCATCCGCGCCTTCGCCGGCAAGGGCACCCTGGTGTGGGGCGCCCGCACCCTGGCCGGCAACGACAACGAGTGGCGCTACGTTCCCGTGCGGCGTTTCTTCATCATGGCCGAGGAATCGATCAAGAAGGCCACCGAGCCCTTCGTCTTCGAGCCCAACGACGCCAACACCTGGGTGCGGGTGCGGGCCATGATCGAAGGTTTTCTCACCCTACAGTGGCGCCAGGGCGCCCTGGCGGGGGCCACGCCGGCCGAAGCCTTCTTCGTGAAGGTGGGCCTGGGCGAAACCATGACCGCGCAGGACATCCTCGAAGGTCGCATGTTCGTCGAGGTGGGCATGGCCGTCGTACGGCCTGCCGAGTTCATCGTGCTCAAGTTCGCCCACAAGATGCAGGTGTCCTGAAACCGTTCCCAAGAACCTCCGAACCCGAGAGAACCAGACCATGGCTGATTACCCCCTGCCGAAATTCCACTTCCAGGTCGAATGGGGCGGTACCAAGATCGGTTTCACCGAGGTGACCGGCCTCGAGATGACCACCGAGAAGATCGAGTATCGCGACGGCGCCAACCCCGAGTACGTCAAGACCCAGATGCCGGGCATGAAGACCTTCGGCGATCTCACCCTGAAACGGGGCATCTTCGCCAACGACAACGAGTTCTTCGAATGGTGGAACACCGTCAGGCTCAACAAGATCGAGCGTCGCGACGTCACGATCAGCCTGCTCAACGAAGAGCACGCGCCGGTGGTGGTGTGGAAGATCAAGAACGCCTGGCCCACCAAGGTCACCTCCACCGATCTCAATTCCACCGGCAACGAGACGGCGATCGAGACCCTGATCCTGGCCCACGAGGGGCTGAGCATGGAGCACGCCTGAGCCGATGTTCGACCACCCTCAGCCGGGCTTCCATTTCGCGGGGGTGTGCGAGGTCTTTCCACCCTTGCCCACCGACATGCGCTTCCAAGAGGTGAGCGGGCTGAGCGTCTCGACCCGTTTCGAATC
>CAZMEL010000449.1:0-3927 GCA_964565225.1 uncultured Thermoanaerobaculia bacterium | reverse complement strand
CCCCTTCTCCGATCAACGTATGCGAGCCGCGGAAGTGCGGGCGGAGGAGCTCAAGATCCAGACCCCGGAGCCCAGCGCCGACTATCGCGCCCAGACCCAGAAGGCGATCCTCGAATTCGCCGACCGGCAGAACGACGATCCGAAGCTCGAGCCCTTCCTCCAGGCCTCGGCTCTCACCGCGTGGCCACGAGGTCCCAGGGCCGAGGAGCTTCGCCTCGCCGCCCTGCACCGCCAGCGGGACCTCGAGCTCGCCCGCGACGAGCTCGAGCGCGACTACGGAGCGCTGGTGCGAGCCTACCTGCAACAGATCGAAATCGTCGGCGATCTCGAGCCCGAATCTCCGTTCCTGGGTACCCTGCGCACCGAGATGGCCGATCTGCGAGCCAAGGCCGACGCCTTGTTTCCCAAGGCCATCGCCATCTGGCACGACGAGATCTACCAGACACCCTTCCTCGAGACCTTCCTCAGCAACTACCCCACCTCCGACGTGGCGCCTGCGGTGGCCCTCTCCCTCGGCAACGCCTACAGTCGGCTCCGTCGCCAGTCCGACGCGGTGGAGCAGTACCTGCGGGCCTCGGAAGCGGGTCCCGATTCGCCTCCCGGCCAACAGGCTCTGCAGGGCCTGCGCAACCTCGCCCCCGTGCTGGAGCAGATGGCGGCCCTCGAACGGCTGGGCCAGGAGATCGACGATCCCGAGCTCCGCGGCCTCGCCCGCGGGCGCCTGGCAGAGATCGTCGGTACCTACAAGGACATCGCCAACGGGGCGGAGTACCTGCGGCAGTGCACCGCGTGTGACCACGAAGAAGAGATTCGAGAGCGTCAGGAGAAGCTCGCGCAGAACCTGTACGGAGAGGTCGTGCTCTACCAGGGGCTGGGAGACCACGTGAAGGCCCTGGAGAGGATCCAGAAGATCCTGACCCACGCCTCGGACACCACCGCCGCCGAGCTCCTGCGCGAACGAGCCGTTCTCGACACCTGAGCCCGCGTGGGTTGGCCCGCGGCCGGGAGCGGCCTATAATCTCTCTCATACGAACGACCGCACCCACACAGAACTGGCCGGCTCGGTCCTTCGCCCGCGATTCCAAACCGCGTCGAAGAGAACCCGGAGGATCGGAGCTCGATCCGAGAGGAGATCCCATGCAGCGTGTCGCGATCACACTCGTTCTTTTCTCCTGCCTGTTGCAGGCCGGTTGTGTCTCGAAAAAAGAGCTCGAGACGTCCCAGGCAGCGCTGGCCGACTGTGAAGCGAAGACGCAGGAGCTCGAGGCCGCAGTGCTCTCCTGGGAGCAACGCTTCGACCGGGAGTCGACCCGCTGGGAAGAGGTGGAGAGCTCCGTGACCGACGCTCTCCCCAAGGCTCTCACGGAGTTCCACGAGGAGCGAGAGCGAATCATCGCCCTGGTGCCCGACCAGGTCCAGGCCGAGGTCTCGGGGTATCTCGACGACTACTTCGCCACGGTGATGAAGGGATTCGAGATCCTCAGTCAGGACAACTCCGAGATCAAGCTACAGCTCGACGCCACCAACAAGGCCCTCGCTGCCGTGGGAGCCGATACCCGCTCCATCAACACCGCGATCGACGAGGCCCTGGCCGAAGAACGCACCAAGCGCAATGAGCTCGACGATCAGCTCGCCTCCCAGGGAGAGCACGTTTCCGAGCTGATCGATCTGGTCGCCGAGTTCGACCAGACCATGATCAACTGCAAGTCCTGCCCGGAACGCCTGCGGCTCAACCGGCGGGAGCGCGAGACCATTCTCGCGTTCCATCAGGAGCTGATCTCCGACCTCGCCGCCCTGCGCAACGCGCCCTGAGAGAGCCGCGGAGACAAAACCACTTTCCGGCCCGCCGCGAAGTCACAGTAGACTCGTATTCGAGCGGGCCGAGCCCGCCCGAGCCCTCTACCAATAGCTCCGCGCGAGCCGATCCGGCTCCGCGTCACTCTTTGCGACCGGGAGAACAGGCCCATGACCACCGTCAGCGAAGCCGAGGCACCGGCCACGACCAACGATCTCACCACTACCCGCGCGCCGTTCATCGAAGAAGCCATCGACCGCGGCTCCCTCTTCATCGAGCAACCCTACGAGCTCTACAGCGAGAACAACCACGAGGCCTGGCGCAGTCTCTACCGCAGGATGTTGCCCCGCTGGCGGAAGTACGCCAACGCCAAGTTCCTCGAAGGAATCGATGCCCTGGCGCTCGATCCCGAGCGGGTTCCGCGCCTGGAAGACGTCAACCGCTTTCTCGAGCCCTTGAGCGCTTTCAAATCCAAGGCCGTGAGCGGCTACGTGCCCGCCTATCTCTTCTTCGACTGCCTGCGACAGCGAGAATTTCCGACCACCATCACGATCCGCGACAAGAACGCTCTCGACTACCTGCCCGAGCCCGACATCTTCCACGACATCGCCGGCCACGTACCCATGCACACCCATCGCCGATTCTCCGACGTGCTGGTGCGTTTCGGTGAGGTCGCCCGGGCAGCCGCCGGCCGGGCGGCGGGGATCGAGGACCAGGAGGTCCGGGTGCGCACGGTCGAGAGCAACATCAAGGCCATGGCCCGCTTCTTCTGGTTCACCATCGAGTTCGGCCTGATGAAGGGCGAGGACAACGGGGTCTGCGCCTATGGCAGCGGCCTCCTCAGCTCCTTCGGTGAGCTCGAGCACTCCATCGAGTCGCCGTCCGTGCAGCGATTTCCCTTCCAGCTGGAATGGGTCATCAACCAGTACTTCGAGATCGACCAATACCAACCCCTGCTCTTCGTGGTCGACTCCTTCCGGCACCTCTTCGAGCAGATCGACCACCTCGAGACCTGGCTCCACCAGGGCAAGCTCGATCACGTCAGCCCCGGCGAGCCACTGATCAACGATCGCGATCTACAGAGCTTTCTCGAAGCGAGGGTCTGAGCCGGAAGAGAGCCGGTCAGCGGCCGCAGAGCGCCTGGTAGATCTCGAGCAGGCGCTTGCGGCAGCGGTACAGGCGGACGCCGAGCACGTTCGACTTGGTGCCGAGCCGGTCCGCCAGCTCGTGGCGCGCCTCCCCCAACACGTCGCGTTTCCAGAGCAGCTCTCGGCAGGTGGCGTCGAGGCGGCCGAGGGCCTGGCGCACGGTCAGGCGCTCGGCTTCGCCCAGGGTCTCGGGGGCCTTGAGCCGGGCCACCACCGGTTCATCGAGATCGGTGGTCTGGCCATCGCCTTCCTTGTGCCAGGTTCGCCACACGGCGTTCATCACCACCCGGCTGAGCCAGGCGTTCAGGTTCTCGATCGGGGGGCTGTGCCCTTCGGCGATCTTCGTCGCCTGGCGAAAACAGGCCAGGAGCACGTCTTGCACCAGGTCTTCGCTCTGGTGCCGGGCCAGGGGATTGGTTGCGAATTTGCTGCGCAGGAGCACGCGGCAGCGACGCTCGAGCTCGCGGGTCGCCTCGGATCCACCCTCGAGCAGATCGGTCAGCTTCAAGTCTCCGGCGCCCGGCTCAGCCACGCGCACCCCGGCAGCGAGAATCGGTCGTCCGGAAGGCCGAGGCAATGGATCGCCGAGGAGACGGCAGGGGAAGGGCTCCCGTGGGAAGAAGAATTCGATGGGCCATGACCGGCCGGATTATACGCCCATTCTCTCGCCCCCGACGAACGTGGCGCCCCCACGGGCTCAACGCACCTCGACCCGGCTCCGCCCCGCATCGAAGTGCACGATTCGCAAACCTTCCACCTGCCGTAGCTCCTCGACCACATAGGTAGGATTCTCACGGCAACGAGCCAGCAGGGTCAGCTGCCCGGGCTTCTCTTCCTGCAGCTCGACCGCCTCGACCCAGCGGACCCCGCGCAGGATCTCGGCCAGTCGCTGGCTTCCCATTTTGGCGGCTCGCCCTTCGACCACCACACGCAGGGGAAATCCCACCTCCCGGAGGTGGCCGGCCAGCTCCTCGAGAAGGAAAT
>CAZMEL010000448.1:0-3941 GCA_964565225.1 uncultured Thermoanaerobaculia bacterium | reverse complement strand
ACTTCCCACGAGGTAGGAAGAGGACTTATAGCCAATCCTGCATGAATAATGCAGGTTATGACGATGGAAAGTCGTGCCCAGCGAGTTGTGACGCCCATGTTGTGTTCCATCAATCCATGAATGGTATCTTACCTGCAGACGTTTGAAGACTCATGGCTATGAGCAAGAAATTCGTAGTGAGTCGCCGGATCTTGTTCGGTGATTGTGATCCGGGCGGAATCGTTTATACCCCACGCATCTCGCATTTCGTAGTCGAAGCAGGTCTCGAGTTCTTTCGAGATCGCCTTGGTGATGGAGCAGAACGAAAGCTTTTCGAGCAGGGCATTGCCCCTCCTGCTCGATCTCTTTCCATTGATTTTCTCGGTCCGCTCACTTGGGACGATCAGCTTCGGATTGAAGTTGAAGTAAAGGAAATTCGTACGCATGCAGTGGTTCTGAGCTTTTCGGGCTCGGTGTCAGGTCGAACGGTCTTCACCTCTGAGATTACGCAGGTAATCGTATCCAAGGAGACCATGCGACCGGTTCCAGTGCCAGAGCACCTGCGAAGCGCACTGCTCGGTGGTGGGAATGGGGCCTGAGAAATGATCCTGAGCGGCGAATACATGCGGAGCCAAACATGAAGACCACACCCGAACACGACGAACGAATCGCCAACTTGACCTTTGCTTCTGTCTATCCGCACTACGTTACAAAGGTCGAGAAGAAGGGGCGGACGGTCGAGGAGCTTCATCAGGTCATAACGTGGCTCACGGGATTCGACGAGGCCAGGTTGGAAACGCTGATCGAGAACGGAGCTACGTTTCGACAGTTCTTCGCCGAGGCAACGCTCAACCCGAATGCCAGCCTGATCACCGGCGTGATCTGCGGGTATCGGGTCGAAGAGATCGAAACCCCCTTGACCCAGCAGGTCAGGTACCTGGACAAGCTGGTGGATGAGCTCGCCAGGGGACGAAAGATGGAGAAGATTCTGCGGGCGTCGTAGCTCTATCGGTCTGACCCAACGAGAGAAATCTGGCCAGGCCGAAGCCCGAGTCAACCCGCGGGAATCAGCGGGACGAATCCGTCGGCGGTTTCCTCGACCAGGAGGAGGTGAAAGCCGCGCCGGGTGCCGATGCGGACGAAGCCGGAGTAGCCGGTGAAGGATTCTTCCATGCTGAAGAACGAAGAGCTGCCACGGACCACCTTCTTCTCGTAGGCTTCGAGCACGGCGTCGCCGAAGGAGGGAACGGCCAGGAGCACGCCGCCGATGTCGCCGGTCTTGGTGCGGGCGGTCTTGGCGGCGATCACCCGTTCGACGAACGCCTCGAAGGTCTGCGGTGAGATCTCGGCCATCCGGTGGGCGAGGTGCAGGGCCTTGCGGTTTTTGTCGAAGGTCACGAGGTCGAAGGAGTCGGTCTCTCGGGTACCGGGGCGGTCGAGGTCGTGGTACATGGTGGCTTCTCGAACCTGGGGGATCCACTCGGCGAGGTATTTCCAGGCGGAGCCCTTCTCGCGTTCGGCGAAGAAGCGCGGCAGATCGGTGAGGAGCCAGTGGAGGAGATGGTAGGCCGGAGCCTGCTCGTAGCGGTAGAGGCTCGATTCCCCGGCCGCCTTTCCTTCCTTGGGCGACACGGAGAGCACCAATTGGCCGGTGGCCAGGGGATTGGCGCGGGTGGTCTGGAAGAGCTGGCGGATCCTGGAGCTGGAAGAGGTGGTCGAACGCCGGTTGTTGGAGTCGGAGCTGTCCATGGGTACGACCTGGAAGGCGAAGTTGCGGAAGCGATGCCGGAACCAGGGGGTGGCCGGCCGGAGGTTGATCTCTTCCACCGAGGCCCGCACGCGGACATCCGAAACCCAGCGCTGCCAGCTCTCTTCCACGGCGACTTCGTTCCAGCCCTGGGAGTAGAGGGCCTGGCACTCCCGGCCATCGGCGAAGAGGATCAGGCCCCAGGCCTCGCCCCGGCGGAGGCGGAGAATTCCCTCGAAGCTCTCCTCCTGCAGCTTCACCGCCAGGGCCGGGAGATTGACGAAGGAGGAGTCGAGGTCGTCGTGGCGGAGCTTGGGCGGCAGGAGCAGGGTGGCGAGCAGGGCCACGAGGGTCGTGGGGGCGCCGGCCGGCAGGGTGTGCAGCACCGGGACCGCGGTTTCCGGCAGGTCTTCGGCAATGCGGTCGCCATGCTCCCCGGTCTTGCGGTGGATCGCCGCGAGGAGGGTTCCGTCCTTGATCAGGAGCCAGCGGTCTTCGATCTCCACTGCGCCGCTGAATGGATCGGCATGTAGGGGTTGCTCCCAGAGCTTCTCCAGCAGATCCTTCACCGATTGCCGAGGAAGAGTCTTCCCCGGCCAGGTGCCAATGATGCGCAACACCGCCAGGGTGACGTTGGACGGCAGGTCGTAGGCCGTGGCGGCGAGGCGCAGGGTGTCGCTCAGCTCGGCCGGACGTACCAGGGGAATGAAACCCGAGGGCGGGAAGGAGGCCGGCTCGCCCGCGAGGTCGAGAAAGGGCCGTAGCTGCTCCGCCATCTCCGCCGCGTTCTGGAATCGCTCGGCCCGATCTTTCTGTAGGGCCGTGCGCACCACGGCGTCGAGGGCCGGGGAGAGGTCGGGCTGCAGCTCCCGGATCGACGGTGGGTTCTTGGACAGGATCGCGTTGGCGAGATCGAGGAACGTCTCTCCCTCGAAGGGGTAGCGGCCGGTGAGGACCCGGTAGAGCAGAATGCCACAGGCGAAGAGGTCGGCCCGGCCGTCGACCTCGATACCGCGCAGCTGCTCGGGAGCGGCGAACTTCGGCGTGGCGAGCACCACGCCGGCCTGGGTCTTGACCAGCTCCCGCCCCTGGATTCGCGCGATGCCGAAGTCGGTCACCTTCAGGCGACCGTCGTTCAGGAGAATGAGATTCGAGGGTTTGATGTCGCGATGAACGACCCCGTGGTCGTGCGCATTCTGCAGGGTCTCCAGGAGAGCGACGAGCAACCGGGCCGACTCACCGATCGCCAACCGTGGCTGCTCGACGAGGATGTTCTCGAGGTCGCGGCCCTGGAGCCATTCCATCACCATGTAGGGGAGGTCGTGGGCCTCGCCGACGCGGAAGATGGTGGCCACGCCCGGATGGGAGAGGGTTGCCGCAGCTCGAGCTTCTTGCAGAAATCTCTGCCGCAGCTCTTGTTGCACACTCGGCGGCTCCTCGTCGAGGAGCGCCTGGCGTAGAACCTTGATGGCCACTACGCGCTCCAGATCCACCTCCGTGGCCTTGTACACGACCCCCATGGAGCCCACACCGATCTGGCTCTCGATCCGGTAGGGGAAGCTCGCGGTCGGGGCACTGTCCGAGGGGAACATCGATTCTCCTAGGTCGGTGGAGAGACCTCGACATGACCGGCGCGAGATCTCGGGTCTGGGTAGGACGGCGCGGCCCAGAGCATCCGTCACTTTACGGCAGGATGACTCGGAAACCTCTGATGAAAACAATTGATCTATTCTAGTGCACTTCGCCAGCCGCCGCGGATTTCTCTGTATTTGCCCCAAAGAGCTATGCAGTCACGAGATTCGACCCTCGAGACTACGGCCGGCACGATCTGTGATGCGGCGGACCCCGAAGGAGTTACGCAGCGGGGGGCTCGCGCTCTTCGGCATCCTGGGGCCCGGTGTCGGGCCAGTCGACCAGGGGCAGGATCTCGCAGGCGGCTCCCGGCGCGAGGGGCTCGGAATGGGGGCGGATTCGTACCAGGCCGAGGCCCTGCCCGTAGGCGACCACGTCGTGGGAGCCCTGGGGAGGGAGGGGGCGGGCGAGCAAGGCGCCGTCGTGGAAGCGGACCTCTGCCGGCAGGAAGCGATCTCGCCCCTTGCTGCCGGGTTGGGGGCCGGCGAGCCGGGCCCGGAGCGCGCCCGACCAGAAGGTGTCGTGCCCTCCGGCGAGGCGGCGCAGGACCTTGCGGATCGCTTCGGCCGCGGCGCCGGGGTCG
>CAZMEL010000447.1:0-3967 GCA_964565225.1 uncultured Thermoanaerobaculia bacterium | reverse complement strand
GAAAGAGAAGGAGCCCGAGAGCGGTGCGAGGTCGAAGCATGAAGATCGTCTCCTGAGGTCGGGGGTGGAGGGGGTGGCTCGGCGAGGGAATCATCGGCCGGTCACCTGGAACGCCTCCTCCCATGGCGGTTGGGAGGTGTCCAGAGCGCTCGGCTCCGAGGCGATCCGCTGCCGGTGCTCACAGACGAGGGTGGCCTCGCGATCGAGCTGTAGCAAGACGGGCTCCACACCGAGGGTGACGGCACCGGCCTGCCGCCGGGAGCGCCGGGAGTCCGGGGGCTGGGCGTTGTCCATGCCCGGGCGCCAGTTCTTGAAGAACATCTCCAGCTCCGCACGAACCGCATCTTCCTGCCAGCGCAGGCGGCGGACGCCCAGGTCCCACTCCAGGAATCGCAGGGTCTCGGCAGGGGCGCCCGAGCCCTCGGCGCGCAAGAACAGGGAGAGGCCGCGAAAACCGAGGGCGATCTCCGCCCGGCGCCGGGGCCAGAGCTCCGGGCTGTCGAAGAGCACGGTGTGGATGCCGTGATCCTCTCGCTCCACCGGGGTCTCGACGTCCCAGGTGTATTCCTGTTGGCAGGTGCCGGCCGACTCGCTGCGCAGGGCTTCGCGATCCGCGAAGAGAACGAGCACCTCCGCCGTGAGCCGCGCTCCGGCTCTGGTTCCGGCCCGCGGATCCGGTCGCCAGTGGGCGTGGAGCATCGCGATCCAGGGGGCGCCCGGCGCGAGATCTCTGCCAACGGGGGCTTCGAGAGTGAGAGAGAGTTGCTGGAGACCGGCGGGATCGAGCTGGATGTCGAAGCCGTTCAAGAACGCCAGGATCGAGCCCCGGGCGGGGTCGTGGCCTGCAGGTATCACCATCTCCAGCTCGGCGGAGACGGAGCCACCGCCAGCGGGGAGCTCGAGCTCCAGCGTCCGGGGCCTGCCGAACACACCCCGCACCTGCATCTCCGTGAAGCGGTCCCGCTGGGTCAGGGTGTCGGAGCCGTCGCCGGCACCGGAGTGTTGCACCCGGTACTCGGTCCGGAGGGTTTCGGGGTCCCGACGGTCATGCCGGACTCGGCTTCCGAGACGAGTCGGTGCATGGTTGTAGCGCCACTGGTGGCGAAAGCCACGCCAGAGGACCACGGGGGAATCGTTACCGGTCATCACAGCTCTCTCCGAGGTTTTGAAGGGCGATTCTCTCAGATTCCGGGCAAAAGGTAACCGAGTCCGGTCTGGTTTTGGAATCGAAGCATAGATAAACCATGTATGATACTTTTTCCGATGCCTAGTTTATCTTTATGAAGAACGGGATTCTCGAGAAGGTGAAGGCTTGACAGTGTCGGGTGTAGCTCAGTAGATTAGGATTCCTAAATGGTAGCACGGCGACAGCGAGCCAGATCAACCACGACCCATGAGCCATTCGACTCCAAAACCCCCTTGGGACGAGCCCCTCTCCGAGCGGATCACTTTCGGGCTTTCCCGGCTGGCGACCGCGTTGAAGCTCAAGGCCTGGAGGGAGGCGACGCCGCTGCAGCTGACCCCCACCCAGGCCGAGATCCTGGCCTTGCTGCGTACCTGGCCGGCGTCCACCCTGAAAGAGGTGGCGGCTCGGCTGGAGGTGCGTCCGGCCACGGCGAGCGACGCGGTGCGAGTGCTGGTGGAGAAGGGCTGGGTCACCAAGAACCAACGCCCCGACGACGCTCGCGCTCTCAGCCTCGGGCTCAGCGAAGCAGGAAAGGCTCTCGCCGACCGGGTTGCCGGCTGGCCCCGATTCCTCACCGAGGCGATCGAAACCCTGCCCGACGAAGAGAGGGAGGTCTTGTTTCGGGCGGTGACCCGCCTGATTCGGGAGCTGCAGGAGCAGCGCCAGATCGAGGTCGCCAGGATGTGCCTGACCTGCCGTTTCTTTCAGCCGCGTCGTCATCCCGAGAGTGCCGAGAAGCCACACCACTGTGGGCTGGTCGACCTGCCCTTCGGTGACCTGGACCTGCGTCTCGACTGCCCGGAGCACCTTCCGGCCGAGACCGCGAAGTAGATACGACCCTTCCCGACGAAAGGAGATGTGTAGGCCCGAATCGATCCTGTGCTTGCTCCCGTGTCAAATCATTAGGAATCCTAATGAAAAAAAAGGAAACATCATGACCCGTTCTCTCATTCTTGCCTTCTGTGTCGTTCTCACGAGCGCTGCCGCCTTCGGGGAGCCCGGCTCCGAGATCGACCCGCAATACCTGGCGTTCGACGAGGCCGACGTGAAGGTTCGCGGCGCCGCGGTTCGCCATCTCGAGGATCTCGACCTCCTGGTCTTCGAGCAGACCGTGGCCGGCCGTTTCGATCGAACCCACCCGGCACCCCGGGGCCGGCTGCAGGGAGCCCCGGTCCTCGGTTACGTCTTCCCGACCACTCTGGCGCCCGAAGACGTAGGATTCGGCGGTGTCGAGGGGATCGTCGCCCTCGCGGTCACCTTGCACCCCGACTTCGACGATACGCCCCTGTGGGACGAGACCGGCGACCGGGATTACGACAACGACGGAGCGGCCTACCATCCCCACTGGGTAGTGCTCGGCAAAGACGACCGGGCAGCGGGGGGCTTGTCGGTGATCGCGGCCGATCCGGAGGCCGGTGCGGTGTTGCCGCCCACCAACCCGGGCATGCCCATGTTCATGGACTCGCCGGGGTTCTCGGTGGTCCTCGACGGCGACGAGATGCGGGTTCTGGTGCCGGCGTCCCGGGTCGGCGGGCGGACGAGCTTCTCCTTCGACGCGGTGGTGGCCTACATGCAGGTCGACACCAGCGGCGAGGGCCCGATGCTCGGGGTCTACGAGGTCTACAGTGTGCTCTCCGGAGATCTGAGCCTGCCCTACTCGGTCGAGAAACAGACGCGCTGAGCCCACTTCGCCGGAGCCGCCGACCCGATCGCGGCGGCTCTGGCGATCGGGCGCCTCCGGAGGTGTCCTCCGCGGTATCATTGGGCATCCTCCAAGGCTCCCGTGTGGGGTGCCCGCAGGAATGGATGTCGTTTCCGTCTTCTTCCGAGCTCCGAGCGTCATGTTCCTGGCCCCTGTCGACGAAGGTACCGCCCCGCTTCTCGAGACCAAGCTCTTCATTCCCGCGGCCCGGGCTCGCCGGGTGCCGCGGCCCCGGCTCGTGGCCCAGCTCGATCCCGACTGCTCCCTGACCCTGGTCTCCGCGCCGGCCGGATTCGGCAAGACGACCCTGGTGAGCGACTGGATCCGGGCCCGGCGTCCGCCGGTCGGCTGGCTCTCCCTCGATCCCGCAGACAGTGATCTGCGGCGTTTCGCCTCGTACCTGGCCCGGGTCGTCGACGACGTGGTTCCGGGGGCGGGGCAGCGGCTGCGCGATTTCCTCTCGGGACCTCACCTGCCGCCGCTGGAGACTCTGCTGATCCCCCTGATCAACGAGCTCACGGCGCGGGACCAGCCGTTCGTGCTGGTGCTCGACGACTACCACGTGATCGATGCACCGGAAGTGCACGCGGCGGTCGAGCTGCTGGTGGAGCGCCTGCCCCCGGGCGTCCGCCTGATCCTCACCACCCGGGCCGATCCTCCGTTCGCTCTGCCGCGGATGCGGGCCCGGGGCCTGGTACAGGAAGTCCGGGCGGTCGAGCTGCGTTTCGACGACGAGGAGATCGTCACATTCCTGCGGGACGTGATGGATCTTCCCCTGGAGGCGGAGCAGGCGGCGGTTCTCGGCGAGCGAACGGAAGGCTGGATCACCGGTCTCCAGCTGGCGGCCCTCTCCTTGCGAGGGCGGCAGGATTTCGCCAGCTTTTTGGAGGGGTTCACCGAGACCAACCGCTACGTGCTCGACTACCTGATCGAAGAAGTCATCGAGCGTCAGCCGGCCTCGACCCTCGAGTCCCTTCTGGCCCTTTCGATCAGCGAGCGATTCTGCGGCCGGCTCTGCGACGCCCTCACCGGGGGCGGCGACGGCGAATGGCTGCTGGAAGCCCTGGAGGCGGAGAATC
>CAZMEL010000446.1:0-4086 GCA_964565225.1 uncultured Thermoanaerobaculia bacterium | reverse complement strand
CGTCGTCGGTGTTCGCGGCGCCGTTCGAGATCCAGGCGGGGCGCAACACCCCGGCGGCGAAGGTGCTGGCGGCGAAAGCACGGTGGTTGTGGTGTCGGCTGCCCGGGGCGGAACGCGGCATCTTGCTCCAGCGCATTCTCGACGCCGAGTGGCTCGGTTGGCGGCCGCTGCAATGTGTGCTCGAACATGCCACCTGGCCAGGCCTGGGTGAGGCCTCGCGCCAGACCCTGGCCGTGCCGCGGCGCATCGTCGACAAACGCGCCCACCACTTCCGATTCACCCCGGGCACCGAGCGCAGCCTGGTGTTCCTGCCCTGGCCCGGCCAGGCGCCGGTGATCTTCAGCCCCGAGGAGGTGCGCGCCGGCTGGCTCGTGCCCCGGGTCCGCACCCTCGACGACCCCTATGGTCTCGGCCTCGGCTATTTCGCCTGGAACATCGCCCAGGCGGCCTGGATGGTGGCGCGCAAGTTCTACGGCGCGGTCGACCGGCAATGGAACATGATCAAGGTGGGCCTCACCGGCGGCGGCGTGAAGTCAGGCGCGCTGCGGGAGGAGCTCGAAGCCGTGGCCGAAGATCTGCAGACGGTCACGTCGATGCTGGCCGAGCGGAACATCCTGCTCGAAGCCGGCAAGTTCCAGACGCAGTTCATCGAGAAGCTGCAGTTCATCCAGTCCGGCGTCGCCCTGCTCGAACACATCCGCCGCACCCTGCAGCTGCTCTTCCAGGGCGGCCACCTCACCTCCGAGACCTCCACCGCCGGCCCCTCCGGCAGCGCCAAGGTTCACCAGAAGGCCGAGACCGACTACGCCCTCATGCGGATCTCGTGTGTGGAGAACACCGTGGCCGAGCTCTTCGCCAACATGTTCTGGCTCAACGGCGAAGACGCCGACCCCGAAGACCTGCCGCTGTTCGTGTCGTTCCTGCGCCTGCAGCTGCGCGAGAGCACCGTCCAGACCCTCTTCAACCTCGGCGCCCCGCTGCGCGCCCACCGCGTCGCCGAGCTCCTCGGCGCAACCGACGTGGTGGCGTCGGGCGAGGACGAAGGCGGGCTCGTTCTGCAAAAGGTCCCGAGCCCGACGATCACGATCAAACCCTCGGATCCCGATGAGGAGGTACCCACCGATGGCCCGTAACCCGATCGACCCTCGCGACCTGGCACCCCTGCGGGAGGCGCTCCGAGAGTGGCGCCTTCGCGAGGGGCTCACACTGGAAGAGGCGGCCGAAGTCCTCGGCCTATCCGATGGGAGCGCCGTGCTGCACTACGAGACGAAGGTTCGGGCGATGCCGGTGGCGTCGGTGTGGTTGGGGATTACGGCGCCGCTGGAGATGTCACGGGTGGAGCTTCTCCGGGCTCTCGGGTATCTCCCACTGCCGCAGGGATGTTCGTTGTAGGATCTTGGGGAAGGAGTGGCGATATGGCCCAACATGCTCTGAACATCCCGTATTCCGAAGACCTCTTGCTGTCTCTGAAGGAGACCCCGGAAGAGTTCGAAGCCGAGGCCCGGCTTCTGCTGGCAGTCAAGCTGTACGAGCTCGGCCGCCTGACCACGGGCCGTGCCGCCGAGCTGGCGGGAATGGGTCGGGTCGAGTTCATGTTCGCCCTCGGCCGATTCGGTCTCTCGCCGGTGGGTGTCGACCCGGAAGAGCTGGAGCAAGATCTCGCCAATGCCTGATAGCCGGCGGGTCGTGGTGGTCAACGCCACGCCGCTCATCACCCTCGCGCTCGTTGATCGGACTCATCTGCTGCGCGATCTCTACGACAAGGTGGTGATTCCTCCCGCAGTCTTCCAAGAGGTGATCGCCAAGTATTTTTCAACCTGAGGTGAAGGAGCCGGGGAGCCTCGGCGTGCTATGCTGTGTGCAGGCGTTCTGCATAAGATTGATGCGTGGACTGGACGGAGGGCTCGGGAATGAACATTCGAAGACTGCTCGGTATTCTGGCTGTGCTGGCACTCGCGATCTCGGTCTCGGGAATTCACCTGCCAGGGGAGCCGCCGTATACGGAAGCGGAGTTTTCCTACTCTACCGATCCCACACGGGCAATCCTCCATGTGACCCGAGTTTCGGCGATGTTAATGGGCTATAGCCGGTCTCTCACGCTCTTTGGAGACGGAAAACTCAAGTTGGTCAAAGAAGAAAAAGGAGAGAAGAGTCATTTTACCCGGTCTCTCAGCCAGACTGAAGTAGATGCGCTGATGCGAAATTTGGTCGACCACGGGTTGGCGGAATGGGATCAGATGGCACTCTACGCTCTCGAGATCGAGCGTACAGGCCGGGGCTTCCCGCCACCGAGTGATGCCTCGAAGGTACAGATTTTGATTCGGCTGGAAGAATACAGTCGAGGAGATCTTGTGCTTACGGATCTTACTCGGCGTATCGTACCGCGAGGAGCCGAATCGAGCTACGCAAGGGCGCTGCCGGATGTTCCAGAATACAAAGGGATTGTTTATTTGAACGATTTCTTCCGGTCGCAACTTGAGCTTGCCGAAAAGGAATCGGCGCGATGAAGAGGGGCGCACTGACTGCCTTTCTTCTACTTCTCTTCCCCGTTTCCCAGGCGCCAGGAGGTACATTCAGCAACTCGGACACAACACTTTTCGAGCCCTTCATCGTGGCACACCCTCCCGGATATGAGGGGGCCGGAGGAGTTGTTCAAGTCGACATCTGCATTTCCTCAGGATCGGCGATAGTCTCGGGAGCCGTAGATCAGGCGATCCAGACGTGGAACGATCTATCAGCAACCACGAGCAACTGTGACGGATGTAGACTTTGGGAAGAGGGCGTTGGAGATGGAGATTTTCTATATTTGAACACCGTCTTGGTTCATGAGCTTGGCCATTGTGCAATGGGCCTCGGGCACATCAATTGGAATGACCCCTCTGCCGGCAACACGAGTTTCACAAACAGCAAGGAAGCCGATGCAATTGACGATGGACCCGATGGCGTCAGAGGCACAGCGGACGACTTTCCCTCGCCACTTCCAGGTACGAGGCTCTTACATTGGTTCAGGATATCGGACAATGACCCGTTCGTCATCGACGAAACGACGATTGATATCAATACCTATTCGAGGCGAATCGTCGACCTTCCCCCCGGCTCGAGTTGGCCAGCGAGCGGAAATCGTGAGGTTGGTGAATTCCTGGGCCTCGAGAGCACCCAGAGCGTGATGTATAGCCGTGGTGTTTCCGGACAACGGTTCACCGGACTCACAGCCGATGACGTGAACACCGTGCAGTTTGGTATGTCGGGGGTCGACGAGTTGGCAGGAACAGCCGATGACTACACAATCAGCCTGGTTCGAGTAGATGATTGTGCGAGCGCCGACATCGAGATTCGATTCGAAAGTCTAGAGGACGAGCTCGGTTTCTGCCTTGCCGATCTTGCACCCATTCCTACAATGGGAACACAAATACACTATATGGCAGTTCCGTTTCCTGGCGATGAACGGATCGTCGTTGCAATCAATTCGATTTTTCGCTGGGATGTAATTTTCGCAGATGGATTCGAGAGCGGAGACCTCGCCGCCTGGACAGCCTCAGAGCAGCGCCTCAGATCCCATCCCTTGAGCTGTTAGCTCAACCCACCATCAAATGTCCCCCATGGGGACACGTCTCTCATCTCTGGCCAGCGACGTACGGGACCTGCTGTCCCCGTTGCTCGGCCCGTCCACGATCGAGCTGGCCCCAGCTCGATGGCTGGTGATCGCCAGGGTCGAGGACGACCGTAGCGACTTCTCAGAAGCCAGACGGATCTCTCACCGCATGCTATTCGAATTCGTCGACACCTTCGACCCGAAGGTGCGACGGGTGCCCGTCATCTGCTCGCAAGGGGAAGGCGTCCCAGCCCATTGGGCCGACCCGTTGCCGCCGGTGGGCCGGGTGACGGCATTGGAGCGGGATCATCTGAATCTGTGGGGTGAGGTCCGTTCGTTCGTCGATCCGGTGCTCGGCTTGCCGCGAATCGATGTATGCGTGGCCGATGGCTTCACGCAGCAGAGCATCGGATTCCGTACGACGTCGGCGGAGACGGGTGGACGGGCGCGGATCTGGCACCTGGCGCAGCTGTCGGAGGGGGAGCCGCCGGGGA
>CAZMEL010000445.1:0-4115 GCA_964565225.1 uncultured Thermoanaerobaculia bacterium | reverse complement strand
TGCTACTCGGAGCTGCCCGAGCGCTGGCCGCAGATCGACCGCTGGCTGCTCCTGGGCCTGACCTCGGACGGTGCCCCGAACGAACGCCACGAGCATCTGCTCGTCACACCACCGCTGGTGCAGTTTCCGGAGACGAACGGCGCTGGGCGGGATCGGATCACCGTCATCGGCTACGACCAGGAAACCCTGATCAACGCCTGCCGTCTCCTGCGACGCCTCCCTTCCGACCTCCCGGTCGACTTCTTCATCGCACCCCAATGGCAGGCGACCCTCGTCGAGCAGGGTCTGGATCTCGAGGCTCCGCATCGCCGGGTCCTGGTGCTTCCCCCGGACCACGAGATCTACTCCTCGATGCGCAGATCCCGCTTTCTCTTCGGCAAGGCCGGGTTCCAGCAGGTGGTGGAAGGTATCGCCCTCGGCGCCCCGATCGTGTGCCAGGCGTGTGGCGGTGGACTGGCGGACTACCTGGTCGCCACGTACCTGAAGCCCTATGTCCGTTTCGTCGAGTCCGACGCGGAATTCGGCCGCCTGCTACTCGACCTCGCCGGCTGGCTCCTCGAGCCCCCGGACTCCCCCTGGGCCCGCCTGCCGGAGCGAGTCGAAGACCCCATCGAGCTCGGTGCGGAGCAACTGACCCTGTTGATCGAAGAAGGACGAGGTTCGGCATGAAACGAATTCTGGTGCTGGGCGGGTTCGGGTTCCTGGGCAGCCACCTGCTCGAGGCGTTGCTCTCCGAGCCGGAGCAGCGGGTACACGTGATCGACGATCTCAGCAGCAGCCCGCTGCCCCTCGAGCGCCTGCTCGCCGAGCTCGATGGTGGCGAGCGGCTCACCTACCAGATCACCCGGGTCGAGGATTTCTGCGCCGACCGCGACGCCCTGGCCGAGCTGCCTCCCTGCGACGAGATCTACCATCTCGCCTCCCTGGTCGGCCCCTCCGGGATCCTGCCCCATGCGGGCCGTATCGCCACCTCCATTCTCAACAGCCTGATCCAGGTGGCCGACCTGACCATGCAGTGGAATGCGGCGCTCCTCTTCGTTTCGACCAGCGAGGTCTACGGCGGCGGCGAAAAAGGGTATTGCACCGAGGACATGACCAAGCTGGTGCCCGCCCGTTCGACGGTGCGGCTGGAATATGCCCTCGGCAAGCTGGCGGGAGAGACCGCCCTGGTGAACCTCTGCCATGCCCAGGGGCTCGACGCACGCATCGTGCGGCCGTTCAACATCAGCGGTCCCCGGCAGTCGGGCCAGGGGGGCTTCGTGCTGCCCCGATTCATCGGCCAGGCGATCACCGGCCGCGACCTCACCGTCTTCGGCGACGGCGAGCAGGTCCGGGCGTTCTCCCACGCCCGCGACATCGCCCAGGGCCTGCTGGCGGTCTTGCGGCGCGGCACCAAGGGCGAGATCTACAACCTCGGCACGCCGCAGAACCGCTGCTCGATCCTGGAGCTCGCCGAGGAGGTCCGGAGCATCACCGGCACCGCGAGCGAGATCCGCTTCGTCGATCCACGCCAGATCTACGGCCCGCTCTACGCCGAGGCCCACGACAAATACCCCGACATCGAGAAGGCCCGCAGCTCGATCCGCTGGGAGCCGGCCGTGAGCCGCGCCGACACCATCCGCCAGACCTTCGAGTACATGTCGACCCTGCCCGAGCCGATCTTCGAGCAGCTACGAGGCTTCTGAGCCCGTCGACACACACCTGCCATGACGTCCGAATCCTCCCCTTCGTTCCTGGTCGTCGCACCCCATATCGACGACGAAGCCCTCGGTTGCGGCGGAGTCCTCGATCACCGTTTCCACGTCCACTACTGCGGCGTCGAGGCCTACCGCATCATCGATCGCGACGCCCGGGTCGCGGAAGCCGAGGCCTGTGCCGAGCTCCTCGGATTCACCTTCTCGGTACATCTCGAGAACCCGGTGAACGACTACCGGATCGTGGATCTGATCGGGCAGCTCGAAGCCCTTCTCCAGGAGCACCAACCCACCACCGTCTTCCTCCCCTACCCCAGCTACAACCAGGACCATCGCACCGTGCTCGACGCCGGCCTCACCGCCCTTCGCCCCCACGACCGGAACCACAACGTGGCCAACGTGCTGCTCTACGAGCAGATCCAGGTCACCGCCTGGCCCCACCGCGAGGATCTCCTCCGCGGCCAGACCTTCCAGCCCAACTACTTCGTACCCATCGACATCGAACGCAAGCTCGCCGCCTACCGGCGCCACGAGTCCCAGGTCCGCGCCATGCGCCCTCCCGAGATGGTCGAGCAGGTAGCCCGCTGGCGCGGATTCCAGGCCGGCATGCCCCACGCCGAGGCCTTCCAGATCCTACGCCTCACCGCTCCGGAGCACTTGCGCCTGGGCATGGACCGAGAGCAGGATCGCCGGCATCGGCACCCCAAATCACCGTAAACAACTGCAAACAAACGACTACGATTAGGGTGGCACCTTGGGTGGGCACCTTGGGTAAGGCTCGCGAGGTATGTGTGTGGCAGGTTTGATGGCCGGCGGGTTCGTAGGTGAAGTGACGTAGACTCAAGGGCTCGGCGTGAGTTGATGAACGTTGGTTGGCATTGTGAGACCCAAGATACTATGGCCAATGATCGACCAATTTAGATTGTCTGAACATTGGAGCTCACTCCATCCACTCATCGTGGATAGCAGCTACTACTCCGAATATCTTCGAGTAACCTTTCGCCGGCCTTCCCCTCTGCAACATGTTCCGACACACCATCTCGATCGAGATCTGCTGACAGATCTTGGAGCTTCCCAGTCGAGTCATAATTCACTTGGACATCAAGCACACCGTCGCACCGAGACGATTCTTGATGTGACAAAAGCGGTTCATGAGTCGAAACCCAACGAAAGGTGCTGCCCAAACGTCCAACGAAATCAGCAAGCCCATCGCGGTTCCAGTCGTATGTAACACCATGGCACCTGCACCAGCTCAGGTGATACTCGCTGATGCCGGACCTGTCATCTGTTGTTACTACGCTGCGGAAACACAACCACCAGTACAAGCTAATACCCAAACCCGTGAGTAGGGATACCAGGAGCCAATGAACGATCTTCCTGTTTCCGCTCCTTGGATTTATCCTTGGCAAGAGTGGCCGCTCCGATTTCTTTTTTTTGTCCGACATCAATCATTTAACCTCTCACGAAGATATCGCGCGTCAGACTCGGAGAACTGCCGCAGACTTTCGCCCAGAGTCTGCGCTGATACTCCTTGCTCCATAATTGAACCTCTGTCCCCGGAAAGACCTCCCAGTCCGTCGAACAAATAGAGATCAGTCTGATGCGCAGCTTCATGAGCGGCAGTGTTGCTAAGCTGATTTGCGGCTGCTGATTCGCCAGCAGGTGAGAATTCAGTCGACACTATTGATCTATTGTTCATTACAATAGACGTTGACCCGAGCGCTTCTCGGCCACTTGCGGGAATGGAAGAAGAAAACTCCAAACGAATCTTGTGGTGCTTGCCATTAATTGTTGGCGTACCGTCTGAAAAGAGCGACTCGAGCCCAGTCTGCTTGTAGAACACACGGACATTCTCGACGCCAGCATTCGAAAATGCGGTTCTGACATTCTGCATGATCGCCGATTGTTGGCGCTCTGGGAGGTCCGCCGCACTAAAGTCAAAAATGATGGATACATCCAGACCATCCGGATCCACATACTTCACCGGATTGTTCCGCCCGTACGCATAGAGATTCCACCCGTCCCGCGCCGGATCCACGCTGGCGAACCGCCGTAGCGGATAGAGGCACGTCCGCCCCATCATGTAGTCGCTGAAGCCGTGCAGGTCGCGCTGGTGGCCGGTCCATTTCACGGTCTGGTCGGGGTGTTGGGGGTGGTTCGGGGTTTCCTGGCCGTAGGGGTAGTAGTCGTGTTTGCCGGTTCGGACACCGGCGGAGTCGGTCACGGAGCGGGGTGTGCCGAGGTGGTCTTTGTGGAAGTAGTAGGTGTCGCCGGTGCGGCTGACGGTGGCGATGAGGCCGTTGGGGCCGTGGATCAGGTCTTTGGTGTGCTCGAAGGAGGCACCGCCGCTTCCCAGCACCTCGTACTCGCGGAGCACCTCGCCGCCGGGGCCCCGTAGCTGGTAGATCAGCTTGCCGGTGG
>CAZMEL010000444.1:0-4119 GCA_964565225.1 uncultured Thermoanaerobaculia bacterium | reverse complement strand
ACCCGCCGCAAGCTCGACGCCAAGTCCTACATCGCCGAATATGGCCGCCAGGCGTCTCTGTTCTGAGCATCTGGTCACAATAGGGAAAGGCCCCGCTCCGCGGCTGCGGAGCGGGGCCAGGCGTGGTTCCGGGCGTGGAGCGCCCGAAGCCTTGAAAGCTGTTTTCGATTGAATCCTACGTGGACTCGCGGAAAATCGTCGGGAAATTACGCGTGTCGAGGGAAATTGGCTCCATGCAGGGTCGGGGCGCTTCGGTGAGCGGGCTGTTTTGGGCGATGGAGCAGCTTTCCCCGGCTCAGGATTCGGAGGTGCTGGCGACCCGGGGCTCGGGAGGTGCTTCCGCCGCCGCGGGGGCCCCCACCTTCACCAGCTCCGTGCCCGTGCGGAGCAGGAGAGCTGCTGGAGCCGCGGCGACGCCATAGACGGTGCCGTCGATCGTGAGCTCGTTTTCTGCCACGACCTCGGCTCCGTCGGCGCCCGGCTGCAACACGGTGGTCTTGCCCTTCTGAGAGAAGAAGAAGACCTTGCCATCCGCGGTGATCGGCGAGGCCCAGCACGGCCCGGCGATGCGTTGCTGCCAGCGAGACTCGCCGTTCCGGCGGTCGACGCAGGTCACGACCCCGGCCTTGTTGACGTAGAGCACGCAGTTGCCCTGGAGGATCGGTGAGCCGAAGCCGGAGGTGACCCCTTCGCTCCGCCAGGCGATCCGGTCCGGGCCGAGCTCGCCGTGGCCGCCGCGCCGCAGGGCGAGGTTGTTGCCCGATTCCGAGCTCGCCACGACCACCAGATCTCCATCCACGAGGGGCGAAGGAATGTGGTTCTTCACGATTCCCTCGAAGCTCCAGAGCACCTCCCCGGTGCGGCCGTCGAGAGCGGCCACGCTGCCTCCCCCGCTGGTGACCAGGCGTGGACCCTGCGCCTCGGTGAGAACCACCGGAGTGGTCCAAGAGACCTCGGACGGCCGCTCGGTCTTCCAGCGGTTCTCGCCGCTCACCTGGTCGATCGCCAGAAAGTAGGAGGGTCCCTCGTGGGTGACCTGGATCACCACCGTGTCTTCCATCAGCACCGGCGAGCTGGCGACCCCGTGGTTGCCTTCGAACGTCCCGTACTCGGTGGTCAGAGAGCGGCTCCACAGGGTCTCGCCCCGGTGGTCAAGGGCCACCAGGTCTCCGCTTTCCCAGTAGGCGTAGACCCGCTCTTCGTCGACCGCCGGGGTCGGGGCGCCGCGGCTCACCATCTCGCTGCTCTCGGTGGTCTGGCTGGCGGGAAACCGGCGCCGCCAGCGCACCTCCCCGGTGGCGAGATCATGGGAGCTGATCAGAAGGGTCTCTTTCTCCGGTCCCTCCACGGAAGTGATGAAGATCTGGGAGCCCCAGGTCACGGGCGCGGACTGGCCGTAGCCGGGAAGCGAGATCCGCCAGGCCAGGTTGTGGTCGTCCGACCAGGAGAGCGGGAGGTCGGAGAAGGGAGCCTCTCCCGTGCCGCGCCCCCGGAACCCGGGCCAGGCGGCCGTAGCGACGGCCGCGGGATCCTTCGCTGCGGAATCACCCCCGGACCGGACATTCCCCGGCTTCAGGCTGGCGAGAGCGAGGGTCACGAAGCTGTCGAGATGCCCCTCGGTCGAAGCACCCCCGAGAAAGAGCAGCGACTCTCGATGCCGCAGCAGACGGTGGAAGAAGCGAGGGGTTTCGAGCGCGCCCAGGCCCTCGGCCCAGGCCTCGCCGTCGGCGGCCAGGGAGTGGATCACACCGTCGGCACCCGAGAGGTAGACACGATCTCCCACGCCGAAAGCGGAGACGCCGAATCCCTTCAGTCGGCCCGACATCTTCGGCAGCTCCGGGCCCTTGGTCCAGGCTCCGGTCGCCGGGTCGAGGACGTCGACCCGGCGGCTGGTTCCGTCGGGACCCAGGCCGCCGATGGCGAACACCTTGCCGCCAGCGGTGGCCGCGGCCAGCGCCCGGCGCTCGAAGGGTTGTGGAACCGTACGCCAGGTCGGCGCTTCGGCGCTCAGATCGAGAATCTCGACCGTGTCGTGCCAGTGGGGCTCGTTTCCCTCTCCGCGCAGCTGCCAGCCCCCCACGACCACCAGGTGATCTCCCATCACCACGGCATCGTGCGACGAGCGTGGCAGCGGCAGCGGCGGCAGGTCGAGCCACTCACCGCTCGCCGGGTCGTAGCAGGCCACATCGGCAATCGAAACGAGATCCTCCTCGTCTCCCGCGTGGTTGCGTGCGCTCAGGCCACCGACCCGACAGGCCCGATTCCCCGTGGCGACCATCGGCAGGCCCTGGAGCCCCGGCACCTCGCCCAGGTCTTCCCAGGTGGCGCCGTCTCGTGTGAGATCGAGGCGGTGAAAGTGGTGGTGGAGGTTTTCGATCGAGTGCTGGTGGGTCTTGCCCACGTGCCCGCCGTAGACGTACACGTGGTCTCCCGCCACGGCGGCGCCGAAGCTGGCCACCGCGGCCGGCAGCGGCGGCCGCTCGGTGGCCTCGACCGGGCCGCCGTGGCACAGGCAGCCGGCGAGCAGGGAAAGGCCCAGCCGGTTCGAGAGAGGATGGATTCGCAAGCGGTAGGACATTTCGGATCTCCTGGTCGGTTCGGGTCTCAGAACTGGGCACGGAGCTGGAGGCCGAAGCTGCGTCCCGGGCTCGTGTAGCGATCGATGGCCGTCGACGTTTGGGATTGGCCACGCACATTGCCCCAGGACCAGTAGGTCTCGTCGGTCAGGTTCCAGGCCGAGACCTGGAGAGTCAGGACGTTGCTGAGCTCGATCCAGGCACCCACATCGAGAACCTCGTAGCTCGGGGTCTGGAACTGGGTCGAGTCCGACGGGAGGTCGTCGGCGTCCTTCGAGTCGGCGAACGTGGCGGTGCCCTCGATACCCCAACGACCCCGGGGCGAGACATAGCGCAGGCCGGTCACGAAAGTCGCCGGCACGATCGAGTCGAGAGGCTCGCCGGTAGAGATGTCGTCGCCATCGGTGCTGCTGAAGGCGGCGCGCAGCAGGAGCTGCCGCCCGAGCCGCACGTCACCGGCGATCTCGATGCCGGAGATCTCGACCTCGGTGAGGTTCCGGGGCTGGAACTCGATCAGGAAATCGACCGGATCGAAGCCGAGGGTCACGGTCTCGATGAAGTCGTCGTAGTGGTTCTCGTACGCGGTGATGCTGAACGATCCCCGAGAGTAGCTCCCGCGGAAACCGATCTCGAAGTTCTCGCTGGTCTCGGCGTCGAGCTCGGGATTGGCCAGAGTCCGGTAACCGCCGGCCTGGTTGGTGAAGCCGTTGTTCACGGCGCTCATCGGCGGGGCGCGGAAGCCGCCCGAGAGCTGGCCGAATACCGACAGCTCGTCGTTCAGCGCCACGATCACGCCGAGCTTGGGTGAGAAGGCGTCGGACGTCAGGTCGGCGGGCTCGGCGGTGCCGGGGTTGCCTTCGAGGAAGATGCGGTCGTTTTCGTTGGCGTCGAGATCGTAGCGGTCGTAGCGAAGACCGGGGATCAGCTTCAGCTTGCCGTCCAGGAAATCGAGCTCGGCCTGGAGAAACACGCCGGCTTCGTCGACATCGCTCTCCGGGAAGTACTTCGTGGGGAAGATCAGGGAGGTAGGTACGGGCACACCGGTGCCGACCACGAGCTCGGTCCGGTCCCGGAGCTGGTCGAACTGATCGCGGCGCAAAGAGGCGCCGTAGGTGAGGAGATGGGCCGAGCCGAAGGGCTTGCAACTCTCGGCCTCGAGGCCGAAGGTATCCTGCTCGAAGGCCACCAGGCCGACACGCTGAGCCAGGCCGACGGCAGGAAGCCGCTCCTCCTTGGCGACCTGATCGGTTCTCGTGCCCTGGAAATAGGCTCGCCAGATGAGCGAATCGGAGAGCGAGCTACCCGTCACGAGGCTCTGCTCGGCGCTCAGCCGTACCCGCTCCTGGGTGTCGACGGCGTCGAAATCGAGCACTGCGGAGCCAAAGGGGGAGGCGGGGGCTCGCGAGCTGAAGACCTCGGTGAGGGTGCGCGTGTCGTACCCCTCGAGAGTGAGAACCAGCTGCGAGCCGTTGTCGCCGCTGTGACCGAGCTTGAGCAGCAGGTTGTCCTGCCGGCGGTCGATCGGGTTGGGCTCGGTGCGGCC
>CAZMEL010000443.1:0-4187 GCA_964565225.1 uncultured Thermoanaerobaculia bacterium | reverse complement strand
TTCCACCACATCGTGCTCGCCGACGAGATCAACCGCGCGCCGGCGAAGGTGCAGTCGGCCCTGCTCGAGGCGATGGAAGAACGGCAGGTCACCCTCGGTGACACCACCTACACCCTCGAAGACCCCTTCATGGTGCTGGCGACCCAGAACCCGATCGAGCAGGAGGGCACCTACCCGCTCGCAGAGGCCCAGGTCGACCGCTTCATGATGAAGCTGAAGCTCACCTACCCCACCCGCGCGGAGGAAGAAGAGATTCTCAATCGCATGCTGGTGGAGACCCACATCGCCGTGGAGACCCTGCTCGATCGCGATCGGCTGCTGGAGCTGCGCCAGGTCACCGACCAGGTCTACCTCGACGCCAAGATGCGGCGATACATCATCGACCTGATCCAGGCGACCCGGGAGCCGAGCGAGCTCGGTTTCCGCGATCTCGCGGACCTCATCGCCTTCGGCGCCTCGCCCCGGGCCACCCTGTTCCTCGCCCGGGCAGTGAAGGGCCTGGCCTTGATCCGCGGACGCGGCTATGTGATTCCGGAAGACGTGAAAGAGGTCGCCCCCGACATCCTGCGGCACCGTATCGTGACCACCTACGAGGCGGAAGCGGAAGAGGTCTCCACCGACGACGTGGTCTCCCGCCTGCTCGACCGGGTCGAGGTTCCCTGACCTACTTCCTCGACAGCGCCGTGTTCGGACTGTTCAAACGATCCTCCAAACCCGCTGCGGAGCCCGACAACCGGTCGCTCCTGCCGGCGGACCTCGTCCGCAAAGTGCGGCGGATCGAGATCTCGACCAAGCAGCTGGTCGACCAGGGCGTGGCGGGCGACTACCACTCGGCCTTCAAGGGCCGTGGGGTGGAGTTCGCCGAGGTGCGGCCCTACGAGCCCGGAGACGAGATCCGCACCATCGATTGGAACGTCACTGCCCGCATGGGCGAGCCCTACGTCAAGCGTTACATCGAAGAGCGGGATCTGACCGTCTTCGTAGCGGTCGACGTGTCGGGGAGCCTGGGCTACGGCTCCCGGGCCATCCTCAAGCGGGAGCTGGCGGCGGAGATCACCGCTCTGCTCAGCTTCGCCGCGCTGCGCAACCAGGACCGCGTGGGCTCCGCTCTGCTCAGCGACCAGCTCGACCTCTACCTGCGCCCCGACCGGCGGCGTACCCAGATCCTCCGCCTGCTGCGCGAGATCCTGCTGCGCCCCCCCGGCGGAGGCACCGACCTCGAGCGCTCCCTCTGGGCCCTGCTCAAGACCATGAAGCAGCGCTCCGTGCTCTTCCTGATCTCGGACTTCCTCGACACCCCCTTGCAGTCGTCGCTCAAGGCTGCCGCCTCCCGCCACGACCTGGTCGTAATCGAGCTCTTCGACCCCAAGGATCACGAGCCCCCCGCCACCGGCCCGGTGGTGTTGCGCGACGCCGAGACCGGCCGCATCGCCGCCCTCGGCGGCCGGCGATGGGCAGAGGAGCACGCCGCGTACCGCGCCGGGCAGCGCCGCGAGCTGGTACAGCTGACCCGCAAGCTGGGGGTCGACCACCTCACGATCCGCACCGATCGCCCGTATCTCGGTCCCCTGGTGCGTTTCTTCGAACGTCGACGGCGGAGGTTCTCTCGGTGAAGGGCGACCGTGCCATGGTCCTCCTGGGAGGCCTGCTGCTGATGGCCTGGACCTTCCCTGCCCTGGCGCAGGAGCCCCCGGCCGCCGCGCCGACCGAGCCTTCGCCGGCCGCGGAAGACTCGTCTCCCGCGGAGTCGGCGGCCGAGGCGGAACCGGAGACCGACGAGGTGCCGAGCTCGGTGCCCGCCCGGCTCGACGTGGAGATCGACCTCGAGCAGATCACGGTGGGCGACCGGGTCGCGGCCGAGATCACTCTGGTGTGGATGGGAGAAGAGCCGAGCGCTCCGCCCCGTTTCCCCACCTGGCAATCGACCTGGGGCCGGGCCGAGATCCTGGCCAGCAGCGAGATCGACGCCCAGGTGGATTCCAGCGGACGCCGGATCTACCGCCAGACCCTGACCCTCACCGCCTTCGAGGTGGGAACGGTCCTCCTGCCCGAGATCACCGTCGCCGTACCCCTCGCGGAGCGTACGGAGGTCATCTCCAGCGGCAACTCGCCGGAGCTCGAGGTGGTCTCGGTGCTGCCCGAGCTCGACGACGAATCCGAATCCGCGGACGAGGCCAGCGACCCGTCGGCCGCCGCCACCCCGAGCTCGGCCTCGGACCTCGAAGCACGGCCGCCCGCCCCCTTGATCCACCGCCCCCCGCAGGCCGCTTTCTACTGGTCGACCGGGGTGCTCGCGGCCCTCACCCTGCTCATGGCCGCGGCCCTGGTCCGCCGGCTGCAGGGGGTCGACCCTCTCGCCGCCGCGTCCCGGCGTCCTCTCCTGCCGCCCCTGGACGAGCTGGTCTCCACTCTGCGAGGTATCGATCCGGCGGTGGGCAGCGAGCCCGCCCACACCGAGCTCAGCCTCGCGCTGCGCCGGTACCTGGGCCGGGCCCTCGACTTCCAGGCCGTGGAGGGAACCACCAGCGAGATCCAGAAACGCCTGCGGAGCACCTCCGTACCGGCCGCTTCGACCCAGCGCGCCGTCCGTCTGCTGCGCGACTGCGACCAGGTCAAATTCGCTCGCCAGGAGGTCGACGAACGGGTGACCGACGACCGCATCCGCCTCGCCGAAACCCTGGCCCGGGAGGTCGAGGAGCAGCTGCGTCCGGCGCCCCAGGAGCCTTCCGAGACCACGGACGGAGCCGCCGCGGCGAGCTCGGAGGCGGCGGCACGATGAGCACCACCAGCCAGTTCCAGGACGTCCTCTTCCTCGGCCTGCTCCTGCTCCTGCCGCTGCTCGCCTGGTGGCGCCATCGGCGCCAGGCCTACGGCGCTCTCACCTACTCCGGCCTTCCCACGGCAAGGGGCGGGACCTGGAGGATCCACCTGCCGTTCTACCTCCGGCTCCTGGCCCTGGCCCTCCTCGTGCTCGCCTTCGCCCGCCCCCAGGAAGGATTGACCCGCGAGGAGAACCTCACCGAGGGCATCGATATCCAGGTGGTGCTCGACATCTCCGGCAGCATGGCGGCAGAGGACTTCCAGCCGCGGAACCGGCTCGAGGTCGCCAAGGACGTGATGCAGGAGTTCATCTCCAAACGCACCGGCGACCGCATCGGCATCGTGGTCTTCGCCGGCAGCGCCCTGACCAAGGCGCCACTCACCAGCGACTACCAGATGCTGAACCTGCTGCTCGACTCCATCGCCCTCGACACCCTGCCCGACGGCACCGCCATCGGCCTCGCCCTGGCCAACGCCGCCGCCCGGCTCAAGGACAGTCAGTCGAAGACCAAAGTGGCGGTGCTGGTGACCGACGGCGTGAACAACAGTGGCGCCATCGACCCCGACTCCGCCGCGGCGGTCTGCGAGGGGCTCGGCATCAAGGTCTACACCATCGGCGTCGGCACCGTGGGGACCATCGAGGTCGACGACCTCGACGCCTTCGGTCGCCCGGTGCGACGCCAGATCCGGGTCGAGTTCGACGAAGAGCTCCTTCGCCGCATCGCCGAGCGCACCAGCGGCCAGTTCTTCCACGCCACCGACCCCGACAGCCTGCGCGAGATCTTCGCGGAGATCGACGAGCTCGAGAAGACCCCGCTCGAGATCAAGCGCTACATCCGTTACAAAGAAGCTTTCCAACCCTTCGCCAAGCTGGCCCTGGCCCTGCTGCTGGCTCCGCTCTTCTTCGGCGCCCTCGGGATGACCACCGAGCCCTGACTCGGCACGAGAAACGAACGTGGAATTCGCATACCCCGACTGGCTCTGGCTCCTGCTCGCCGCCCCTGCCACCGCCGCCCTGGCCGGCTGGATCTGGTGGCGCCGCGGGCGGGCGACGGCCGCCTGGGCCGCGCGGAACCTCTGGGACCGGCTGTTGCCCGGGCACCACGGCCCTCGGCAGTGGGTGTCCTCCGCTCTGCTCGGCGTGACCATCCTCGGAGTCGCCCTCGCCCTCGCCCACCGGCGGTGGGGCCGGAGCGAGCAGCGGGTGGAACGCCAGGGAGTCGACGTCGCCTTCGTGCTCGACACTTCCCTCTCCATGGCGACCAACGACGTGCCTCCGCACCGGCTCTGGGAGGCCCAGACCCTGCTGCGCCAGCTGGTCCAGAGCCTGCCGGGCAACCGGGTCGCCCTGGTGCAGGCCGAGGGAG
>CAZMEL010000442.1:0-4246 GCA_964565225.1 uncultured Thermoanaerobaculia bacterium | reverse complement strand
CGCCGTGTTGGCGGTCGGGGGTGCGGGGGGAGAAGGCGACCTGGGCTTCTTCGGGGGTGAAGCTGCGCTCGGTGGGGAAATACTGGTTGGGCTGGACGAAGGCGAAGAAACGAGTCCCCTGGATCTCGGCGAGCCGGGCCATGGCGACGCTGCTCCGCTGCCAGAGGTCGGCGAGGGATCGGATCTCGGCGTCGTCGGGCTCGCGGAGGGGTGGGTCGGGGCGCAGGTGCAGCCAGGATTCGCCGGAGCCGCCGTGGGCAGGTGGCGCCAGGGCGAGACGACTCCGGGTGTACTGGCGGTGGTGCAGCTTGTAGATCAGCCAGTCGACGAAGAATCCGGCGGCCGCTCGGGTCTCCCAGGCCTCGCCGCTCCACGCCCGGTTGTACCAGTGACTGTAGCCGGCCCAGGAGGCACGGATGGCGAGCATCTGCTCGAGGCTCTCCACCGAGTCCCGCAGAGAGGTGATCTCGCGCAGGGCCCCCAGGTGCTCGTAGCTGGGCATGTCGGCAGCAAAGCCGTGCTCCAGGTTGCGGCCGCTGAGCACCATGTCGTTGAAGCCGTCGAAGTTGATCACCACGTCCAGCTCCTGGC
The DNA here is from genome assembly GCA_964565225.1 of uncultured Thermoanaerobaculia bacterium. Lineage (GTDB taxonomy): Bacteria > Acidobacteriota > Thermoanaerobaculia > Multivoradales > J023 > CAZMEL01. The sequence goes on along the minus strand of CAZMEL010000442.1, from coordinate 3,655 downwards.
CGAGGGCCAGGAAGTAGGCGAGGATCTGCTGCTGCTGTGGCTGCTTGAAGCCACCCTGGGCGAAGTTGAGCACGGTGACCCGTTCGGGCTCACGGCCGGAGGCTCGGGCGAGCTCGGCGGCGAGGATGCCGTGCTCGGCCTCGAAGACGGCCAGGTAGGCGGCGGCCGAGCCGCCGAAGATTCCCACCAGCAACTCCCGCGGATCTCTTCGCGGTCGGGGGTAGTCGTGGAGCGAGAGGAAGCCGTAGTTGTTGTGCCGGGTGACCGGGTTGGCTCCGGTCGGTGCCGCCTCCAGAGAGGGTGGCGCCGGAGCGCCGGGCTGGATCACGAAGCCGAGGTAGGGGTGGAGCCGGTACCCCTCGACGGTTCCCTCGAAGGATCTCGGTACCGCGCGGCCGCTGGGGGGATCGAGGTAGTAGATCTTGCCGGTGCGCTGGTAATAACCCGCGAGGCCAGCGAGCTCCAGCAAACCCAGCAGGAAGAGGGTGTTGAAGAGCAGGATCTTGGCGTAGGTTCGGAGCTTCATCCAGCGGTCTCGGGCAGTGAAGACGATGATAGCCGAAGGCCGACGACGAGGTACGGCCGCCGCTGGATCCCGAAGGGCGATTTGGGACAAACGGATGCCAGGCAGGAAGAGTATACTGGCCGCCAGAACGAAAATTTGTGCGATCGGGGTATCCCCGGAACCATCCGTAAGGAGGCGAGTGGTCATGAATAAGCATGCCTGTTGTTGGCTGGTAGTGCTCGGTCTGGTCTTCAGTCCTGGGGTCTTTGCTCAATCCCAGGCGACCACCGGCGTGATCGAAGGAACTGCGTTCGACGAGAGCGGCGCAGTCTTACCCGGAGTGACGGTGACACTCCTGAACACCGCGACCAACTTCGAGCAGGTGCTGGTCACCGATGCCCGCGGCCGGTTTCGCGGAGTCCTGCTGCCCCTGGGGCCCTACCGGGTCACCGCCGCCCTGGAGGGGTTCTCCACCCTGGTGCGCGAAGGGCTGGAGCTGACCGTAGGACAGACCATCAACCTGCGGCTGGAGATGAAGGTGTCGGCCACCGAAGACGAGATCGTGGTCACCGGTGAGGCTCCCCTGATCGAGACCTCCAACACCTCCAACTCGGTGCGTATCGATCGCGACACCCTCGACGGCATTCCCAACAACGGTCGCAACTTCCTCGAGTTCACCAAGCTCACGCCGGGGGTTTCCATCGTCCAGGGGCCGGACGGTGACGAGCTGACGGTGAACGGCCAGAAGGGGATCCAGAACAACATCTCCGTGGACGGGGCGGATTTCAACAATCCCTTCTTCGGCGAGCAGCGGGGCGGCCAGCGTCCGGCCTTCACCTTCAACATCGACGCCGTCCAGGAGTTCGTGGTGATCGCCGACGGCGCTCCGGCGGAGTTCGGGCGCGCCTCCTCGGGTTTCGTGAATGTGGTGACCAAGTCGGGCACCAACGACACCAAGGGCACCGCCCACTACTACTTCAAGAACGACTCCCTCTCCACCGAGGCCGAACGGGCCGATGGCACCCGGGAGCCGGCTTTCGACTCCGAGCAGCAGCAGATCGGCTTCACCCTCGGTGGGCCGCTCCGGAACGACAAGATGTTCTATTTCACCGCCTTCGACCTGCAGGACGGCACCAACACCAAGCAGCGCGACCCGCTACGAATCGAGCAGCGGGTGGTCGATGCTTTCGCCGCCCTGGGGGCGCCGAACGAGAACGCCCCCATCGACCGCACCAACGATGCGCTGGTCGGCCTCTTCAAGCTCGACTGGAACACCAGCAGCAGCAATCTGTTGACCCTGCGCTTCAACTACACCGACGCCGAGCAGGCCAACGGCACCTTCGACGTCGACTCCTGGGGCGTGAGCGCCAACGCGGTGGAGAAGGCTTCGTCCTACGCGCTCAGCGGCTCCTTGATCTCGAATCTCGACAACTCCCTGCTCAACGAGCTGCGCTTCCAGTTCGCACGGGAAGACCGGCCGCGTCCCTACGAGGGGCCGACCCTTGCCGGCACCGACCGTCCGTTCCCCGACACCGCCTTCGACTTCGGCCGGGGCTACCGCTTCGGCATGCCTTTCTTCATTCCGGTGCAGTACCACGACACCCGCTGGCAGGTGAACGACAACATCTCCTGGCTGACTCCGAGCCACTCCTTCAAGGCGGGGGTGGAGTGGAATCAGACCTCGGCCTTCCAGACTTTCATCGGCTTCGCCAACGGCCGTTTCATCTTCGGCTCCACCGACGGTTTCCTCAACTACGTGGACAACCCGAGCTACGTGGAGTGCTCCGATGGCTCCTCCTCGGGCGACGGCACCTGCCCCGCGGGTACCACCATCACCGGCCCGGTGTTGCTCTATCTGCAGCAGGCGGGGGTCGGTGGCCTGAGCGTGGAGGAGAGCGGTACCCAGACCATCACCCAGAACGAGATCGCCGTGTTCGGGCAGGACGTCTGGCAGCCCTCGGCCAACCTCACGGTGCAATACGGCCTGCGCTGGGAGGCGCAGATCCAGCCCGATCCCATCACCCCTGCGAGCGAGGTCTTCTACGCACCGTTCATCGGCCAGACCCAGGGCGGTCAGCGCTTTCCCTCCGACGGCGAGATCCCCTCGGACTACGGCATGGTCCAGCCGCGCTTCGGAATCGCATGGGATCCCACCGCAGACGGCAAGACCGTGGTGCGGGCCAACGCGGGTCTCTACTACGCCCGGATCCCCGGTCTCACCCTGGCGTCGTCGCGTTCGACCAACGGGAGCCGGGGCCAGAGCCTGTTTCGCAGCAGTGAGCTGATTCCGATCCTCGGACCGCCACCGCCGTACACCGAGCTGATCCCGGTCGACACGTTGGGCGACCCTTTTCGTCCCGATGTCTTCGTCTTCGACGAGGATTTCCAGAATCCGCGCACGACCGCGGCCGCCGTCTCGGTGGAGCGGGAAATCGCGCCCAACTACGCTGCGCTGTTGAAATACAACTGGGCCGAGACCGACCACCTCACCCGTTTCATCAACCGCAACGACCCCCTGCTCGGCTCACCCTGGCTGACCGGCCTCGGCCCCGACGGGTCGAACGGCATCAACAACCTCACCGTGGTGGAGTCGTCGGCTTCGAGCCGGTACTACGGGCTGACCATCGGGCTCGAGAAGCGGGCCGGCAAGGTGCAGTTCCAGGCCTACTACACCTACTCGAAGGATCGCTCCGACGACGACAACGAGCGCGACCCCTTCACTTTCCGCTACGCGCGAGTGACCGATCTCGACGCCGAATGGGGCTTCTCCGACCGCGACCAGCGCGACCGCTTCAACTCCTGGCTGCTGTGGCAGGCGCCGTGGGGGATCAACGTCAACGCGCGCTACAGCTACCGCTCGCCCCAACCGCTGTCGATCACCGAGACGGGTGAGATCGCCAACACCCCGCAGGACCGGATCAACGCCGACGGCACGGTGACCCAGCGCAATCTGGGCCGCAAGGACAACAAGTTCTCGGCTCTGGATCTGCGGATCTCGAAGGTCTTCCAGGCGAAGAGCTTCGAGATCGAGGGCATCATCGATGTCTTCAACGTGTTCAACAGCCGCAACCTGCGGAACCCCGCCGCCACCAACCTGATCTTCAACTTCGACGGCACGATGCAGAGCGGTCTCGGCGATCCGCGCCAGGT
>CAZMEL010000441.1:0-4256 GCA_964565225.1 uncultured Thermoanaerobaculia bacterium | reverse complement strand
CCGGAGCCTTGCTGGAGGCGCACACCTACACCGCGCTCCCGATCGATCCGGAGCTGGCGCCCTACGACTGGTACAAACACCACGTCTGGGTCGGCGCGAAGGAAGCCGAGCTTCCGGAAGACTACCTGCGAGACATCGAAGCCCAGCCCGTGCTCGTCGATCCCGACCCCGTTCGATCGGCGAGGCAGTGGGAGCTCTATCTCTGACGGCTGATGGCTCGGGGCCGCCGGGTCAGGTCTCTCCGGAGCTCATCTCGATGGCGACTCGGCCCGGTAGCCGAGGAAGGCCCTGATCGTGTTTCCGGGTCAGGGTACAGAGCGCAGCGAATTCTGATCCAGTCAGCCAGGCCCGGTCTCTCAGATCGATCCAGAGGTCGAAGGGGTGGGCGACGCGAGCACGCCCCAGCTCCGCAAGCGCGGTCAGAGCGGCTCGTCGGTCGGCACAGACGAAGACCGTATCTTCACCATGGACCTGTGCCCAGGCGATGCTCTCGTGCTCGGCGCGGTCGGTCGTGGCGGCCGGATCTTCATGGAGCTGGAAGAAGACTTCTGCGGCTGGATCCTCTCCACCGATCATGATCTCGAACCTATCGATGAGCCTTTTCCCGCCCTGACTCAGGTCGAGAAGCTGTCGGGTCTTCGTGGTGGCCACGTCGGCAGTCGTCGGAGCGACGAGGAGAGCTCCAGGTGTCCATCGCGACTGGAGATGCAGATTCTGAAGACTCGCCAGGTGGCCGAGTGGCCCGTCGTCGAGAATCCAGCGCAAGCTTCAGCCCCAGCTCAGGATCTCTCGAGCGCGGCCCGCCGAAAGGATGCCTGCATCGAGAGCCTGGAGCGTCCACCGCGCAATATTTCCTCTGGCGTACGGACCGACCTCGAAGGCCCCCTTCTGCGCGGTTTCTGCTGGCCGTGGATTCTCCATCGAGCCGGGTGAGGCTCGGCCTGGGCTTTCGAATTCTGATTGCCAATCCGTCTTCTGAGGAAGCTGTGTGAGCTCGTTGGCGACCGGTGTCGTGATCAGGTCGCAATTCTTGGCGTGCCAGACGGCTCCGGCCCAGGAGAGCCCCCAGTGCTTGGCGAGGTCCAGGACTCTCTGCTCGTCGGCTTCCGGACCGGCGAATTCTTCGAGGTCGTCCTGCCGAGCTCGGACTTCTCGTGGAGGTGCAAGGAATGCCGGCGCAAAAGCCCGGGCTCTCTGCTCCCAGGGTTCGGACTGAGAGTCGTCCGTGCTACTGATGTAGGTTTCCAGGTCGTGCTCGCCGACATCGTGGAGAATGTGGCAGAGCTCGTGAGCCATGGCAGCTCTGCGAGGGAGCGTCAGTGAGATTCTGGGGGAATTCTGGTTGAGGAGCAGTACCGGAACGGCTCCTGGCTCCATCACGCTGGCTGCGTCGATGTCGGCCCGCGCAAACGGAGCGAGGGCGACATGGACTCCCAACCCTTCCAGGTGACCCTGGAGATCGGTGATGGGCTCGGAGCTGACACTGGTCTTCCGGCGAGCCAGAGACCCTAGCTCATAGCCTTGTTTCCAGGGTTCCTCCCCGTCTTTGACCGGTTTCGGGTCGCGTAGCTCGATGACCGGCAGAGAGAGGCCCAAAGAATCGACCAGGCGTCCTGCGATCCTGCCCAGCTCTGCGGCGAGGGCCAGATTCTTCAGCTCGAGGGGTGCAGGCTCGTCGCTGGAGAGAGCCTTGCGAAACCTGACGGTCGACCGTCCGGGTCTTTGCTCTTCCCCGCGAAGGAACGAACCCAGATCGACGGCCAGGGACCGAGTCAGCCGGCCGAGCTCCGTGGAGCTGAGAGGTTGGCCGGCTTCGATGGCCCGAACCCGGTCCACCGGAATTCCCGACCAATCGGCCAGGTTGGTTGCCGTTGCGCCGAGAGCCTCTCGTCGGTTTCGAATCCTCTCTTGAATGCTCATCTGTAGGGGCCGTCCTATCGACTACAGCTCGAATTGTAGCTCATCTGTCCAGAAGCTCGAGCGTGGTGCTCGGGGCCGCCGCAGGAGGTAGAACCCACGGCCGGCCTGGCGCTGGAAGGCCTGGACGCGATAGCCGCGGCTCATGTAGCCCTGGAAGGCCCAGCGGGTGGCCCGGCGCCAGGCGATGGCGAGTTCGGGTCTTGCGTCTTTGACGGTCTGCACGTCGAGGGGGACCTCGATGCGGATTTCCGCGGCATCGGGGGGCGAGTCGGGCGCCGTGATTCGTGGGGTCCCTTCGTCGTCGGCGTTGACCAGGGGAGCCGTGGGAGATTCTCGGGCCCGGGGTCCGTGGTGTAGGGCCTCTTCGACTTCTGGAGAGGCGAGCCTCCACTCGACGATGAAGCGGTCGGTGCCGAGGCCACGGTGCAGGGCGTTGTCGGCGCCGTCTCCGTAGAAGTCCTCGTGGTACTCGACCGGCTCGGCCCCGAGCCGGTTGAGGTTGAGGTGGGCGTTGCGGGATTCGAGGGGATCGTAGGTCCAGTAGACCTTCTCGACTCCGATCTCCAGGAGAAAGCGGCGCTGGAAGGCTTTCAGGTGTCGCCCGAGGCCGAGGCCCCGGAGCGCTGGTGCGACCGCGGTGATGTGCGACCAGTGGGCCGGCTCGCCGTTGCGCATCCCGGAAATGCCGAAGATCAGGCCCAGCAGGTTGCCGGCGTCGTCGAAGGCCCCGCCGGAGAGCCCTCCGACCTTTTGGGAGATCTTCATCATGGTGGCGCTGGCGATCTGGGGAAAATCCTGCCCCCAGGTGGCTCGTTGCAGATCTTCACAACGAGCGTAGTCGTCGTCGGAACGGAGATGGCGCAGAGTGAGCCGCCGCGGGCCATCGCCGGTGGACAGCTCGACCTCGGTAGGTGCGGAAACGGTGCTCGCGGGTGGTCTCATCGCAGGTCCGGTTCGTGATCGGTGTTCTATCGAGACGTCTGCGATTGTATCCGCGAAGCGCCGCGGAAGCTCACGCCGCTCGGCGCGAGAGCACCGTCGGCGGGGTCGCGATCTGCTCGAATCGGGCCTGCAGATGGTCCACGAGTCGAGCGGTGGGGTCGAAGCCGAGCAGCTTTTCGCCGTCGGCGACAAAGTTGGAGAGCACGTTGACATCGTAGTAGTAGCGCTCGCCGTCGCGGTCGCTCTCGAGGTACTCCACGCCGCCGATCTCGAATCGGCCGGCCCGGGCGATGGCCTCGATCTCGGCGATCTCGGTGGTGGACGGATGGAAGATCTCCACCGCGGCGTCGTTGCCGTGGCCCTCGGCCCGGGCGGTGGCGTCGAGCTCCACGCCGTCGACGGTGCGGGTGAGGTCGGCGGGGCAGATGCTGAAGCTGCAGGGATCGCCGAGGTGCACCCGGATGGCGTAGAGGAATCGGCCGGCCAGGGTCTCCGCCCGCACGATGCTGCCGCCGCGGGGCGCGTGGTACTCCTGCACCAGCAGCACTCCGTCGGGACCGGGCCGCAATGCGCCGAGCTCGACCGCCAGCCGCAGCTCCTCGAGATCGACGAACCGCTCGATGCCGGCACCGTTGCCGCCGATGTTGGGTTTGACCAGGATCGGAAACGTCAGCTCGGCGGTGGCTTCCAGGGCCTGTCGGGAATGGTGGATGACTCGCGTTTGCGGAACTCGCAGGCCGAGAGAATCGAGTAGGGCGGCCTGGCGACTCTTGGCGATATCGAGCTGGTACGCGGCGCTGCCGTTGACCACCTCGACCCCTCGCGCCTCGAGAGACGCCAGCTGGTGGAGGGTCTCGAAGATCAGGCCGCCGTGTCCACGTTCCCAGGCGGAAGGGCTCATGCGGTTGACGAAAAGAGCCGGCGAGGAAGGCAGGCCGGCGACCGGGTCGAGAATCAGCTGGTCGGCGCGCAGGGCTTCGTAGGGTAGACCTCGGCGATCCAGCTCGGCAAACAGAGGCCGGAACCACTCGGGGTGCTCGAAATAGATCGCGATGTGTTCGGAGGTGGCCATCGGTGTCTCCTGAGGCTCTGGAGGTCACCGCCTGGCCAGGAATCGAAAAGACCCGCTCGGTGGCTCCGGAGCGGGTCTTGGATCGTACGCTTGAGGTCTTTTTCTGGTGTCTTCACCCAGGTATAGCGTGTCCCGGTCCCGCCGTGGGATGGCAACAACACATACACATACCCTCGGCAACCGCGGAGCGGCGGAGCCGGCTGGAGGTGTCGGAAGAGTGGGTGAAGCTCGTCATCGTTTTTGTTTCTACAGCATCGGACCCATCGAGTCAAGGGGTTGGGGCCGGCCGGCAGGATTCTTCCGTCAAGGAGAGGTCACGGAC
>CAZMEL010000440.1:0-4297 GCA_964565225.1 uncultured Thermoanaerobaculia bacterium | reverse complement strand
AGGATTTAACTTAGATTTCGGTCAAAATGGTCTTGACAATGGGGTCCACTTCAGTTGACCACGAGCTCGGGGCCCATGGGGGCACCCGCGGCATCGTAGCGCTGGGCGAGGATGTCGTATCCGGTGGGTGGGCCTCCGGCGTAGCCGTAGCTGAGCCACGCGACCACGAACTCGCCACTGGCGGCCATGTCGACCGAGGCGAAGGCCTGGTTGTAGGAGGTGGTGGTGTTGACCCGGAACTCGTTGCCGATCGGGAATCCGTCGATGTCGAGGAGCTGGCCTTGGACGGAGTATCCCGAGAGATCGACACCGTCGCTCTGCCACACCACCACGAAAGTGCCGGAGTCGTCGATCGCGACGGCGGGATAACCCTGAAAGCTGGTGGTGATCGAGTTGACCTGGAGCTCGGCGCCTTCGGCGACTCCTTCGGCATCGAACGGTTGCGCTTGAATGCTGGTCTCCGAGGCGTCGTCCCCCGCGGAGCCTGCGCTCTCCCAGACGGCGACGAAGCGTCCATCGGGTCCGAGCGCTACCCCTGATCTCTGCTGATCACCGGTGGTGTACGAATTGGCCTGGAGCTCCTCGCCGAGGGGGAAGAGCTGGGCGGCTACTGGGCCCACGGCTGGGAGCCAGAAGCCGAAGATGGACAACAGGGCGTAGAGGGTGCGGGTTGTGAGGGTGTGTACCGAGGAGCCTCGGCTCGTTCGCACGATTCTCGAAACCAGAAGAAACATTCGACCTCCAGAGATCCGCTTGGGACCAAACAAATCGACGAGCTGGCACATAGAGTATCGTACTCGGCCGAGTTTTTCTCTGGGCCCTCCCGGACAGAGCCGAAGCGATCTGATGCGGCAAGATGATGCGAGATCTGTCAACATCGGGCGGCGCCTGAACCCCACAGACCGATCGAATGGAGCCTAGAGTCCAGCCCTCCTTTTTCCGACTGGTATCTGCGCCCGCGCCGCGGCGAGGGATCCGACCGGTCGTGCTGAGCCTGGCGTGTTTCTGGCTCTTTGGCCTGGGAACGGCAGGGAGCGGCCTGGAAGGCTCCCTCGACCGAGCCGAGGAAGCTCTTCGGCGGGTGGTCGAGGCCGAAAGCTGCGAGCCGACCTCGGTGGCCTCTCTGGGGGATCTGGCGGCTCTGTTCGGGAAGCTCGGAGCGCTCGAGCAGCAGGCTCTGGCGCTGGTGGAGCTGAGTGACTGCCTGCAGGAGAACGACCGGATCGAGATCGCGAAGGAGCTCTTGGGAAAGGCTCTGGACCTCGCCCGCGGGGCGGAGGCGGGGGAGCTCGAGCGGAGGATTCTCACCAGCCAGGCCATCGCCGAGAGCTCTAGTGGCAATTTGCCAGCGGCCGTGGAGCTCTTCGAACGAGCCCTCGCGGAGCACCAAAGGGCCGGGGATCTCGACCAGGAAGCCCAGACCCTGAGCCACCTGGGGCTCGCCTACTCGAGCCGGGGCAGCTACGAGCTGGCGCTCGACGCCTTTCGTCGGGCCCGAGAGTACTTTCGGCGGAATGGGCAACGGAGGCAAGAGGGTCGGGTGCTGGTGAAGATGGGCAATGTGTACAAGGCCCAGGGCCGGAGATCGGCGGCCCGCACGAACCTCCTCGAAGCGGTGGAAGCGAGCACCGTGGGGAACGATCTGGAGGCCCGGATCTTCGCCGAGCAACTGCTGGTGGAGATGTTGCTGGAAGCCGGCGAGTACGAGCCGGCAGATCGGCGGCTGCGAGCGACCATTCGCTGGTACCGGGAGCTCGATCGGCCACGCTTGCTCGCCTACGCTTTGCAGCAGCTCTCCCAATGCCTGCGGAAGCTGGGCCGGAGCGAAGAGGCCGTGGCCGCCGCCGAGGAAGGCCTGGCTCTGCATCGCAACATCGGCAATCCCTGGGGCGAGATTCCCGCCTGGACCGACCTCGCCCTGGCCCTCTCGGCGAGGGGCGACTTCGCCCGTTCCCTCTCGGCGATGGAGGAGGCCGTGGCGGCTCTCGAACGCCAGCGAGATCGGGTCGGCGACCCGGACGATCGCGCCCTTTTTCTGGCCAGCAACCGCCGGACCGCCGAGAGTCTGCGGAATCTGCTCCTCGCCGAGCACGAGAAAGATGCCACGGCCGGCCATGCTCGGCGAGCGCTGTTGGCCCACGAGCGCTTCCTCTCCCGATCGTTGCTAGAGCACCTTCTCCCCTCTCCGGTCGAGGTTCCCGAGCTCGACCTGGGCCGCCTGCAAGCATGGGTTGATGAGCGTTCCAAGCTCGTGGAGATCGCTCTCGGCGACGACCACAGCTGGGCCTGGATCGTAGGGGGCTCGAGCTTCGATCTGGTGGAGCTACCCCCTCGCCAAGAGATCGACCAGGCCGTCGCCGGGCTGCGTGTCGGTGGCGAGCCCGGTGCCAAAGGTCCGAGCCCCGAGGCCCTCGCGCGCCTGGCACGGCTGATCTGGGCTCCCTTGGAAGCCAAGATCGAGCCGGGTACGAGAGTGCTGGTAGTTCCCGACGGCTCTCTGCGCCGGGTTCCGTTCGGTGCCCTGCCCGATCGGGAAGGTCGGCCGTTGATGAGAGTGCACGAGCTGGTCATCGCGCCCTCGGCGAGGGTCGCATTGGTGCTCGGAGAGAGGGCGGAGGCCGCGGAGGACACCGGAGTGGATTCCGAGGGTGTGCTCGTCCTCGCCGATGCCGTCTACCGCGCCGACGATCCGCGCCTCGGGCATCGGCGCCCGATGGCGACCTCGCCTGCTGAAGAAGACGGAGCCTCGAAACCGTGGGCCTCGCGTTTGCCTCGGCTCAGATTCTCCCGCCGAGAAGCGGAGAAGATCCGCCAGCGCTTGGGGCCCGAAGAGGTCTCCGTTCGATTCGATTTCGAGGCATCCAAAGCGGCGGTCGTGGCTGCCAGCGGCCGACCCCTGAGGATTCTGCACATCGCGGCGCACGCCTTGATCGACGACGAGAGCCCCGAGCGGTCTGGAATCATGCTCTCCCTTTTCGATGGGAGCGGAAACCCGCGAGATGGCTTTCTCGGTCTCGAGGACATCGCGTCGCTCGACCTCGAGGTCGAGCTGGTGGTGCTCAGCGCCTGCAGCTCGGCGATCGGCAGAGAGGTTTGGGGAGAGGGGCTGCTCTCGCTGACCCGTGCGTTCCTCGGTGCCGGTGCTCGCGGGGTGCTGGCTACCCTCTGGCCCGTGGACGACCGGTCGACCGCCGCGTTGATGGACGAGCTCTACCGGGCTCTGGCGGAGCCTCCGAGCCTCCATCCGTCCGCTGCCCTGGCCCTTGCCCAGAGGCGGCTGGCGGCCCAGCCCAGATTCGAAGATCCCTCTCATTGGGGGGCGTTCGTGTTCCAAGGGTCGTTGCGTTGAGACCGGCGAGTGACGAGTCCTTTCCGCTGCACGACCTGTTGCAAGCGCTGGACGAAGATCCAGACCGGGCCGGTCGCAGGCTGTTGGAGATCCGCCGTAAGCTGACCACGGTTTTCGAGAGTCGGGGCTTTGCCGATCCACCCGACCTGGTGGACCGCACCTTCGAGCGAGTTGCCCGCAAGGTTGCCGCGGGAATCGACCTACGAACCGAACCCTTTCGTTACTTCTATGGAGTGGCTCGGCGAGTGGCTCTCGAGGCGAGGCGGCAGGATGAACGGAGGCGGCGAGAGCAGGAAGAGCAGGCCCGTGCCCGGCCAGTGGCTCCCGTGGCCGAAGATCGCCGCCAGCCTTGTTTCGATCGATGTTTGGAGTCGCTCCCCGAGGGCGAGCAAGACCTCCTCTTCGAGTATTTCGACTTCCGGGGCGGCTTGCGGATCCGACGGCGAAAGGCACTGTGCCTGCGGCTGCAGATCAGTGACCAGGCTTTGCGCCTTCGTATCTATCGGCTGCGCGGCCGGCTCGTACGCTGTGTCGAGGTCTGTTTGCAAGGCGAAACAAAAAGGCCTTTCGGGAGCAGAAGGAAGTGATGGAGCCACGAAACCACGAGATCCGCCGTTACTTGCTCGGCCAGCTGGAGGAGCCGGCCAGGGAGGAGCTGGAGCTGCGCATGGAGGACGACCTCTTTTACCAGCACCTGCTGGCCGCGGAGGACGACCTGATCGACGGCTACCTCGCGGGAGAGCTCGGGACCGATGAGCGGCAGTGGTTCGAGCGGTGTTTCCTCGTCTCGGAACGGCGGCAACAACGCCTCGAGATCAGCCGGCGCCTGGTAGCGGCCGCCGAGCACCGAAAGCGTCGGCTCCCGAAATGGAGATCGGCCGCGGCGGCGGTGGCCGCCTCGGTGCTCCTGATGGGGGGGATCTACGCCTGGCGCCAGGGCCTGGTGGT
>CAZMEL010000439.1:0-4302 GCA_964565225.1 uncultured Thermoanaerobaculia bacterium | reverse complement strand
GTGCAGGGCTTCTTCGTCCATGGCGCCGAAGACCGAGGCGAAGATCGAGAAGAAGACGATGGGCAATACGAAGGTCATGACCAGGGCGACCCGGTCGCGTCGCAGGTTCCACCAGCTGATGCGGAAAATGGTGCCGATCATTCCCGCAGCTCCCGGCCGGTCAGGTGGGTGAAGACCTCTTCGAGCCCCGGGCGGTCGAGGTGCAGGCTGGCGACTCCGAAGCCTGCCGCCCGCAGATCGTTCAGGAGCACCGGAAGATCTCGGGCCACGTCACCCACCGAACCGCGTACCCGGGCGCCGGAGAGGACCAGGTCTCCGGAGCCCAGCGCGGCCCCGGCGGCGGCCCGATCGATCACCCCTCCCTCCGATTCTTCCAGAAGCAGGTCGAGCACCGCACCCCCTCCGAGAGTCTCTTCCACCAGGGCCGGCACCGGTCCCGCGGCGAGGATCCGGCCGTGGTCGAGAATGGCGACCCGGTCGCAGACCGACTCGATCTCGTGCAGCTCGTGGGTGCTGTGCACCAGGGAGGCGCCCGCCGCTCGCAAGGACCCGAGCATCTCCCAGATCCGCTGCCGCCCTTGCGGATCCACCCCGACCGTCGGCTCGTCGAGCAGGATCAGGCGCGGGCCGTGCAGGACCCCACAGGCGATGTTGAGCCGCCGCTGCATGCCGCCCGAGAGATCTCGGGCCAGGTCGCCGGCACGTGCCTCGAGACCCGTCCAGTCGAGGGCCCAGTCGATCCGGTCGTCGAGCTCTGTTCGGGGCACTCCGTGCAATCGCCCGAAGGCTTCGAGATTCTGCCGGGTGGTGAGCAGCGGGTAGAGGGCGATCTCCTGGGGCACATATCCGACCCAGCGGGCAGCGGAGTCTTCCACGGGCCGCTGGCCGAAGAGCCGCACGTCTCCGTGGTCGAGAGGCAGCAGGCCGGCGACCACCGCCATGAGAGTCGACTTGCCCGCTCCGTTGGGTCCCAAGAGGCCCAACCACTCGCGGTCTTCCACCGAGAAAGAGAGACCGTCGAGAGCCCGGACCGGACCCGCCGGTGAGGCATAGCTCTTCTGCGCCTCGGAAACCTCCAGAGCCGGAGGCGGAGACGTCGTGGTGGCGGGGTCAGGAGCCATGGCTGAGGCGCCCCTTCCAGGCGACCCGCCGACCCTGGAGCTTCCGGCCCAGGGCGAACCACTGGATGGCGACGACTACTGCGACCCCTACGGGATGGGCCAGCACACCGAGCCAGGACTGGCGAAACCGCAACGCCAGCAGGGCCCGAGTACCGAAGGCCAGGGCCGTTCCGAGAGCCGCGAGCTGCAAGGGAAACCCGGAGATCCCCACGAGCAGGAAGAGCGCCAGGAGCAGCGGCGGCACGACCTGGCCACCCGCCAGCAGCACGGTCCAGGGCAGAATGGCGGCCGGAGAGGCCATGCCTTCGTCGGCATTCTTGGCGAAGCCGTTCCAGACCTCGGAGGTGCCACGATACATGCGGCAGCGGGCCACCGCCGTGGCGTCGCAGAGATCGGTGGAGCGACCCGCGGCGCGGAAAGCTCGAGGTAGCTTCAGCCCGTCGTGGCGCGAGGCGCGGATGGCGGCATGGCCACCCACGGCGCGGTAGGCCTCCCGGCGGGCCATGAAGAGCTGCCCGCAACCGGCGGCAAAGGCCGGGTGGCGGGTCCAGCGCTGGCCGGGCATGGGCAGGAAACCGAGCAAGATGAAGTGGATCAGAGGGATCACCAGCTTTTCGAGCCAGGTACCGGTGGCCTGGTGGGGAATCCCGCTCACCAGGTCGGCCCTCCGATCCTCGAGGAAGCCCGCCATCTGCACGAGCCCCTCGGGCTCCAGGCGCACATCGGCGTCGAGGAAGACCAGGAGAGGATGGCGAGCCGCCTGGGAGAGGGCATGGCAGGCGTGTTGTTTGCCGCACCAACCCGCGGGCAGAGTTGGTGCCGAGCGCAGGCGCACCCGGGGATCTCGATCCGCGAGGGTCTGCACCACCTCGGCGGTGCGATCGCTGGACTGATCGTCCATCACCACCACCTCGATCTCGACGCCACGGCTCGCCAGAGCCGAGCGCACACAGTCGCCGATGGTCGCTTCCTCGTCGCGAGCGGGAATCAATACCGAGATCGGCGGAGGGGCGGCTCGTCCCGCGATCGGTCGGCGGTAGAGCCACAGGTTGAAGAAAACCAGCAGAGCCGGAATCGCGGCGAGCGACGCTGCCCCCAAGGCGAGCACCTCCGCGGTCGCGAGATCCAGGCTCACCGAGCTTTGCTCTCGTGGGCCGAATCGAAGCGCTCGCCTCGAAGAAACGCTCGAGCCGAGCGCCAGAGATCGTACACCCCACCGATTCCCGCCCGGCCGGAGAGCACCGTCTCGAAACGGTTTTCGTCGCGGCTCGTGCCGTCGGCAGCGAGCTGGTCCATGGTCTGGGTGAGCCGTTCTTGCAGGCGGTCTGCCCATTCCTCGATCGAGAGCCGGGGCTCCTTCGCCAGATCGAAGGCGGGCCCGAAGCGGCTCAGGGCCTCGGGGTTGCGCTCGTTCCAGAACGGGTACTCGAGCGCCAGGGGCACCACCAAGGCATCCTCCAGCCGCCAGACGAGATGAGCCAGGCCCGGCAGCAGGCGTACCGGCCGCTGTCGCGGATCGGTGAACTGCCCCTCCGCCGTCAACCACAGGCTGGCGCCGGGTTTGGCCAGGATCTCCAGCGAGGTACGCAAGAAACGCGCGGCGCCTCGGGTCGACCGGTCGATACCGAAGACTCCCAGCTTCTTGAAGAACTGGTACTTCTCGAGGGCCTCCGCGTCCATCGGGCCATAGACCTCGCGCCCCGGCAGCCGGTCGGAAGCCAGGAGCTTGAAGTGGATGGGATCCCACCAGGAAGGGTGATTGGCGTAGATGATCAGGGGTCTGGGGTCGCGAGGCACCTCTCCGGAGGTCCGGACGGCGCGAAAGCCCCGCCGGAAGAACCCCCGGAGGTAGAAGGTGAAGAGACGGCTGCCGAGCCGGGAGTATTGCGGTACACCTCCCCGGCTCGGCACGCCGGAAGCCCCGGATCGTTCGCTGCCCATCACGCGACTCGCCGCGTCTCCGCCGGCACCAGACCGTCCGCGGTCAGGGAGTCGGCAGCGATCCACCCCGACATCAGAACCATCGGCATGCCGGGGCCGGGATGGGCCGCCCCACCCGCCAGGTAGAGGCCCTGGAGGTGCCGGCTCCGGTTCCCCGGCTTGAAGGCGCCGAGGAAACGACCGTGGCTGGCGAGACCGTAGATGGCACCGTCGAGCACGCGATACCGATCGTGGATGTCCTGGGGCGTCAGGGCCTTCTCCACCACGATCCGCTCTTCGAGATCCTCCAGGCCGCAGGTGCTCGCCAGCTTGTCGAGAATCACCTTCCGGTAGCCGGGAAACATCTGCTGCCAGTCGTGCCCGGGGTGCAGGTAGGGCGTGTGCACCAGCACATAGAGCGCCTCGCCGCCCTCGGGAGCCACGCCGGGATCGGTGCCGGCGGGAGCCGCCAGGTAGCAGGTCGGATCCTCGGCCGGGCGCCCCTCGCGGTAGATCTGGCGGAACTCCTCCTCGGGATCGCGGGAGAACACGAAGTTGTGGTGCAGCAGGTGGTCGTAGGCGCGATCCAGACCGAGATAGAGCACCACCCCCGAGCAGGCGGGGGCGTAGGATTTCTGCTGCCGAAACGCCTTGCCGGCCGCCCCTCCCACCAGCTCCTCGTAGGTGCGGACCGAGTCCATGTTCGAAACCACCGCGCCGAGAGAAACCGTCTCGCCGGCCTCGGTCTCGACTCCCACCACCCGCTGCTCCTCGCTCAGGATGCGGCGGATCCCGCACCCCGGCCGCAGCTCCACGCCCAGGTCGGAGGCGAGGGCGATCAGGCTCTCCGGCACCTTGCGGATACCCCCTCGGGGATACCAGACCCCGCCGTCGAGCTGCATGTGTGCGATGCTGCAGAGCACCGCGGGAGACTGGTAGGGCGAAGAGCCCACGTATTGGGTGAAATGGTCGAGCATCTGCGCCAGGCGGGCGTCGTCGACCTTGCGGCGGATGATGCCCGCCACGGTCTGCCCCATGCGGATACGCAACACGTCGCGCAGGGTCGAGAGCTGGAACGAGCCCTTGAGATCGAAGGTATCCTTGATGTCCTCGACCGACTTCCAGAAGTAGAAACGATCGGAGATCTCGTGCAGCTGCTGGGAGAGACGGACGAACTCGCGGTACCCCTCGGCGTCGCCGCCCGAGCTCTCGCCCAGGGAACGCGCCATGGTCTCCACATCCTCCACCAGGTCGAGCACCG
>CAZMEL010000438.1:0-4316 GCA_964565225.1 uncultured Thermoanaerobaculia bacterium | reverse complement strand
TTCGGTCGAACGCGGAATACTCACCCGGGTCGAGGAGCCTTTCGCCGACCCACTGTGCAACGGGTACGCTGACCGCGTTGCCTACCAACTTCCACCGTGGCCCATTGCGTTTCTTGCTGTCGGCCTGGGCCGGCGCCGTCCAGTCAGCAGAAAAGCCCTGGAGGCGCTCGGCGTCGCGGATCTCAGGAGTAACGACCGTACCCTCGTTGGGGAACCAGATGGCGGGTGGCGAAGGAATCCCGACCGTCGAACCTCCCTTGAGTGTCGGGACTGCGTCGACCGCCCAGCCGAGGCCTCGGGTACCCTCTGTCCAGTAGAAGCCGCATGCCACCGTCGGCCAGTCTTGCACCGGTGGTTCACCCGCCTCGTCCGCAAAGAGGATCGGGCGGGGATCTTCAGTCTTGGACGCCAGGAGTATCACCCGTTGTCGCCGTTGAGGGAGGCCAAACGAGCGGGTGTCGACCACGCGATAGGCCCAGGTGTATCCCCGCTTGCCGAGCTCCTCGGTGAGGTAGTGCATCGCTCTACCGCGCTCCAGCCGGAGCATGAACGGGACGTTCTCGAGGAGCAGCCATTTGGGCCCCTTGGAGCGCCCGGCCGATAGCAGGCGGAAGATCTCCCCCACCAGGCCCGAGTTGGAGCCTCCGATTCCGGCGGTCCTGCCGGCCTGGCTCAGATCCTGGCAAGGAAATCCACCAGCGACCAGGTCGCATCTCGGGAGCGATCGGATGGAGCGAACGTCCCCGACGAGTTCCGCCCCAGGGAAGCGCTCTTCGAGAACCCGCTTCGCCGCGGGCTCGATCTCACAGAGTAGCTCCGTCTCGAGCCCCGCACGGTGGAAGCCCAACTCGATCCCACCAATGCCGGCGAAAAGTCCTACGGTCTTCAATGGGCGCTCCTGGGTCTGTGGTCTGGTCGGCGTCGGGGCCCTCGGGAGAGGGTGTGCCGACGCCGAAAGGCTACCACGGTCGAGAGCAGAACAGGGCTCCCCCATGGTGGAGAGCAAGACCATGCTCCTCTCCTTGCCCCAACCCTTCTTTCAGGCCGTGGCCGGGCTGCAGCAGGTCAGCACCGGGTCCTGAGCGACCTTGCGATCACTGGCCCCCTGCGCTTATGGCTTATCGGGAATCTCATCTTCCCCTCCCCACCAACCCGTACAGCCCCACGCCAGCGAGCATCGCTAAAACTACGAGAGCTCCAATCTGGACAAGGTCGATAGCCTTGTCGATCCTGTCCAAGGCGAGCAGTTCGTGGAGGAAGTTGCCGGCGAAGGACACGATCAAGATAACTACTGCTCCTGCCAGCCAATGAGTCGATTCTCGGTCCATCGGCGTTCCCTTTCTCAGTCCCCTCGACTGAAGGGGCATCGATCTCTTCTGCGGCCCACGAGAGAGCGATGTTTGACGGTTCGTAGATCCAGGGATAGCCTCAAGGTGCCTTGCTATAGCGTTGAGCCCCCTGGTGGGCGATTTTCTTTGCCTTCTGAGCCTCGGCGTTGCTGCGCCGAGGCTCGTTTTTTCGATCAAAGAAGAGTGGCTGTAGAAGATCCCTTTCCCGTACCTCCACAGGGGTGGCTCCCGAGCCCGCGACATTGCGGGCCCTTTGTCCTGCCCTTGATGAGTGGCGATCCTCATCCTCGCAAATCTTCTGGCATTTCCCGTGTTCTTCTCAGAAGATGACTTTTTCTTGTCTGATCCACCCGTTTCCAATAAACAATTTCACTTGAATTCAGTGGTTTCGAGGAGCAAATTCTCCTTGCTTAGCAGGCATTCGAGCCGGCAAGAATAAAACGGAGCTCAGCAAGAGACCAAAGACATTGATTATCTAGGCGTGGCTGTAGCGAAGGCGCAACCTGCAGAAAATCGCAGATGCAAGAGTGGTAGGTTCTGTCTGGAAGGAGAAGCCTCTATGGCCTCTATGACACTAACCGTCGACGGACGGCTCCCTCTTCCTAGAGAGCTTCGGGAATCGCTGGGCCTGCGACCTGGCGATCAGATCGAGCTGCGGCTTCGGGATGATGGTGTCGTCGAGCTCGTTCCCGAACGGGAACTTCCGCGGCCCTACGAGGCCATTGCCGACCTGATCGGATGCGTCAAGGGAGGTCCGCCGGATCTCTCGGAGAGAACGGGCGAGAGATTCCGGGAGCTCCTTACGCAAAAGAAGGGGTGACCCTGGGCCGGCCGATGGCGTCCCACTTGACCTGCCGACTCACCCTACCTCGCGGAGCAGTTGCTTGACCTCATCGTGGGACAGCGTCTCCCCCTGCGCCTTGTCGGCCAGCCCCTCGCGGATCGCGTTGACATCATCATCCGTGACGGACTCGTCGTCCAGGGGAGCTGATTCCAGGGCCAACCAGAGCGGATCTGCAGTCTGGCGAAGGAACTCCAAGAAGCGCCGAGCAGATGGAAGCTCCGGCTCTGGACTCTCCTCTGGGAAGGCCGCAGAGCAGCTCACCCCATAGCCAGCGGCGCCGCAGTTTCGGCCCGCTCGTCAATCGACACCGCACGGCCATCCTTGAGACGTGTCGCCACCCCCCGGGCTGCGCCTCATCGGCGCCGGAGCCCAGCGATACAAGGCCGAGGATGACGAGGAAGACGATCCCTCCGGCGCCAGTAGCTTGTGGCGGGCAAGACCCGTTGGTTGCCATGAGGCTTCATGGCATACTTGTGGCCGAGGAGGACCGAGGACGACCATGAAAGTGGCTATCGACATCTCCGAGGACCAAGCGGCGAGGCTCACCTCCGAAGCCAGGGAGCTCGGTATCAGCCCCGAGGCTCTGGTCAAAGCCGCTGTGGTGGATATGCTGGAGCGAAAAGGTGATTTTTCCGCTGCAGCCGCCTACGTCCTCGACAAGAATCGCGAGCTCTACAAGCGATTGAGCTGATGCGCCTGCTGAGCTTGGCTGAGGTTGTCGAGCTCCATCGTCAGGTTGTCCATTCTTCAGGGGGCAGTCATGGGATCCGAGATCTGGGGATCCTCGAGTCAGCTGTGGCTCAGCCTAGGATGTCTTTCGACGGACAAGATCTCTATCCAACTCTGGTCGAAAAGGCCGCCGCGCTCGGATCGTCATTGGTGCAGAATCATCCTTTCGTAGATGGAAATAAGAGGGTCGGCCATGCGGCTTTGGAAGTGACCTTGGTGCTGAATGGATTCGAGCTCAGTGCTTCTATCGAAGAACAAGAGCAGATCATGTTGGACCTGGCCGCTGGTAAGCTGACTCGGGAGGAGTTTTCGATCTGGGTAGGAAGCCGGGTTGTCGAAAAGTAGGGGCGAACCCAGCCCTTCCAGGAAGACTCCCTCAACGCTGCGCGCCTCCTTACGCAAAAGAAGGGGTGATCCTGATCGACGCCGCCCCGATGGTGGCCCACTTGACCTGCCGACTCACCCTACCTCGCGGAGCAGTTGTTTGACCTCATCGTTGGACAGCGTCTCCCCCTGAGCCTTGTCCGCCAGACCCTCGCGGATCGCTTTGACATCGTCATCCGTGACGGGCTCATCGTCCAGGGGAGCTGATTCCAGGGTCAACCAGAGCGGATCTGCAGTCTGGCGAAGGAATTCCAAGAAGCGCCGAGCAGCTGGAAGCTCCGGCTCGGGCAATTCGTCAACGAGTGCGTGCAGAGTCATTCGATCTTCCACTGCCATATTGTACCCTCGACCGATCCTGTGGGTAGCTGGCCGCCGCGACGAGAGCCGCAGCTTGACACCCCTTACACCCGATCCTCCCAAGAATGCGCGGAAAGGAGGATCCCCGATGACCCAACCCCAATTCCCGCCTCACCTCACCGCCCTCTCCCTGCTCCAGCTCTTCGCCCAGGCTTGCCCGGGCCACAACGAGCTACCAACCGAAGCCACCAGAGGCTTGACCTGGCCCCAGGCGTGGACGCTACCCGATCTCGACGAGGCGGAGATCACCCGGCTGGTGCACAGCTTCGTATTGAGTGTGCGGGCCTTCGGTGGCCTGGCCGGCCTGAGTGACGAGGAGACGGAGCAATTCGCCGAGCTGGTGGCCCGGGCAATCACGGGCCCGGTGGCCGAGATGTCAACCGAGCGGATGAAGCCGGAGCGGATCCAATGACGGCGGTGCTGGAGGGGCGCAACGAGCTCGACGCCGTCTCGGCTCCGGACACGCCGGCAGCCTCGTTGGTGGAGGCGGCGAAGGTGTACCTCTCCACCCGTCGGGCCGCTGAACGCCACCGGGCGGCGGCCGCGGTGATCAAGAAGGCAGTGCACGGCGAAACGCTGGTGGACCTCGGCCTGGGGTTGGTGACCGGGATCTGGCGGAAGCGCCAGGCATACCGGCTACCGGTCGACGTGGC
>CAZMEL010000437.1:0-4327 GCA_964565225.1 uncultured Thermoanaerobaculia bacterium | reverse complement strand
GGGCTCCGCCGACGCCGTGGTCGTCGAGGGGCGGTCCGAACTCGGCGGGTCCCGCGGGAACGTCGCCGACGAGACGCGGCGGCTGCTGCACCCGGAGCACCGGCGGCGGAGCCCAGACGAAGGCCTGGAGCCGCGGCGAAAGGCCCTCGGGCGGAGTGGCGAAGAGGGCGCCGTTGGTACCGGAGCCGTCCAGGGCGTCGGCCTGCACCTCGTCGCCGCCGAGGCCCTGGCCGCTGTAATTCGACGTCTGGAAGTTGCCCGCCGCCTCGTCGAACCCGTGGTGCCACGCCAGGTCGTGCAGGATGTTGGTCCAGTAGAAGAGGTTGGTCACGGCGGCCTCGAGATTCCCGCCCGCGCCGGGCTGCGCGGCCGCATCGAAGGGATAGAAGAACTCGAGGGGCGAGCCGACGCCGCCATCGGCCCGTGTGCCGCCGGTGTTGTTGGCGTCCTGATCTTCCTGAGCGCTCACGTTGTTGCCCCGGGTGTCGGTGAAATCGGGATCGAGGTCGCCGTCGGTATCGTGCCAGCCGAAGGGCGAGGCCTCGGGATCGGCGGGAGCGATTGCCTGGATCTGCGAGGATTCGTCGGGCCCGGTGGTGGGCAGAGGAAACACCAGGTACTCGTCGGCCGGCGGGGTTCCGACCTCGACCTCGCCCGCGCCTTCCGCAGCTCCGAGACTCGAGGAGAAGGCTGCCGCGCCACAACCCGCGAGACTCCACAAGATCGCGATCGACACGCCCGTTCGTCTTCGACTCCTACGGCTCCACGGCATCTTCGAACCTCCAGCTCGGGTTTCGAGGCAAATCCATCGAGAATCTCGATCCGCATGGGCGATGGTGAGCGGAGCTCGACCGCCCTCGACGATGGTACGCTACTCGTACTCTGAGCCAGAGTCTCTTCGCCTCGAGCACCCGCAGCCACGCCGCCGGGCCTCTGCCCTGGAAGCCACCCGGGCCAGCGATCCGAGGGGGTTGATCGAGAACTCGCCCAGCAGGGTTGACGGCCGGGTAGCTGTCGCATAGTCTGCCCGGGTCCTTTCTCAGTATTGTATCGACGGGCAGGCAGCACTCGGTGCTGGGTCCGGGTTTCTCGTTTCGCGAGCTGTCCGGCAGGTCCGTTTCGAATCTGATGGCCAGAAGGTGTGGAGCTCGGCTCGTGACGACAGAGGAACGCTCGCCTCGGTATCGGGTCGTCGTGCGCGCCGGAGCCTCCGGATTCCACAGGAAGCTTGCTGCCGAGGCCGGTTCGAGCCCCCTCACCCATCTGGTGGGAGGCTCGCAGGAACAACTCGAATCAATGGAGGACTCATGTTTCGAAAAGTGACTCGACGCCCTCTCGAAGGAGCGCTGGTAGCCGTGGCCCTGGTCACGGTCTTCTGGCTCGGCATCGGATTGGCCAGCTCGACGATGGGTGGCACTTCCGACTCGATACGTGCCGGTATCGACACCTGGGTGACGCCCGACAACCAGACCACTTTCCTCGATCTCGACTTCCCGGCCGGATTCTTCTGCAACGGCGAATCCGCTTTTCAGTCGAGAAGGGTATTCTTGAAGGGTAAACCCATCGCGACGTCTCCGGTCAACGCGCTGCATCCGGCGGACACCATCATCGAACGCCACGAGGATGCCGAGTTCGTCGACAACGTGGCGACGACCGACATCACCGTCATCGCCTTGAGCCTGCAGAGCCGAAACAAGCTCGTGATCTCTTGCCCTGGCGGTACCACCGAGCATTGGACGGCGTACGTGGGGCTCGATGGCGCACAATCTCCCGGCACCCTCACCATCTACCGGGCCGATGCCGGCGCCGCGGGTGGAACCTTCGATTCACAATTCACCGTCGACGCTCGGATCGACTTCGTCTCCTCGACCGGCCTGACCGCCGGCCCGCTCTTCGACACCGCGTTGCTCACCTCGCAGGGCTCGGATTGGGTGTACGAGCCGGGGTCCGACGCCGTGACGTTCGACAGCACTGTCTGGGTCGACACGGATTGCGACGGTGAGCCGGACCGATCCACGCCGGGCACCTCCAACTTCGCGCCGGGCTGGAGCCCCACCGGCTGCAAGAGCCCGCCCTGCAGCAAGAAGACCGAGCACAGCGCTCCACACCCGGAGATCTGGCCGGTGTGCAATCCGACCTGCATCGTGACCCGCACCGGGACCGGCACGGGCACCGGAACGGGCACCGGATCGGGGTCCGGTCGCTGAGGCAATCTCGCCGCGGCCGGTAGGACTCTCCGGAGACAGGTCCCAGGGGCCTCCCGAAGAACTCCGCCCGCCGCGGCGAGAACCGTGGTTGCCAGCCTCTGCAACCCCTCGCAAACCATGAAGTGATGCAAGCTCCCCTCGGCGCCGCGGACGATCTGCAGTCGGCTCTTCGCCTGGCTCGCTTCCTGGTGCTCGCAGGGCTGGTCCTGACCGGAGGCTTCGGCCTCTGGCTCATCTTCCTGCATCTCAATCCCCTGCAGATCGACGCGGCCGGACATATCGCCAGCGCCTGGACCCTGCGGGAGGGCTACTTCCACCAGCACTACGACGGCTTCTTTCTCGGCACCGTCGCCAACCTCTCCTACCCGCCACTCGAAGACGCCCTCCTGGCCATGTTCGGTCTGGTGGTCGGAGGCGATCTCTTTGCCGCGTACCCTATCTATCTGGGCTTCCTGCTCGTCGCCTATCTACTGGCCCTCATTCGGCTCGGCCACGTATTTCGCAGTGAAGCGGCCCGGGTCTTCTTCCTCCTGGTGGTCCTGTTCCTGCTCCATGTCGACAAACCGGGCCTGACGTACTTCCAGGGTCTTTCCCTGATCGACCTGCTCGTCACCGGCCTGGCCGCCGAGATCCTGGGGTTCGTCTTCTTCCTGCTGCTGCTCGTCGACCTGATCCACGGCCGGTCCTGGCTGCGAGTGGGGCTCTGGCTGTTCCTGGCCCTCTCCTCTCACCTCGTCGTCGGGCCGGTCAGCCTGGTGCTGGTGGGAGTCTATGCCCTGGTGCGCCGACGTGCCGACTGGCTCGGGTCCGTGGGGCTCGCGCTGCTCGCGGCCGCCTATTTCCTGCTGCCATTTCTCGAAGCCCGCGGGCAGTTCTTCGCCTCGACGATCATCAAGCCACATCCCTACTTCATGCCCACTCTCGCCGTCTTCGCGATCCTGCTCCTGGTCCGCGACCGGCGATTCTTGCCGGTGGCCCTCGTGTCGCTGTTGATCGCTCTGCCCACCGAGCTCTACCAGCTGTTCGATCGATGGCTCGGAGAGCCGCTTCTCCCGGCCTATCACTACTACCGGCTCGCCATTCTCTCGCTGTTCCTGCTCACGGTGGCGACCGCGGCGCTCCTCGACAGGCTCGGAGAGCCAGCGACCGAAAGGGCCGGCGAAGACCCGACGGCACGCAGGGTCGCGGTGCTGGTTGCCGCCCTTCTCCTGGCCTTCCTGTTTCGCGACTTCCGCCCCCACTTCTTCGATCTCCGGGACCCTCGCTTCACCACGCCTCCCCTGTCGTCCGACCTCACTCTTCCCGCAGAGGAAGACAGGAAGCGGGTTTTCGTCATCCATCCCGAGCGGCCCTGTGACTTCTATCTCGACGCCTTCTTCATCGCCCGGGGCAGCGAAGCCAGGTTCACCAAGGGGCTGTACTGGGAGAGCTCTCGCAACCACACGCTCTTGAGCTCCTATCTCGCAACCCTGCAGTCGACCTCGGCCCTGGTCCTCGACTACTGGTATTACGCCTCGCCGAGCTGCCCCGAGCTGCAGTGTTTCTTCGACCACTTCGTTCGCGACTTCCATGTGGGTTGGGTGCTCGCACCCCGGCTGGCGGCGCCCTCCTACCTCGACGAGGATCGCATCGCCTGTACGAACCAGCTCCTGGCGCGAGGCACCCGGTCGTTCGAGGTCTCGCGAACGTCCGGGGGCTTGGTAGGAGGCCGCGCCTACGACCTCTACCAGCTCTCCCCGCGCGAGGAATCACCCCTGAGCCATCGCAGCCTCGAGGTGATCTCCCGGGTGGACCTGCGGTCGGTCGAGGAGAAGGATCCCCAGTTCTTCGCGACGGTCATGGAGTCCGTATTCGAGGCCTGCCACCGAGGCCGAGTCAGCCCCGAGGTCTTCCTGTTCGATTCCGACCATCGGCGGCTGGAGCAGGAGCTCGCCAGCCGTTCCCCGGAAGACTTCGATCCCGCACCCGTGGGTGCGCGGGGCTCGCTCGAGAAGATCGGTCGAGGCGAATACGCAATCCGAATCGAGGCGGAGAGACCGGTGCTCTTTCGGGTGAAACTGAGCTACTTCCCCGGCTTCGAGCTCGTTCGAGAAGGAGGAGGAGACCCCCTACCTCTCTAC
>CAZMEL010000436.1:0-4332 GCA_964565225.1 uncultured Thermoanaerobaculia bacterium | reverse complement strand
CTTCCGCCTCGGCACCCAGCGCTACGAGGCCCTGGTCGACCTGCTGATCCAGCTGCGCCAGCCGCAGCTCTCCCGCAAGCTCGACGAAGCCCGTCTCTCCCGGGCCCTCTCCGACGCCCTGCCTCCTCTCGACGAGCAGATCCTCGCCGATGTCGCCGAGGCGTTCCGCGCCCTCGAGAACGACCGCGCCGCCCTCGCCGACCTGAGGCGGGCCGGCGAGGCGGTCGACGAGTTCCTCACCGGTTACCGCCGTTACGGCCGGATCGCCGCCCGCCGCCGGGCCGAAGGAGTACGCCTCACCCACTCCGCCTACGAGACCATCCAGCGGCAAATACGCTCCGCCCAGGACGAGCACGACGCCGCGCAGCGCCGCCTCGCCGAGACGGACCAGGAGCTCGCGCAGCTGGCGACGGATCGCACCACGGCCGAGGCCACCCTCCAGACCCTCGAAAAGAGCCCGGAGATGCGCGACAAACAGGCGCTCGACGGGGCCCGCCAGCGAGCCGAGGAGCTGCGAGGCCAGACCCTGCGGACGGGCGAGGAGCTCGAGCGTGCCTCGGCCGTCACCCGCCGCAGCGAAGAACAGCTCGAGCAGACGAGCACCGCCCTGGAGCGCCGCGAGCACGAGACCCGGACCCGGTTCGAGGAGATCCGCCGGCTCGCCCCCTCGGCCGCTCTCGAAACCGAGCACACCCACCACACGAAGACCCTCGAGCCCCTCGGCCAGATCACTTCCGAGCAGCTCGACGAGGCCGCTCGAGGGCTCACGGCCCTGGCCGAGCGGCGGATCCGCGGGGCCCGCCACCTCCGCCGCCTCGACGACGCGGTCCAGCGGGCTCGGCGCGAGCTGACCCACGCCAAGGAGCGCCAGGCGGAGCGCACCGCGGAGCTCGACGAAACGCGGGAAGAGCATCGACGGGCCGACACCGCGGTGAACGCCGCCCGCGAGGCCCTGCTGAGCGCCTACGGAACCTGGCGCGACACCTTGCGCGAGCTCGTTCCTCCCACTCCCGGAGAGCTGGTGGAGGCGCTTCAGGAATGGAGCCGCCAGCCCGAAGGCGAGAGCCCCGTGGCCGCGGCGGCCCGCGACGCCCGCAATGCCGCCGATCTCGAGCTCCTCGGCCTCGCGAGCGAGCTCGATACCCGCCGCGCCGAAGCGGAAGAAGAGCTCACGAGCTGGCGCCACGAGCGCTCGGAGCTCCGGGCCGGCACCCATCGGCCACCGCCGGCTCCCCACACCCGCGACGAGGCGAGTCGCGACGAACGCCCCGGAGCCCCGCTCTGGCAGGTCTGCGATTTCGCCCCCGAGCTCCCCGAAGAAGAACGCGCGGGTCTCGAAGCCGCCCTCGAAGCCGCCGGGCTGCTCGACGCCTGGCTCACTCCCGATGGCCGCCTGCTCGAGCCCGGAACCCGTGACACGGTGCTCGTCGTTGGCAGCAGCCGCCCCGTCCCCGACGACCGGAGCCTCGGCCGGGCCCTCCGCCCCGATCTCGAGCCCGCGGACTCCCGCTTCGGCGGCTTGCGGGCCGAAACCGTGGCCTCGGTGCTGACCCATGTGGGCCTCGGCACCGACACCGGGGAGATCTGGGTCTCGACCGATGGCCGTTACCAGCTCGGACCTCGCCACGGCGCCTGGGCCAAGCCCGAGGCCCAGCACCTGGGCCAGGGAGCCCGCGAAGCAGAGCGCCAGCGGCGTCTGCTCGAGATCGAGCAGCAGATCGCCGACGGCGAGGCGCTACTGGCGGAGCTCGACAAACGCTCGGAGCGCCTGCGGGAGCGCCGACGCAGAGTCCGGCAGGAGCTCGAGGCGGCACCGGGAGACGACGGCATCCGCCGCGCCGACGCCGCCCTCACCGCGGCGGCCGAGCAGGAAGAGCGAGCGCGACTTCGCCTGGTGCGGGCCGAGGAGCAGGTGGCCGAACGCCGACGCCAGCACGAGAGCACCCGCGCCGAGCTCACCGGAGCCGCCGACGACCTGGGGCTCGGTGATCACCTCGCAGACCTCGAAGGTCTCGAAGAAGGTGCCGTGGCCTATGGCCAGGCCCTGGCCGCCCTGCGGCCCACGACCCTGCGGTATCTCGAGGCCCGGGCCCATGCAGAAGCCGTCCGGCGCCGGCTCGAAGAAACCAAGGCCGACGAAGACCGATGGCGCGAACGGCTCGACCAGGCTCGCCAGCAGCAGCTCGCCAGCGAGACCGCGCGCGATACCCTCGAACGCACCGTGGGGGCCGGCGTCCAGGAGATTCTCGATCGGCTCGAGACGACTCGGGCCCGGCTCGCGGCCGTCGAGGAGCGTAGCCGGGACGCGCGCCGACGCCGCGAGAGCCTGCTCGAGGAGCGTGCTCGCTCGGCCCAGGTGATCGCGAGCCAGAGCCAGAATCTCGAGCGCGAGGCCACGGCCCGTGGCCAGGCGATGACCCGGCTGGCACGCCTGGTGACCAGTGGCCTGGTGGCCGTGGGCCTCCCCGAATTCGCATCCCGCGAAGACGAGCCCGAAGCCCGGGGGTTGGCATTGGGGGATCCCGCGGAATGGTCCATCAGCCGGGCGGTGGAGATCGCACGGCGGATGGAGGAGCAGCTGAGCCGACAGGCCTATGGTGACGAAGCCTGGGAGCGTTCCCAGGGCGACGTGCATCGCCGGTACAAGACCATGGAAGACGTGTTGCTGGGCCATGGACACCGCTCGCAGCTCGAGCTCGACGACGATCTCTTCGTGGTCACCGCCCATTTCCAGGGTCGGCAGCAGACCCTCGACCTCTTTCGCGCCGCCCTCGGCGCCGAGACCGAGGCCAGGGACCGCCTCCTGGCGGAAAAGGAGCGCACGGCGATCGAGAACCACCTGCTGGGCGACGTGGCCCTGCACCTGCACCAGCGCCTGCGCGACGCCGAGGAGCTGGTGCAGACCATGAATCGCCAGATCGAGAGCCGACCCACCAGCACCGGCATGGCCTTGCGCTTTCGCTGGCAGCCCCAGACCGACGAGGTACCCCTCCTGCTCGAGGCCCGCAGCCTGCTGATGTCCGAGCGCGGAGTCTGGTCTCCCGAGGAAAGAGAGTCCGTGGGCAGATTCCTGCAGGCACGAATCCAGGCGGAGCAGCAAGAAGACGAGGCCGGCAGCTGGCAGCAGCACCTCGCTCGCGCCCTCGACTACCGGGCCTGGCACCGGTTCAGCGTCGAGCGCCAGCAGGAAGGCCAGTGGCGCCGGCTCACCCGGCGAACCCACGGCACGGGATCGGGCGGAGAGAAGGCCATCGCCCTCACCATTCCCCAGTTCGCCGCCGCCGCGGCCCACTACGACACCGCCGACCCGCACTGCCCCCGGCTGATCCTCCTCGACGAGGCCTTCGTCGGAGTCGACGCCGACATGCGCGCCAAGTGCATGGGTCTGCTGCAGGACTTCGATCTCGATTTCCTGATGACCAGCGAACGGGAATGGGGCTGCTATGCCTCCCTGCCGGGGCTCGCTATCTGCCAGCTCGCCACCCGCCCGGGCATCGATGCCGTGGGGATCACCCGCTGGCTCTGGAACGGCGCCGAGCGCCTCCGAGCCGAGCACCACCCGACCGCTGCCAGCGAGCCGCGGCCGGTGGCCGAGACGCCCCTGTTCGAGGGCCTCGAGTGAGCCCTTCCGGCGTCGACCCCGAAAGGGTCCGCCAGGTGCTCGGCACTCCGGAGCTGACCTGGCTCGTGGATCGCATCCGGCGACGCATCGAAGGGGGCCGGACGCTCGAAGGACGGGTTGCCCTGCACGACCCGAGCCCCGGCCAGCGACGCGCCGTCGACGCCCTGCTCGGCCGCTCCCCGAGCCGCTCGCAGACCCTCGGCCTGCGGCTGGAAATGCTCGAAGACCTCCTGCGCCGGGCCGAGATCGCTCCCGACCTGCGCAGCGCCGTCGAGACCCTCACCGGCCCCCTCGACAACCGTCGAGCGGCTCGCAAGGAACGCGAGCACCGCTGGCACCAGCTCTTCGCAGGCGCCACTGCCGAGGAGCCGCGACGCGAGGTGCGAGAGTGGCTGGCCGAACGCCGCACCCGCACGCTCTTGCGGCGCTTCGCCGAGCGCGATCCCGAGCGGGGCCGGACTCTCCTCGAGCAGGCCCGAGCCGTGATCGACCAGCTGCCGGCCTCCGAGCTCCGCCCCCTCGCCGAGCTGGCCGCCGCGGTCTGTGGCGACAGCCATGCCCTCGACAAGGGCCGCCCCCTCGCCGCGCTGGTGATCTCCGCCGCCGCCCGACTCGGCGGCCGCGAGGGATGGCGCGATGCCGGCTCCCGTCGCGACGTCTGGGGCGCGGTGGGCATCGTGGCCGACGAGCTGAGCGCCTCGGTGCTGGTC
>CAZMEL010000435.1:0-4376 GCA_964565225.1 uncultured Thermoanaerobaculia bacterium | reverse complement strand
GCACCCCCACGTGGCCGAGCTCTACGAGGGTGGCACCACCGAAGATCATCGCCCCTACTTCGTGATGGAGTCTGGCGACGGTCTGCCGATCGACGAGTATTGCGATCACCACGCCCTCGACCTCGAGCAACGCCTGGCGCTGTTTCGCAAGGTCTGTGGCGCGGTGCAATTCCTGCATCGCAACCTCGTGGTGCACCGCGATCTCAAGCCGTCGAATCTCCTGGTCACCCGAGCGGGCGAGCCGAAGATCCTCGACTTCGGCATCGCCAAGCTGCTCGATCCGGCCACCCAGCGTCCGGTGACCCTCACCGATCCCGGCTGGCGCTTCATGACCCCCGAATGCGCCAGCCCCGAGCAGGTGCGCGGCGAGCCGATCACCACCGCGACCGACGTCTACGCCCTCGGCGTGTTGCTCTACGAGCTGCTCACCGGGCATCGTCCCTACCAGCTGCCCAAACGTCTCGACGCGGAAATCCAACGCATCATCTGCGAGGTCGAGCCGGAGCCACCCAGCGCCGCGGTGGTGCGCTCCGAGGTGATCACCCGCGCCGACGGGACCACCGTGGTCGTCGATCCCGAGACCGTCGGCAAGGTGCGGGGAGAACGGCCGGCACGCCTCCGCCGCCGCCTGAGCGGAGATCTCGACAACATCGTCCTGATGGCCCTGCGCAAGGAGCCCGAGCGTCGCTACCCCTCGGTCGCCCTGCTGGCCGAAGACCTCGATCGTTTTCTCGACGGTCTGCCGGTTCGGGCACACCGCGACAGCTGGCTCTACCGCACCGGCAAGCTGTTTCGTCGGCGCTGGCGGGCGGCCGCCGCGGGCCTGGTGCTGCTGGTGCTCGCGACGGCTTCGGTTCTGGATCATCTCGAACAGCAGCGGCAGGTGGAGCGTGAACGAGACCAGGCCTTGCGAGTCACGCGTTTCCTGACCGATCTCTTCCAGGACTCCGACCCCTACCAGCGCAATGGCGAATCCCTCACCGCTCGCACGCTCCTCGACCGTGGCGTCGCCCGGATCGAGCAAGAGCCACATCTCGAGCCCGAGATCCGCGGCGCTCTGGTTCAGACCATCGGCGAGGTGTATCGGCGACTGGCTCTCTACGAGGAAGCCGAGCCGCTGCTCGAGGAGGCGCACGAGCTACGCCGCACGAGCCATGGCCCGGAGTCTCTCCAGCTGGCCGAGACTCTGGCGTCCCTGGCCGCGCTCGCTGCCGACCAGGGAGACCTCGAAACCGCCGAGGCGCGCTACCAGCAGGCCGTGGCGATCGGCCGCCGGACGGACGACGAGGCAGACCCGGACGTCGCGGCTCGTCTCAACGCCCTGGCTTTCGTGGTCCAGTCTCGGGGCGACTACGAACGGGCCGAGGCGCTACACGAGGAGGCCTTGGCGCTGCTCCAGTCCCTCCACGGCAACGATCACCCCGAGGTCGCTCTCACCCTCAACGACCTCGCCGTCCTCCACCTGCGGCGAGACGATCCCGACGTCGCCGAGGAGCTGCTCCGCCGTGCCCTGGCCGTCGAGCGGCAGCACTTCGGGCCGCGGCACCCACGCCTCGAAGCCGTGCTCGGCAATCTCGCCGCGGCTCTCATGGCCCAGGGTCGGGAAGCCGAGGCCGAGCCCCTGCTGCGCGAGGCGCGGAGCATCGCGGTGGAAACCCTCGGGCCCGACCACCCGAGCGTCGCCCGGCTCACCAACAGCCTGGCGGTGGTGCGTCGCAAGCTCGGCGATCTCGAGGAAGCCGAGAGCCTCTACCGGCAGGCTCTGGATATCGCTCGCCGTGCCTACGGAGAGCAGCATCCGAACGTCGCGAGAACCATGAACGGGCTCGCCGTGGTGCTCCAGAATCGCGGCCAGCTGGCGGCGGCCGAGCCTCTCTTGCTCCACTCCCTGAGAATACAGCGCGAGCACCTCGGACCCGAACATCCGGGCGTCGGTGCCGCCCTGGCGCTGCTCGCCAAGCTCCGACTGGCGGCAGGCGACCCGGAGCCGGCAGAGAACCTGGTCCGCGAGGCCCTACGTATCTTTCACCTACGACTGCCGCCGGACCACAGCCACTTCGATCTCGCCGAGCAGATCCTCGGCGGCAGCCTCGCTGCCCAGGGCCGGTTCGAGGAGGCCGAGGCGCTGCTGACCCAGAGCTTCGACCGGATCCGCTCCCGGCGCGGAGAGCAAGACCTCGAGAGCCGCGAAGCCCGCACGCGGATGGTCTCTCTCTACGAGGCCTGGGGACGGCCCGAGCAGGCCGAGGCCTACCGCCTCCCCGACTGATCCCCGGCCCTCGAATCTCGCTCGACCCATTTTTCTCGACGATTCGGTGATGGGTTGCTGCGCCTTTTCTCGCCGATAGCTCCAAACGTCCACATCACCCTGGCCGTGCCGTCGAAAGATCGAGCCCTCCCGCAAGAAGGCCGCCCTGGACGGCGCCGAGCCATCCCGTGATCGAGCCACCAGTGGCTCGAAGAACGCCGAGGAGAACGCCGTGCGAATCCAACCCGCTCTCACCAGATTCCTTGCCGCCCATGCTCCGATACCCCTGGGCCTCTTTCTCTTGCTCGCGGTGGCCTTCGCCGCCCCGAGCCAGGCCCAGCGAGACTTCGTCTTCGACTGGCCGGTGGGCACGACCGTCGACGAAAAGCTCGTGCCCGGCCATGGCTGGGAAGTCATGCAACGCTACTCCAACCACAACGACTGTATCGATGGAGGTCAGAGCCCCGACTACGGGGTCTGGGTCGATATCGCGAACCAGAACCAGTGTTGCGCCGACGGCGCCAACTGCAACGATTGCTGCAATGGCAGCTACTCCTGCCGGCGGTGCGCTCGTTTCTACCCACACCTCACTCCGGTGAGCCGAGACAATGCCGGCACGCCCCAATACCGGGTCCATGCCGGCATCGACTTCAAGACCACTGCCGGGGCCGCCGCTTCCTCGGGCAGGCCGGTCTACGCCGCAGCCGACGGCATCGTCACCTGTGTCGCGACACACGCCGAGATCAACTATCCGGGGGGTGCAGTGACGATCAAACACCGCCTGCCCGACGACAGCGTGCTCTACACCATGTATGGCCATGTCACCAGCTCGGTCAACCGCAACCAGGTCGTCCTGCGTGGTCAGCAGATCGGCACCATCCACAACCAGGGAGGCCTCTCCCACCTCCACTTCGAGCTGAGGGAATTCGACGATCCGCCCGCGGGTACCCCCAAATGTGCCGGCAGAGGTTACACCGCCCGAGGAGTCGGCGACCCGGCCAGCGAGGACTACCGCGACCCCGTGCCGTTCTACTTCGACGACGACAGCCGTCGCGACTTCCCGGTCATGCTCCGGATGCGAGACAACGGCACCGTCAACGTGCGCGATCAGCCGACCACCACCGGCTCCACGATTCTCGAGACCCTCGCCGCCGACGACCAGGTGGTGGCGATCGACCGCCAGCAACAGGCCGATGGCTCCCAGCGCTACTGGTACAAGATCCAGCGCGACGAAGACGAAGTCCCGGACACCGCCTGGGTCGCTTCCTACTTCGTCGGCTCCGGCTGGAGCGGCGGCCTCCTCTCCAACGAGCAAGACGACTGGAGCTGTGGCCTCCCCTGCGAGCAGTGCATTCTCAACGCCCGCCACGACGTGCTCACCAACTACGCCCAGTGGGGCTGGAACGTGTCGTGCAGCAACCTGCCGGCGGTGGTCGACGACTGGTGCAACAACCTCGACCCGGCTGCCTGCAACCAACTGCTCGCCGGTCAGTGTGCGGGATCCTGCAGCGCCGGAGCCTGTGGCGAGCCGTGCAGCGACTGCCTGCTCCAGGAGCGCCCCGACGTGTTGTCGAACTACGAGATCTGGGGCTGGGACACCTCGTGCTGGAATCGACCGAACATCACCAACGATTGGTGCAACAACCTCGATCCCACGGCCTGCAACAACCTGAAGGCGAGCAGCTGCTCCACCTCCTGCGGCACCCAGGGCTGTGGCAATCCCTGCCCCGAATGTGTTCTCACCGCGCGACCCGACGTGCTCCAGAACTACGGCCTCTGGGGGTGGGACACTTCGTGCTCCAGCTACCCGGCCATCGTCGACGATTGGTGCACCGACCTCGACCCGAGCGCTTGCAGCGACATCAAGGCCAGCGCCTGCTCCGCCAGCTGTGGCGCCGGCAGCTGTGGCAATCCCTGCCCCGAATGTGTGCTCACCGCCCGGCCCGACGTGCTCGAAAACTACGGCCTCTGGGGGTGGGACACCTCGTGCTCCAGCTACCCGGCCATCGTCGACGACTGGTGCAACAACCTCGATCCGGCCGCCTGTAACGACCTCGAGGCCAACACCTGCTCCGCCACCTGCGGCGCGTCCAGCTGCGGCAACCCCTGCTCCGAGTGTGTGCTCACC
>CAZMEL010000434.1:0-4399 GCA_964565225.1 uncultured Thermoanaerobaculia bacterium | reverse complement strand
GGTCGCGATCGAGCACCGCCAGGGCCGCCTCGAGCTGGACGTTGACCACGGTCAGGTAGTGGCCCAGGCTGTCGTGGATCTCCCGTGCCAGGCGGCTGCGCTCGCGGGTGGTCGCCAGCTCCTCCACTTCCACCGCATAGGCCGAGAGCCGGCGGTTGGCCTCGGCCAGCTCCTCGCCGAGGCGTTCGCTCTCGCGTCGCGACGCCGCCTCCCCCATCGCGACCTCCGTGAAGATCAGAACGAAGACGATGGCGGCGCTCATGCCGCCGAGAAAGCTCGGCAATTCTCGCCACCCGGCCAGGGAATAGACAAAGGTCGACATCATGCCCAGGGCACCGACGGAAACCAGGTAGGAGCCCCAGCGCGGCAGCGCCAACCGCGACTGGGCGATCAGGGGCATCAGGAGCAACCAGGTGCTGCGCATCGAGCCGTGAGCGGAGAAGACGGCGAAGATTCCCGCGGCCAAGGACAGCTGCACGGCGAAGTAGAGCCACCGCCAGGCCGGCGGACGTTCGAGAACCTTGTCGAAGAGCCAGGCCGCAAGAGCCAGGTACACCAGCGCCAGGGCTCCCGCCCCCAGAAAGGCCGTCGTCGGGGCTCGCCAGCCCACCATCGAAACGCCGATGGCGATGGTGACCACGAGGATCACCGACAGGGCACCGCCTCGATCGCTCTCCCAGCTGCGGGGATCGAAGAGATCGCCGGAGCTCATGGCGACGTCTCCACGAAGGGCGTTCCGGGGGCGGCACATCCGGGTTTCATGGGTAGAGCCTACCTCGATCGCGCCACGTCAGGCCACGGCCTCGGCGGCCGGGGCGAGGTCGCCGAAGCGCCTGCGGTACTTCTTCTCCCAGAGAATGCTGGCGGGCACCCCCACGGCCGCCGGCAGGAACCAGGGCACGAAGGCCCAGAAGCCCTGGGTCTCGAAACCGAAGAGGCGCTGTGCGCCGAAAACGGCGAAGGCGGTGTGGAAAGCGATGCCGGCGCCGAGCAGAGCGCCCATGTGCTCGTAGAACCACTCTCTGGGGCTCTCGGGCGGGCGATTCGCGTAGCGCAGAATGCTCCGACCCACCAGCACTCCGATCGGGCTGAGCCCGAGCAGCAAGGGAGTCTGGGACGAGCGGAAGACCAGGGCGAAGACCAGGAGCGAGAGGCTGCCGAGGATCGCGGCCCAGCCGGTGGCCAGATGCACGGGTGTGGCGATCTCGCTCGGGGCCTTCTTGGTCTCCACCACCCTCACTCCCTGGCGGATCGATGCGTAGGTCACGATCGCCAGGTAGGCGAGGAGAAAGAGGAAGCCGAACCGCTCCGGGTTGCCGCCGATCGAAGTTCCACGTTCCACAAACATTCGGATCAGCAGGCCACAGGAGAGAAAGGCCGAGGCGGTGACTCCATAACCGCAGATCGCGAAGACCTTGCCGGCGCGAACGTGCAGGCGCCCGCCCTTCTTGGCGAAGACCGGAAACCAGAACGCCGCCAGGCCGACAAAACCGAATACGACATGGGACCAACGGGAGATCTCACGCAACCAATCCATATCGAGGCTCCTTTTTCCGATCCGTTCCCGTCCGGGCCCGGCCAACTCGCGCGGTCGGCTCCCAAAGCCCTCGGACGATCGGAATCTTCGGCCGCGGGAGGTCATTTCCGCAGGTGCCAAAAGTCACGAAACCGGTCATGAAACAGGTCATGAGCCGCCTGGCTCATCGTCCAACCTCAGTCTTCGTCTCACCTGGGATCTCTGACGGTAGATTTTTCGATGTTTTTTTCGAAAGCCACGATGCGAGTGACATTAATTGGCCAGACGCCTACCATTTTTTCCAACAACTCTCTACACCACCCCCTCTCGATCTCCACAACAGAGCCCGCATGATCCATTTCCAAACTTGGCACGCTCTCTGCGTAAGACGATTCGATAGCGCGAAAGAAAGGTTTTCTAGCGGCTCTTCGCAATCCGGCCCGATCCAGGGCCGTGACGATCGTCCCAGATCTCGCGAAGAGAATCGTTCTACCCGGTGAAAGGAGATGGTGCCTGCATTTTTCGAAGAGCCGATGGCTCTCGGCAGAACCCGTGCGCCTACGGCAAAAATCTGATCTTTCTTTTGCGCGCTAAAAAAAACGACCAAAGCGGGAGCTCGCTCTCGCTTTGGTACCTATAGAACCCAACCGCCCAGGAGGACTTCGACAATGTTTTCCAAGAACCGCAGAGACGCCGGTTTCACCTTGATCGAGTTGATGTTGGTGATCTGCATCATCAGCATTCTGGCAGCGATGGTGATCCCAAACCTTCGCCAATACCGCGAACGTGCCGGCATGGCCACGGCCCTGCGCACCGGTCACGAAATCCTCAACGCCCTCACCGCCTATTCGGTGACCAGCGTCGGCAACCGTTACCCCGTGGAGATCGACACCACGACCGACCTGATGGATATCGTCCGGCGCAACGGAGCCCGACTCTCCGCCAAACACCTGGCACCCTTTCAAGGAACCGCAGGGATCGCCAGCGTGATCTACAAGTGTTACTTTTGCGACGAGGATACCGGGCTCTGTTACCGCTTCGACTGGCAGCCGACCCAGGGACCGAACGGACAGTCTCAGGGGCCCGAGAACTTCTCGCTCCTGCTGCCCCTGGACCAGCTCAACGCGAATCGGCCGGTGGCAGAGCACCTCTTCCTCGACGTGAACTCCGTCGACGGGGTCTCGATCCTCACCGGCAGGCCCGACACCACCACGTCGCCTCCCGGCCTCCTCTGAGACACCCGCCGGCCCCGCTTCGCCTCTACCGGCGGACGGGGCCGGCTCTTCTCTCCGTGGGAGCCCCGGGAGCTCCGCGGCCGCCTGCGGTAAGCTTCGGAGGTGGATCCTGCCATTCCTTTCGCGCACTTCGGTCCGGCACACCTGCTGACCATCGCGGCCATCGTGCTCGCAAGTGTCAGCTTGCCGCTGGGCATGAAGCGTTGGGGCTCCGAGCCCCTCGCGCGGCGACTCGAAGGAGGGCTGGCCCTCTTCCTGGTAGCGCACGAGCTCGTCAAGATCTACCTGCTGACCACCTACTACGGCTTTCGGCTGATCCACGTGCTGCCCCTGCACCTCTGCAGCATCGCCGTCCTTCTCACCGCGGCACTGCTGCTCACTCGCAACCACCGGATCTACGAGGTCGTCTACTTCTGGGGGTTGGGAGGAACCCTGCAGGCGGTGGTGACACCCGATATCAACTGGGGCTTTCCCGAGCTGGCCTACCTCTCGTACTTCACCAGTCATGGCGCCATCGTCGTCGGGGCGATCTACGCCACGCTCTACCTCGGGTTGCGTCCCACCTGGGCGTCGATTCCGAGAGTCTTCGCCATCACGGTCGTCTATGCGTTTCTCTTCATCGCACCCCTGAACTGGCTGCTCGACACCAACTATCTCTACCTCTGCCGCAAGCCGATCGGCGCCTCGCTTCTCGACCACCTCGGCCCCTGGCCCTGGTACGTCGGCTCGCTGGTGTTGGTCGCCATCGCCTCTTTCTTCGTGTACTACTCGCCCTTCTGGCTCCTGGACCTCTGGCGGGCACGAGCCGAGAGACGAAAGCTCTCCGAAACCAGCGCCGAGTAGGCGAAACCCTTCCCCTGGCTGCCGCCTCGTGAAAGGGTGTTTCCCGAGCCATGTGGAGACCTCTACACCATCGAGCCGAGCCTCGGCCGTTTCTCTCGCGGTTTCTCCCGTGGATCGGTGTGCTGGTGGCCTCGACCTCCGGAGCTCTGGCGCAACCCGAGCCGGGCAGCCGATCCGCAACCGCCCCCGATCCTCCGACCTTCTACTCCACCGCCACGGTGACCGAGCGCCCCGTCGACGAGGCGACGACCACGGTGACGGTCGTCGATCGAGAGGCCATCGAAGCCTCGGGAGCTTCCGGGGTCGTGGAGCTGTTGCGGTCGGTTCCGAGCCTCTTTCTCGAAGAGGCGGGGACCCGCGGCGGCTCGGCCGTGGCGCGGATTCGTGGCGGAGACCCCAACTACACCCTGGTGCTGCTCGATGGCGTGCCCCTGAACGACGGCACCTACCCGATCGGCGACGTCTTCGACCTCGGGGCGCTACCCGCCGCCGCGGTGGAGCGCATCGAGGTGGTTCGAGGGCCGGTGTCGGCCTTCTACGGCTCTTCCGGTCTCGCCGGCGCCATCCACATCTTCACCCGCCGGGGCAGCGACAACCCGGAAGCCGAGATCGCCGCAAGCGCCGGGAACAGCGACCTGCGACGGGTCGAGGGCCGCGTTTCGGGGGCCGCGGGGCGGGCTCGTTATTTTCTCTCCGTGCTCGGAGATCGCGAAGAGAGCCGAATCGCCGACGAACGATTCCGCCAGCAGCAGGCCCAGGGGCGGCTCGACCTCGAAGGGTCGCGCGGTCGCTCGCTCCGCATGAC
>CAZMEL010000433.1:0-4411 GCA_964565225.1 uncultured Thermoanaerobaculia bacterium | reverse complement strand
CGGGGGATCGGGCAAGCGAGATCCGGTTGGACATCCGAAGAATGTCGAATCGAGCGACACAAAACCTCCGGCTCCCAGCGGGCGTAGCTTCGACCAGATGAAAGCTCGAACGACACACCTTCCCTTCGTCTGCCTCGTCGCCGGTTTCCTTCTCGCGGTCCCGGGACCGAGAACCGTGGCGGAGGAGAAACTCCAGACCTTCGCGGTTCGCCCGGTCGATGCCGGCACCGAGCTGGTGGCGCGGGTCCGGGAAGGACGGTTTCATCGTTGGGTCGCCGGGCCGCGGGACGATTTCCAGCTGGAGGTCGGGCCGGCGGCCGAAGGAACAGTGCGGATCCATGCCGACGTGTGGCCGGCGGCTCCTGCAATCCGGGCGATGCTCCGGGGGCTGCCCATCCGGATTTCGGGCGAGACCATTGCCCTGGCGGGCGATGTCTACCCATCGGCCCGCCTCGGCCTTGCCGTGCGCCTGCCCGATTCGAAGCCGAGCACCTGGGTGGTATTGGGACCCGATGTCGTCCGCACCGCGAGCCTCGTGGACTCCGTGCTCTTCCAGGCGGCGGAGCTTCCGCTCGGCTGGGGAGGGCCGAAGCGCGAGATCGACTACCTATTGCGCCAACACCGCTGGGCGGAACGGAGCGGCCGGTGGTCGCGGGGGCCGGAGGGTGGTTTCGGAATCGATTCGGAGGAAAAAAACGACTTTGCCGAGCGGGAGGCTTTCGAGGCGTCCCTGCGGCCAGAAGAGGTGGGGGCCTTGCGCTGGCAGCGGCCCGGAAGAACGCCGGGGCCCGAGCTGTCGGCGGTGCAGAAAGAGCTCTCGCGTTGGATCGAGCAGATTGCGGAGAAAGTGCCGGTCGCCCTGGAACCGCTGCCCGAGGTGGTGATCGAGCCCGATTTCGTGAGCCAGGGGCGGCACCTGGGGGCGATCGGTGAGGCGGTGGTCGCGGCCGACGCCGAGACGGTGCACCTGGTCTTCCACCCCGACGATACCTGGGCCTATCGCCAGGCGCTGGCCCGGCTCTTGATTCGCCGAGCCGGCATCGAGCTGCCACCCTGGTTCGAAGACGGCGCGGCTCTGTGGCTCGGAGGTCAGTGGTACGGCAGGGATTATGGAGAGTGGACCACCGAGCTGGCTCGGTTGCAGACTCTACCCACCGCCGAGGAGCTCCTGGCGGGCGAGCGCCAGCGCGACAGCTCCGCGGTGTTGTGGCCGCCCGTGGCGGCGACGTTGATCGATCGCCTGCCGGGAAGGACCCTGCAAGAGAAGGTCGATCGATCACCGTCACCCGAGGGCCTGGCCGGGCTCCTGGAAGCTCTGAGAGTAGAAGCAAGGGCCGAAGCAGGAGAGGGAGCTCGGCGTGCCAGGGCCCGTCTCCCGGGATTCGTCCGTGGGGTGTCTCTGGCCATGAGCAATGGCATGGAAGTCGGTTACCACGCTCCGGGGATCGATGATCAGCTCCGGGTTCTTCGCCGGATGGGGGCCGACGGGGTGTCCATCATGCCTTTCGCCTACCAGAGCGATCCGAAGCGTCCCGAGCTGGCCTTTCTCAATCGTAGCCCGACCTCCGAGACCGATGTCGGTGCGGTACATGCGACCCGCCGAGCCCGCGCAGCAGGGTTCACCGTGCTGTGGAAACCCCATATCTGGCTGTCCCACGACAGCTGGCCGGGTGAGATCGAGATGACCACCGAGGCCGGCTGGGCCGCCTGGTGGCGGGTCTACCGGCGCTACATCCTGCATCATGCCGTGTTGGCTCGGTTTGCCGGCGCCGAGGTCTTCTCCATCGGCGTCGAGCTGGGACGGACCGTACATCGCGAGCGCGAGTGGCGCTCGCTGATCGCCGCCGTGCGCCAGGTCTATCCGGGGCTGGTGACCTACTCCGGCAACTGGGCCGGCGACTACGATCAGGTGCCCTTCTGGGATGCTCTCGACTACGTGGGGGTCGACGCCTACTTTCCTCTGGCCGCCGAGGAGACCGCGGATCGCGCATCGCTTCGGTCCGGGGCTCGCCGGGTAGTGGAGCGGCTCCAACGAGACTCCGAACGATTCGGTCGCCCCATCCTGCTCACCGAGTTTGGTTTCGCGGCCCGCCGGGGTGCCTGGGTCGCACCCCACGAAGAGGGTGGCACCTACGATCTCGAGCACCAGGCCCTGGCCTACGAAGTCTTCCTCGAGACCCTGGGGCGTCCGAGCTGGCTCGCCGGTGGTTACGCCTGGAAGGTCTTCAGCCACGCCGAGGCCGAAGGCGGTCGACGTCCCGACTTTCGTTTTCTCGGCCGTCCGGCGGAAGAGTCGGTGGCCCGGTGGTTCGGGGTCGGGCGGAGCGAGGAATCGGGTGTGATCTCCACACCGCGTTGAAGAAGCTCTACGCGATCAGGGGCTGGTGCTCGACCAGGCGGAGGTGTCGCCGCTCTCGAAGCCATCGGTGAAGATGGTGAAGGCCGAGGTATCGAGATCGAAGCTGGCGATGGCGTCGTCGTTCTGACCGGCGACGTAGGCGCGCCCCATCTTCGAAGCCAGGGCGGCGGCTCCGGCCAGACCGTCGATACCGTCGACCCCGTCGGTGAAGACGTTCTGCAGCGTCAGGACGCCGGTGATCTGGTCACGCTCGAACAGGGCCATGGTGTCGCCGAATCGTCCGGCCACCAGGACCCAGAAACCCGACGGATGTACGTTGACCGCCGATGGGCCTCGCAGTCCGTCGATGCCGTCGACGCCATGTTGGTAGAGAGCGGTGAGGCTCAGGGTGCCCGTCGTGGAGTCGCGTTCGTAGAGGCTCAGGGCGTCGTCGAGCTTGCCGGCGACGTAGACGTGACGACCGTCGGGGCTGACCGCGACCGAAGACGCTCCGTCGAGGCCATCGACTCCGTCGATTCCGTCCTGGAAGTGAGAGACATATTCGATCTGGGTCGGGGAGCTCGAGGTACGTTCGAAGACGACCAGCGTGTCGTCGACCTCGGCGGTGGCGTAGATGTGCCGACTGTCCGGGCTGAAGGCGACGTCCGAGGCGCCCTGGAGGGGAGCTGGTCCGAAGATCTCCACGTCCTCCAGCTGGAGGTCGTCGGTAGTGGCGTCGCGACCGAAGACCGCGAGGGAATCGTCGACCCGGGCGGTGACGACCACGAAAGAGTCGTCGGGGCTCACCGCCACCGAAGAGGCACCATCGATGCCGATCACCCCGTCCACCCCGTTCTCCTGGAGCTCGGCGGCAACGAAGGTGAGATCGTCCATGGTGGCGTCGCGCCGGAAGACGGCGAGGGTGTCGTCGATCTCCGCGGTGACGTACAGGTGGCGTCCGTCGGGGCTGGCGGCCACGCCCGAGGCACCGAGCAGACCGAACACGCCGTTGGTGTCGTCCTCGTAACGGTCGAGAAACACCAGCCCATCGGTGGTTGCGGAGCTCGAGGGCACGAAAACTGCCAGTGAATGGTCGTCACTGCCCACGGCGAAGAGATACGCCCCATCGGGGCTGAGGCTGATATCGGCGACTCCGCCGATGCCGTCTACCCCGCTCACTCCGTTCTGGACGAAGCCGAAGAACGAGATCAGCCCCCCCGCCACGGGGACCGCCAGGAGCAGAACCAAGAGTCCGATGCGAAGGGTTCTCTGGGGAATGAATGATTTGTCTTCTTCGCCCATGCCGACACTATAGAGAGCCTCCGGCAGCGGGTCAAGGGACTCGATGGGTCGGGTTCCTGCTGGCCCGCCAGCGGTTTCGGGCCGCGGATCGGTTCAGCCGAAACGGTTCCAGGCGTTGGCGGCGATCCCCAAGGTGACGAGGAGCGCAAGAGCTGCCGTGAACAGCAGAATCCAGCGATGAACGGGACGGGTGGGGAGAAGCGCGACGAGGGGAGCGAGCACCGCCAGCCGGGGATCTCCCAGCTGGGTGGGCTCGGGGAAACGCAGGGCGAGGCTCGAGATCACGAGAAGAATGCTGGTGCCGAGCACGAGCCGGCGCCCGGCGCCGGGGGCGCGCAGCCACGCCAGGAGGCCGAGCACCAGGAAGGGGTGAGCGAGGAGCAGGCCCTCGGAGCCGAGGTAGAAGGTGCGAATGCCATCGAGAGCTCGCCGCAGTGGAGACGTGTCTTCGAGATTCTCGGCGGTTCTTGGCACCGCTGCCGGCTCCAGGGTTTCGGCCGTCGGGGCGGTCCAGGACTGATGAATGCCGTGGATCAAGAGAAAGGTCGACACCAGGGCTCCGACCAGGGCGATGCCCGACCGCCTTCGCTGACGAACGAAGTCCGCAATGGGAAGCAGTGCGAAGAGGCCCCAGAGTGGATTCTGCGATCCCGCGAAGGCGAGCAGGAGCCCCGCAGCCGGGATCTTCCAGCCGTCGAGCGCTCCCCGTAGCCACCAGGCCATGGGCAGGAAGAGGCAGAAGGCTTCGAAGATCTGTGGAGCGGGCAGGAA
>CAZMEL010000432.1:0-4421 GCA_964565225.1 uncultured Thermoanaerobaculia bacterium | reverse complement strand
GAAGAGCACGGTACCCGCGAGCTCTCGCAGCTGGTAGGCGTCGGCCGCCCAGCGGCCATAACGAGCCAGGCCACGATGGCTGACCGCCACCGCCTTGGGCTCGCCGGTGGAGCCGGAGGTGTAGAGCAGGTAGGCCAGGTCGTCGGCTCGGGCCTGCGTTTCGGCCATCGGCTCCGGCTCGCCTGCGAGCCAGCTGGCTAGGGAATCGATCTCGACCGGTCGTGCCTCCACCCCCGAGAGCTCACGGATACCGCCGGGCTCACAGAGCAGCAGGCTGGCCCCGGAGTCCCGGAGCTGGTGCTCGATCCGGCGGCGAGGCGCCAGGGGATCGAGCGGAACCTGTACCGCGCCGAGGCGCCAGATGGCCAGGAGGGCCGCCACGAGCTCGGCGGAGCGGTCGAGCTCGAGGGCGATGCGGTCTCCGCGGCGAGCTCCCGAGGCGGCGAGGCGAGCGGCCATCCGGCGCGAAGCCAGCGCGAGATCTCGGTAGGCCACCGGCGATCCGTCCGGCGTCACCAGGGCCGTCACCTCCGGGCCTTCTGCGGCCCGGGTGTCGAAGGCCTCGAGGAGCAGCGGCAGAGCGGTGGGCTCGGAGGGGGCATCGTTCCACTCCACGAGCGCCTGGTGGCGCTGTGCGGAAGGCAGAGACTCCAGGGCGTCCAGGCGTAGCTCGGGAGTGTGGGCAGCCGCCTCGAGGAGGGTCTGGAGCGTGCCCAACCAGCGCTGGATGGTCGAGGGGGCAAAGAGATCGGCGGCGTACGAGAGTGTGCCCCGGACCCCCTCCGGAGTCTCGGTGAGAAAGAGAGTGAGATCGAATTTGGCAGCACCGGGATCGATTCCGGGGCCCTCGTGCTCGGGGACCGCCGCCGCTCCGCCGACCGGAGCCAGGGCCCGGCTCTGGTACGCGAGCATCACCTGGAACAGGGGCGAGTGGGAGAGGCGACGCTCGGGCTCCAGCTCCTCCACCAGCTTCTCGAAGGGCAGCAGCTGGTGGGTCTGGGCGTCGAGCACGGTTTCCCGGGTCTGCTCCAGGAATTGTAGGAAGGTCTTGCCCGGCTCGATTCGCGAGCGCAGCACCAGGGTGTTGACGAAGAATCCGATCAACCCCTCGACTTCCCAGGGCCCACGGCCGGCGGTCGGTGTGCCCAGGGTGAGGTCGTCCTGGCCGCTGAGGCGGTGGAGGAGCCACTGGAAGGCCGCGGCGAAGACCGTGAACAGGGTACAGCCCTGACGATGTGCGAGCCGGCGGAGAGCCTCGTGGGTCGAGGTGTCGAGCTCGAAGGGAGCGTAACCGCCGCGGAAGCTCTGCACCGCGGGGCGCGGGTGGTCGGTCGGGAGCTCGAGGACCGGCGGGGCTCCGGTGAGCTGACGGCGCCAGTAGGCCACCTCCCGCTCGAGAATCTCCCCTCGCAGATGGCTCCTCTGCCAGCTGGCGAAATCGGCGTATTGCACCGGGAGCTCGGCGAGGGGTGAGGGCTCGCCGGCCGCGAAGGCCTGGTAGAGAGCCGAGAGCTCGCGGTAGAACACTTCCATCGACCAGGCATCGGAAGCGATGTGGTGCATGGTCATCGCCAGGGTGTCGGTCTCGGCACCTTCGGGGCCGGTACCGCGAAGGACCAGGAGGCGTAGCAGGGGGCCTGCGGTGAGGTCGAAGGGACGCCGAGTTTCGGCGTTGCTCCACTCGCGGGTCTGCTGCGCCTGGGCGGCAGCGGGCAGGGCCCGGAGGTCGACCAGCGGCAGCGCCACCTCGACCTCGGGCAGTACCACCTGCACCGGCTCGCCGTCGTTGCCGGTGGCGAAGACCGTGCG
The DNA here is from genome assembly GCA_964565225.1 of uncultured Thermoanaerobaculia bacterium. Taxonomy (GTDB): domain Bacteria; phylum Acidobacteriota; class Thermoanaerobaculia; order Multivoradales; family J023; genus CAZMEL01. The sequence continues at coordinate 2,612 of CAZMEL010000432.1, read as the reverse complement.
CAGAACCTCGTGCCGGCGGACGATCTCCGACACGGCGCGGCGGAAACGCTCGACATCCAGGTGCTCGTCGAGTCGGGAGACGAGAGGAATGTTGTAGGCCGTGCCACCGGGCTCCAGGCGATCGAGGAACCAGAGTCGCTGCTGGGCGAAGGAGAGGGGCAAGGGTGCCCCTCGGGAGATCCGTTCGATCGCCGGGAGAGCGATTCCCGAGCCCTCGGCCCGGGCGTGCTCGACCTTCACGGCCAGGGCGGCGATCGTCGGGTTCTCGAAGAGGTCCCGCACCGGAACCTCGACTCCGAAGACCCTTTGCACCTGCGAGAGCAGGCGGATGGCGAGCAGGGAATGGCCGCCGAGCTCGAAGAAGCTCTCGTGGATGCCGACTCTCGGGTCGTCGGCGGAGCCGGAAAAGAAGAGCTCGGACCAGAGCTCGGCCAGCCGGGCCTCGATCTCGGTGCGCGGCTCGTCGTCGCCAAGGCCGGCCCGGGGCCGGTCGGCCTCGACCAGGGGATGCTCGCCCAGGGACCTGCGGTCGATCTTTCCGGTCGGCAGCATGGGAAGCTCGTCGAAGGGTACGAAGGTTGCGGGCACCATGAAGTCCGGGAGCCGCTGGCTCAGGTGCTGGCGAAGCTCCGTGGTCTCGACGACGGTGCCCGGTGCCGGGCGGAAACAAGCGACCAGGCGGCGGTCGCCCGGAGTGTCCTCACGCACGATCACGGCCGCGGCAGCCACCTGCGGATGGGAGGACAGGGCGGCCTCGATCTCCGTGAGCTCGATGCGGAAGCCGCGGATCTTCACCTGCTGGTCGATGCGGCCGTAGAACTCGAGCCGGCCCTCGGAGGTCCACCGCGCCCGATCGCCGGTGCGATACAGGCGCTCCCCGGGGCGCTCGGAGAAGGGATGGGGAACGAAGGCAGCAGCGGTGAGGGCGGGCCGACCGACATAGCCGTGGGCGAGGCCGAGACCGCCGAGGAAGAGCTCACCGAAGGCGCCGGGTGGCAAGGGACGGAGCCGGGAATCGAGCACTCGGGCCGTGGAGTTGGAGATCGGCCGGCCGATGGAGACCGAGGCGGCCCCTTCGTCCACGTGATCGATCTCGAAGAAGGTCGAGAAGGTGGTGTTCTCCGTCGGGCCGTAGCCATTGACCAGCCGGGCGGGCGGATCGGCGGCGAGCACCTGACGAGCGCGCTCGGGATCGATCGCCTCGCCGCCGACCACCAGCTGCCGCAACGAGGCGAACATCGTCGGATCGGCAGCCACCAGCTGGTGGAAGAGAGAGGTGGTCAGGAACAGGGTCGTGATCTCCAGCTGCCGGAGCTCGGCACGCATTCGCACCGGGTCGAGCATCAGATCCCGGGGCAAGATCACCAGCCGACCACCGTTGAGCAGAGCGCCCCAGATCTCGAAGGTCGCGGCATCGAAAATAGGGGTCGAAGCCTGGGCGATGCGGTCGTCGGGGCCGAGATCGACATAGTTGGTGTTGCAGACGAGGCGGGCCACCGCGCGATGGGGCACCGAGATTCCCTTGGGGCGGCCGGTAGAGCCCGAGGTGTACATCACGTAGGCCGGGTGCTCGGGGCTGGCGGCGCTCGTCGGCGGGGTGCTCGGAGCTGCGGCGATCTCGGCCGCGTCCCGCTCGGGGCAGGTCGCCGCCAGGCGGCGAACCGGGTGGGTCTCGGGCAGCTCCTCACGCCGAGCCGTGGAGATCACCACGTGGGAGACCCGGGCGTCCTCGAGCATCGACTGCAGCCGCTCGGCCGGGTAGTCGAGGTCGAGGGGCACGTAACAGCCGTCGGCGGCGATCGTGGCGAGGGTCGCGACGATCAGCTCCACCGACGGCTCGACGGCGATCCCGACCGCCGCCCCCGCAGCCACCCCGCGGCGGCGCAAGACCCTGCCCATACGGCTCGCGGCTTCGTCGAGCTCGCCGTAGGTGAGGCGCCGCCCTTCGGCTTCGAGGGCGATGGCGTCGGGGGTTCGGATCGCCTGCTCGTGGAAGAGCCGGTACAGCGGGCGGGCCGGAAACGGTGTCTCGCCACCGGTCCAGGATTCCAGGAGCTGTCGCTGCCTCGGGCTCGAGACGGTCTCGAGCTCGAAGATCGGCGTTTCTGGCGCTCGGACGATCGAGCGCAGGAGCGCTTCGTAGCTCTCGAGGAAGTGGTCGATGGTCTCGGGGTCGAAGAGATCGGAGCTGTAACCGATTCCGCAGGTCAGGCTCCCTTCGCCACGTACCAGAGAGAGCGTGAGGTCGAACTTGGCCGTGTCGAGGCCGAAATCCGGGGCCTGATCGTCCATCGGCGCCCCTCCGTCGCCGTGGGTGTGCTGCACGGTGAACATCACCTGGAAGAGGGGCGAGTGGGAGAGGTCGCGTTCCGGATTCAGCTCCTCGACCAGCTTCTCGAAGGGGAGATCCTGGTGTGCCCGCGCCTCGAGCACCCGCTCCCGGGCCCGCTGCAGGAGATCGCGGAACGAGGGGCCGTCTCCGAGCTCGATCCGGATCACCAGGGTGTTGACGAAGAAGCCCACCAGCCGTTCCAGCTCTAGCTGCTCTCGTCCGGTGACGGGAGTGCCGATGCAGAGATCGGTCTGGCCCGAGATCCGGCCGAGCAGGACCT
>CAZMEL010000431.1:0-4435 GCA_964565225.1 uncultured Thermoanaerobaculia bacterium | reverse complement strand
TCCTATGTCGCCCCGCCTTGCCAGGAACAAAAACTACTCGTGGAAACTTCACCGAGCTTTCCGCACGGGCCACTAGTTTCCGGGTTGCAGGTGGCGGCCGAAGAACTCGGTCATCCGGGCGTAGAGGTGGTGCTGGATCTCCGGTTCGTTGCGCCCCACACCGTGTCCTTCGTTCGGGTAGATCGCCACCTCGAAGGGTTTGCCGGCGCGGATCAACCGGTCCATGAGGTTGTAGGTGTTCTGGGGGTGTACGTTGTCGTCGCCGGTGCCGTGGATCAGGAGCAGGGGATCGGCCAGGCTCTCGGCCGCGGTGAGGGCCGAGGAGGCTTCGTAGCCGTCGGGATTTTCTTCGGGATGGTCGAAGTAACGCTCGGTCCAGATGGCGTCGTAGTAGTGCCAGTGGGTCACCGGCGCCCCGGAGATACCCGCTGCCCACACTCCCGGGCTGTGCAGCAGGCTGTAGAGGGTGTTCGAGCCGCCTCCCGACCAGCCCCAGAGGCCGATTCGATCGGGGTCCACGTAGGGGAGGGACTTCAGGTATTCCACGCCCGCCAGCTGCCCCTGCATCTCCACCTCACCGAAACGCCGGTGCAGGAGATCCTCGCCCTTCTTGCCGAAATACCTCGACGCCTGGTTGTCGACCGAGAGCACGAGATAACCCCGGGTCGCCAGGTATTTGTGCCACAGGGAGCGCGCCCGACCTCGGGACCAGCGGTTCTCGACCACTTGCGAGGCGGGCCCGCCGTAGTGGTACATCACCGCCGGTACCTTCTTCGCGGGGTCGAGGCCCGCCGGCTTCAACATGCGGGCGGGCAGGCGCGAGCCTCCGGGCCCCGGCAGGGTGAAGATCTCCCAGTGGGGAAGCTCCGCCGGGTCGAACGCCTCCGGCGGCACCGACGGGAGCTCCACGACCTCGGCGCCGTCGAGATCGCGCCACACCAGAACCTCCGGCGTATCGGCATCGCTGTTGGCGTGCACCCAGTGTTTGCCCGCCGCCGCAAGCACCCGGTGCCAGCCGGGTTCTCGCGTCAGCTGCCGGGCGGGGCGGCCGTCGAGGAATCCGAGGAAGACATGGCGCTCGGCGGCCCCGAGCTCCGCCGTGGAATAGGCGGTGAAGAGAAAGTTGCCGTTCTCCTCTTCCACCAGGGGCAACCCGGTGAGGGACCATCCCTCGGGGGTGAGCTGGCGGATTTCGCGGCCGTCGGCGCCGTGCAGGTAGAGCTGCTTCCAGCCGCTCTTCTCCGAGCTCCACAGGAAACGCCCGTCGTCGAGAAAGGTCATCTCGTCGCCGAGGTTGATCCAGGTGGGCCAGGTTTCCCGGTAGAGATCGCCACAGTCGCCGCTGGCGGCCTCACAGAGCAAGAGGTCGAGCCGGGTCTGGTCGCGATCGAGGCGCTCGATCACCAGCTTCTCGTGGCCCGGATGCCAGTGGACCCGGGCCAGATAGGTGTCGGGATCCTCGTGGGTGGCGAGGCGCAAATCCTTGTCGGTGTCGAGATCGTAGACCCGCACCTCCACCTCGGGAAGCGCGGCCCCGGCCTTCGGATATCGCTGCTCCTCGACCTCCGGTACCACCGGACCGGTGTCGACCAGCGGATAGACCGAGAGGTGGCGATCGTCGATGTGGTAGTACGCCAGGCGGCGGCTGTCACCGCTCCACCAGTAGCCGCGGGAGACCCTGCCCCAGATCTCTTCCCAGTACACCCAGTCGGTGGTGCCGTTGAACACCACGCCCGGCTCGCCGCTGGTGGTCAGGCGGCGTTCGGTACCCTCGGCGAGCTCGTAGACGTAGAGGTCTTCGTCGCGCACGAAGGCGAGCCGCTCCCCCGAGGGGGCGAAGAGGGGATCTTCCTCCTCCGCCTCGTCCGTGGTCAGCTGGCGCCGTTCACCGGTGGCCAGCTCGTAGAGATGTAGATCGTCGTCGTGCCGGTAGAGCAACCATTCCCCGTCGGGGGAGAACTGCAGCGCCGAGAGGTCGTCGAGCTCTTCCGCCCCGAGATCCGACGGCGAGAGCAAGGGCTTCGCCTCCTTCCCCGGCTCCTGCAGCCAGAGCTGCTCCCCATCACCGGCATCCCAGCTGTAGAAGAGCTGCCCGCTCTCCGGGCGAAACTCCAGGTCCCGGGCCTGGCGGCCGTCGGCGTGCTCCTGGAAGATCGCTTCGAGGGTGAGCTCACCGGCGTGCAGCCCCGGCACTGCCGCGAGGCAGGACAAGGCGACGACGGCCAGGGTCGGCGGGTAGACGAAGGACGGGCTCGGGCTTCGTAGCATCGACGGGCTCCCGGACCGCGGCCGGCGATGCGGGCACGGCGGCGGATGTCGGAGGTTCGGTGGATCCACGCGACAGACGTGTGGTGGGAGATGGTACCCCAGGTGGCTCCACCACGACACGCCAGATCTCCACATTGCCGTCGCCGTTGCCGGCGCCCGCAGCGCCCGAGAAATCGCCCGACGATTCGAAGAAGATCACCGCCTTGCCACTGGCCGTGGCCGCCGTGGCGGGAAACTCGCTGCTGCCGACCGGGTCCCGGGCCACCACCGACGCCACACCCGTCGCCCCGTCGACATGGTGGATCTCACCGATCAGGCCGCCGAGGAAGTCGAGGACTTCGAAGGCGACGTGGCGCCCCTCGCGGTCGAGGGCGGCCGAAGAGTGCGACACGAAAATTCCACGATCGGTGAGCTGCTCGGTGAGGCCGGTTCCCCGGTCGTGGCGAAACACCTCGGCGCTCTGGTCGCCATTGCCACCCACGTAGTCGCCACTGCTGGTGTAGGCCAGCACCTCGCCGTCGCCGCTGATCGACACGGTCTCGTTGAACACCCCGGCCAGGGCCGCGGAGTCGGTGAGCTGCGTGTAGCCGGCGGCACCGGCGCTCCACTGCCAGAGGTAGATCTCCTGGTTGCGGTCGATATTGCCCATGCCGTAGGGCGCGGCGCAGTCGGAGTGGAAAGCCACGAGATCTCCGGCCGCCCCGGCCAGGCTCGGCTCCAGGCTCTCGCAGCCGGCGGTCTCCACCACGCTCAGACCACCGCCGTGCCACACCACCACTTCCAGATTTCCGTCGCCGTTGAAACCCGGTACCAGGTCGCCACAGTTGCTCATGAAGGCAACCCGCTGGCCGTCGTCGGAAACCGAGGGCTCGGCGTTGCCGCAGGCGGTGGTGAAGGTCAGCTGCACGGTGTCGTCGAGCTGGCGATCGTGGCGGAAGAGCTCGAGGTTGCCGTCGGCGTTGGTCCCCAGGAGATCGGCTGACGACTCGAAGACCACGAACCGGCCGTCCCGCGACAGAGCCGATTTTCCGGCGTGCTCGGCCGGCGCCGCCACCGCGGTGATCTGCTCGAAGCCCGCCACCGTGCGCACGAAGATCTCGCTCGAGAGGTCGCGGTTACCACCCGTCAGGTTGCGGGTCGAGGTGAAGCTCGCCACCGCGCCGTCGCCGTTCACCGCCACCCAGGCGTTGTCTCGCAGGGTGCCGTCGGTGTCGGTGATCTGGGTCAGCAGCCGGAGATGGTCGAACGTACAGATCAACGTCTCCCCGGCGTCGACATCGAGGGTCACCGTGGAGCCCGCGACGAGGGAGGTATCTCCCGGATCGTCGCTGCTACAGGCGAGGTCCGCCAGGGTCCATCCGGCGAGAGGATCCTGGGATACGGCATAGCTCCCGGGCGCCAGGCCACCGAAGCTCAGGCTCCCGGGTACGGTATCGCCATCGTCGGGAAGGGCGAAGTCGAGGCCGAAGGTGCCCAGGTCACCACTGTAGGGAAAATCGGTGCCATCGGCCGGATCGCTGCGCTGCACCAGCACCACGGTGCCGGTGCCCCCGGTGTCCTGCTGGTTGCGGAAGGTGCAGACCACATCGGCCCCCGGAGCGAGATCGAGGCTCGCCGTCTCCCCGGCCAGGGTGAAGGCCGGCAGATCCGAGAGGCGATCGAAGGTGATCGAGACCTGGTCGAGCTCCACCCGCTCGGTACCGTCGGAGAGCAGGAAGGCGCGCACGAAGACCTGGTCGGCGCCGACATCGAAGGCGCCGATCCGGGCGTTCACCGTGGCCGCGTCGTTGAGATCACCGTCGGAAGCGGCCACCCAGGCGGCCCCGTCCCAGAATTGCCAGCTGGCGCCGTCCACCGAGAGCTGGAAGCCGAAGTCTCCTTCGTGGCTCGGGCCGGCGGTGGCGGCGAATCCCGTAAGCCCCAGGAGCCCGACACCGCCTCGGCCCGCCGTCTCGAAGATCGGTGGCCGGTTGTTGGGGTAGTCGAGGACGATCCGGCCCGCTCCCCCGTTGTAGAGCCCCGCCACCTCTCCGGAGGTCAGAGCGCGACCCACGATCATCACCTCGTCGATCTCGCCGTTCATCAGGAACTCGGACCCGGAGTTGCCGACATTGCGGCGGGCGCCGATCCTGATGTCCGATGCAGTGGTGGCCGTGCCCGACGGAAC
>CAZMEL010000430.1:0-4463 GCA_964565225.1 uncultured Thermoanaerobaculia bacterium | reverse complement strand
GTTTTCTACCGCGGTAATGGCCCGCGCCAGGCAGCGCCGGTCGCCCGCCACGAGCCCGGCGATCAGGGAATCTTCTTTCGAGCCGGGGGCGCGCCGAGTCGTCACGACCGAGGCTCAGACCAGGGTCAGGGGTTGTCCGAAACCCATCTCTTTCCGCAGGCAAGCGACGATCTCGCCGTGGGTCGCCCCGGCCAGGGCCGCGTCGACCACCGCACCGTAGACGTTTTGATCGTCGCTGTTGGCCGCGGCCGCCAGGGCGTCGAGCCCGCGGCGCAACGAGTCCTGGCTCCGCTCGGCCTTGTAGGTGGCGAGCTGCTCGAGCTGCGCCGCGATCTCCGCCGGGTCGGGACGCTCGAAGGGCGAACGGGCGCTGGCATCTTCCTCGACCTGGTAGGCGTTCACCCCTACGACCGTCTGCTCGCCGCTCTCCACCTTCTCCTGGAAGGCCAGGGCCGACTCACCGATCAGGCTCTGCACCAGGCCCGATTCCACCGCCGCGTACATGCCCCCGGCGGTATCGATCTGGGCGATCGCCTTCTCGATCTCCTCTTCCATGGCGTCGGTGAGGGACTCCACGTAGTACGAGCCGGCCAGAGGATCGATCACGTCGTCGAGGTGGGCTTCCTCGCGCAGGATGTTCTGGGTGCTCGCCGCCACTCTCGCGGCACCCGCCGCCGGGGTGCTCAGGGCTTCGTCGTAGGAGTCGGTGTGCAGGGACTGCAGACCGCCGAAGATACCCGACATGGCCTGCACCGCCACCCGCACCACATTGTTCAGGGGCTGCTGGCGGGTGAGGTCGGTGCCCGAGGTCTGGGCGTGGAACTTGAACCGCCAGGAGCGGGGATCCTCGGCCCCGAAACGCTCGCGCACGATGCGCTGCCACAATCGGCGGCCGGCGCGGAACTTGGCGATTTCTTCGAAGAAGCTGATGGAGATGTCGAAGAAGAAGGTGAAACGGGGCAGGAACGCATCGGGATCCATACCGCGCCCGATGCAATCCTCGGCGTACTGGATCGCCGTCGACAGGGTGAAGGCCATGGCCTGGGCCGGGGTCGCCCCCGCCTGCTGCATGTGCTGCCCGACCACCGAGAGCGGGTTCCAACCCGGCACGTTCTGATTCATGAAAGCGATGTGATCCACCAGCACCCGGCGCGAGCCGGGCAGGGCCAGGCGGAAGAACATGTTGCAGGCCGCGAAGTGGGAGATGTAATCACTCTGATTCGAGGTACCGCGCAATGCTTTCCAAGACACCCCGGTGCGCCGGGCATGGGCGAGCAGCAGCGCCGAGAGGGTCATCGGCACCGGATCGTTGAGGCCGATAGAGATACCGTCGAGGGGAATCCCGTCGAAACAGGCGGCCATGTCGTCCACGGTGTTCACCGTGGTGCCGCAGGTGCCGAGCAGCACCGGCTCCACCTCGTCCATGTCGTAGCCGCGGAACACCGAGTTGCAGGGGATCAGGCTCGCGGCCGTAGCCCCCGCAGCGATCAGCTCGCGCTGGCGCCGGTTGAAGTCCGCCGGGGTCGCCATGCCGATCAGCTGGCGCTGGCTCCAGGGTCGACCGCGATGCATGGAGGGGTAGATACCCCGGGTAAACGGCGGCTGCCCCGGATACCCGAGGTCGCGCTCCGGATCGCCTTGCCAGTCCTCGGCAGTGTAGAGGGGCTGGATCGGGATGCCCGAGCGGTTGCGCCGCTCGTCTTCCGGGCCCATACGGGCCGCGTACTCTCGCTCCCAGGTCTCGCGGTCCGGCTCGGCGACCTCGTCGGCCGTCTCCACGGGTTCGGGCAAGCTCTGCACCTTCGCCATGATTTCTCCCTTCAGACGTCGTCTCGGCCGGCCCGGGCCTCACCGGCCAGCTCTTCGACGGTGCGTACGATCTCTTCGCGGCTCACTCCCGGGTGAAAGACCCGCGCCACTCCCGCATCGAGCAGCATGGGCTCGTCGACGTCGGGGATGATGCCGCCCACCACGACCCCCACGTGGCCGAGATCCTCGGCGCGCAGGGCGTCCATGAGTGCGGGGATGAGCAGGTGGTCCGTGGCCAGGCTGCTGATGCCGATCACGTCCACGTCTTCTTCGAGGGCCAGGGTCACCAGCTCGGCGATCTTCTTCCAGGGCGCGGTGTAGACCACCTCCATGCCGGCGTCGCGCAGGTAGGCGGCGACGATCCGGCTGCCCCGGTCGTGGGCGTCGAGACCGAGGCGGGTGACGATCACCTTCGGCGGGCGCTCGCTCACCGCACCGTCTCCCGCCCGGTTCCCGGTGGGCGTCCCGGGCCGCGGATGCCGGCCACGGCGCGCAAGGCGGCAATACGCTCCTCGGCCATCCTGTCGGCGGCCTCGGCGGTGGAGATGCCGCGCTCGTCGGCGATACGAACCACCTCGAGCACCTGGTCGTAGATCTGCCCCACCTGCTGCAGCACCCGCTCGTCGTCGATATCCGGCGAGCGCACCTCCTGCTGGCAGCGGATCAGCCCGCCCGAGTTCACCAGGTAGTCGGGCCCGTACACGATGCCCCGCTCTTTCAGGGCGTCTCCGTGCCGCGGCTCCCGCAGCACGTTGTTCGCCGCACCGGCAATGGCCGCGCAGCGCAACCGGGGAATGGTGTCGTCGTCGAGAATGCCACCGATCGAGCAGGGGGAGAAGACGTCGCACTCCACGTCGTAGATCGCGTCGGGCTCCACCACCTCCGCTCCCAGCTCGGCCGCCACTTTCTCCGCATTCGCCCGCGCCACGTCGGCCACCAACAGCTCGGCACCGTCGTCGCGGCAGTACTTGGCCACGAACGAGCCCACGTGCCCGACCCCTTGCAGAGCGATCCGTCGTCCCTTCAGGGAATCGCTCCCGGTCGTCGCCTTGAGCACCGCCCGGATCCCGGCCGTCACCCCGTAGGCCGTGGCGAACGAAGGGTCCCCGGCGCCACCGACCTTGCGGTGCACACAGCTCACATGAGGAGTCTCCACCTTCAGCACGGCCATGTCGTGAGAGTCGGTGCCGATGTCTTGCCCGGCGATGTACCGGCCGCCCAAGGAGTCGATGAACCGCCCGAAGGCGCGCAGGGCAGCCTCGGTCTTCTGGGTCCTCGGATCACCGATGATCACCGACTTGCCGCCCCCCAGGCTCACCCCGGAGATCGCGGCCTTGTAGGTCATGCCCCGGGCCAGGCGCAGCAAATCTTCGAGCGCCTCCGCCTCCGAGGCGAACGGACGCATCCGCACGCCACCGAGAGCCGGCCCCAGGGTCGTATCGTGAATGGCGATGATGGCCCGCAGGCCAGAGCTATTGTGATTGCAGAACACGACCTGCTCATAGTCGTGCTCGTGGATCTGCGCGAAGACTTCCATGAAACTCCCGCTGTTTGGATGAGGTTGGACAGAACACCCCGAGCCAATGTACCACCGAAACCCGGTGCTCGAAAAGGACGGATCTCGCTGCCGTTGCCAGGCTTGCACCGCCAAAATACCACGATATGGTATCGTAACCGGGAACAATCAGAGGATCGATCCCCATGCCCAAGAACACCTCCTTCATCCTCGGTGACCACTTCGACGCCTTCGTGACCTCGCAGGTCGAGACCGGCCGCTACGCAAACGCGACAGATGTGATCCGTTCGGGCCTACGCCTGTTGGAAGAACACGAGCAGAAGATCGAAGCGCTTCGCCGTGCCCTGATCGAGGGGGAGAAGAGCGGGATCGCTGGCCCCCTCGACATGAACGAGATCAAGAAAAGAGCGCGCCAAGAGGCAGGCCTGACGCAAACCTGATGCCGTGCTCTCGGGCTGGCCAGCGAGAGCTGGCAAGAGACGTCGGGCACGTATGGCTCCCAGCTGGCAACGGCATCGGCGATAGGACCGCACTCCCCGCTTGACCTCCTCGTCCCCCATTTGGCACAGTGCGGGGGTGCCGAAACCGTACCGTTCAGACTCCATTGCTCCTGATTCCCCGGGCCGCGAGCTCTTCGCCACCCGGCTGGGATTCGTGTTGGCCGCGGCGGGGAGCGCGATCGGGCTGGGGAATATGTGGCGGTTTCCCTACCAGGTCTCGGAGGGTGGGGGGGCGGCGTTCGTGGTGCTCTACCTGTTTCTGACCCTGCTGCTCGGCGTGCCGATGATGACGGCAGAGCTGATCGTGGGCCGGCGGACGAGGAAGTCGCCTCTGGGGGCGTTGCGGGCGGTGGGTGGAAGCGGCTGGGCTCCTCTCGGAATGCTCTACATCTTCACTCCCCTGGTGATCCTCTCCTACTTCTCGGTGATCGCGGGCTGGACCCTGCGCTACGCCCTCGACGCCGTGTCGACGGGCCTCTCACCGACTCCGGCCGAGCGTTTTGCCGAGGTGTCCTCGGGCTCCTCGGCGGTGATCTATCACCTGGCGCTGATGGCGATCACCATCGCCGTGGTGGTGCTGGGGGTGCGCAAGGGTATCGAACGCACGGCCCTGGTGTTGATGCCGGTGCTCTTCGTGC
>CAZMEL010000429.1:0-4490 GCA_964565225.1 uncultured Thermoanaerobaculia bacterium | reverse complement strand
CTGGAGGGGGCCATCACCGACCCGGAGAAGGTGCACTGATGAGGGCCGAGCACACAGAACGCACCACCGTACCGCCGCGGCTGGCCCGGTACGAGTGGGAGTTGATGCCCTTGCCCTGCCAACGTGCTCGCGGCATACCCAAGATCGCTGGAGCGAGATTCCCGGGTGGACGGAGCGGCCCGCCGGCCTGGAGCGGCGCTGGCTCACCAGATCGCCGAAAACGCCCGGTGCCGCCGGCCGGTGTGGCTGAGCTGGCTGGTGGAGCAGGGAACCGAGGTGTGAGCGTGGCCGAGGTACGGCTGGAGGACATGGTTGGCCCGGAGGAGCCCTGGGAATGAGCGTTGCCCGGCGCGGCTCCGCGCTCCCGCGCATGACCGAGGCCGAGTGGGACGTGATGCGCGCTTGCTGGCGGCACGGCCGTCCGTCGGTGCAGGAGATCCTTTTCCAAGAGTCGATCCGCTACGGCTGTAGCCGCGACGATGACGCCTACGAGGTCTTCTACAAGACCGTGAACGTGCTGCTACGGCGGCTGGCCGCGAAGGGCTGCGTGCGGGTCGACCGGAAGTACCGGCACAACAAATACGTTCCCTTGATCGACCACCACGAGGCTCTGCGAGCAGAGACCGAGTGCTTTCTCCGGGAAATCGTGGGGCCCGGGGCCGAGGAGATCGAGGTGGTGGCCCGCTGCCTGGAGCGGGTACGTGGCGGTGGTCCGAGGTGAGTTGTGCCGTTTCCGCGGGCAGCCCGCTCGGCCCAGTGTTCGGGAGGGAGAGGTATGGTGGAGGCGGTGGGAGTCGAACCCACGTCCGAAAAGCTCAGAACCGAAGCGTCTACGTGCGTATCCTTCCCTTTCGGTTCTCGCCGAGTCGCTTGGGCGGAAGGACTCCGTCGTCTCGGCCAGCCCCTGCAAAGATCCGGGTACGACGCGGGGCCCGCAGTACCCTTTGATCTACTTTAGTGTCGCCCCGCCGCGAGCCGCAGATCAGGGCTCATCGACGGGACGGGCGACTTAAGCTGCCGCCAGGGCCAAGTTATCGTTGGCAGTTGTGTTGTTTTCCATTTGACGGATGGAAATCCGGCACGCAACTCCGGGCCTGCTTGCTCCCCGTCGAAACCGGTGCGCCCCCGGGAGTCGAAATCGGCTAGACCCCGATACGGATCTGGCCTTCGAAGACTATAACAAAATCGATGGCTCCCGAATTCCCGCCCCGGAGTCGGCGCAGGGAGTCTCAATCCGAAGTGGCTTCGGGTTGCTCCCCCGCGAGCTCCTCGAAGAATTCCTCGGGGCCGCTGTTCCGCAACCGGGCCACCACGAAGAACCAGGCGCCGATGCACAGCATCATGCTCATCGGCACGAGACCCAGGAGCCGCGGAAAGAGCGGGGCGATCAAAGTCGTGAGAGCTCCGCAGGCGGCGAGGATCAAAATGAAGACCGCCGCCATCTGGACCCGGTACACGCTGTCTTCTTCGAAGAAGACCAACCGCGAGCCCGCGGGCTGCCGAGTGACCTCGACCCGCCCCAGCACCCAGCCTCGCCGCAGCCCGGCCATGACCGGAATCTCCAGGTGCCCCCCGGAATCTCCGTCGGGTTCCCACTGGGCACCCCACATCTCCGCGGTCTTCGCCAGGTGTTGGAGGGACTCCCGCGGATCGGTGGGTAGATCGACCTCGTGGGTTTTCATCAGGCCGCCTCCTCGAGCACGAGCTGATCGAAGAATCGATCGATCGCCTCGAGAAAGCTCTCGAGGGATGGCAGGGTCTGGATCTGCTTCCGCAGGCGATGACCGCCGGGCAATCCCCGGCTGTACCAGTTGGTGAAGGTGCAGAGCTTGAAGCGGGCGAAGGTGGGATCTTCTCGATCGATCACTGTCCGGAAGTGATCGAGAATCAGCTGGCGGCGGTCCTCGAGAGTGGGTTGGGGAATCTCGCCGTGGGAGAGGCGGGCCGCGATCTGCCGGAAGATCCAGGGGTTGCGGGTCGCGCCGCGGCCGATCATCACGCCGTCGCAGCCGGTCTGCCGCAGCAGGCGCTCCGCATCTTCCGGCTCCCGCACGTCACCGTTGCCGAGCACGGGAATGCTCAGGGTTTCCTTGAGCCGCTTGATCTCGGACCAATCGACCCCGCCTCGGTACATCTGCTTGGCCGTGCGACCGTGCATGGCCACGGCGTCCACGCCATTGGCCTCGCAGATCCTTCCCAGCTCGAGGAAGTTGCGGCGCCGGTCGTCGAGGCCGAGCCGGAACTTCACCGTGAGCGGAATTCGGATGTTCTTGCGCACCGTGGCGATGATCCGCTCCGCCAGATCCAGATCTCCCATGAGAGCGGCACCCGCACAACCTTTGAGAATCTTGTTGGCAGGGCAGCCCATGTTGATGTCGCACAGGTCGGCTCCTCGCTCCTCCACCACCCGCGCCGCCTCGGCCATCGTGTCGGGGTCGGAGCCATAGATCTGGATCGAGAGCGGGCGTTCTTCCTCGCTGTAGGAGAGCAGCTGGGTGACCCGCCGCTCTCCCGCCATCAGGCCGCGGGAGGAGATGAATTCCATGGTCACCACGCCGACCCCGCCGATCCGCTTGATGATCTTGCGGAAATCCCGATCGGTCACTCCGGCCATGGGAGCGAGAAAGAGAGGCGGGTCGATGGTGAGAGATCCGATGCTCAACATTTCGTCGGCTGCGATCCAAAGCGGTTAAACTGGCGCTCCCATGGCTTGGTACAAAGAATGGTTCGGCGAAGAATACCTGGAGCTCTACGCCCATCGTGACGAGGGCGAGGCCCGCCGTCAGGTCGAGTTCGTTCGCCGCTTCGTGGCCCGAGGAGAAACACCCGGCTCGGTGCTCGATCTGGCCTGCGGAGCGGGGCGCCATACGGCGACCCTGCGCGGCGAAGGATATCGCACCCTGGGGATCGATCTCTCCTTGACCCTTCTCGCCCATCCGCCCCGGGTTCCCTGTGTCGCCGGTGACATGCGTAGCCTGCCGTTCGCCGCATCGAGCTTCGACTGGCTCCTGAACTTCTTCACTTCGTTCGGCTACTTCGAGCGCGAGCGGGAGAATTTCCGCGTGCTCGAGGAGATCACCCGGGTGCTCCGTCCCAAGGGCCGTTTCCTGATCGACTTCTTGAACCGAGACCGGGTGCTCGAGGAGCTGCGCGCGAAAGAGGTCCAGGAAATCGCCGGGCGAGAGGTCCATATCGAGCGTTGGTTCGATCCCCGGACCCGGCGGATCAACAAGCGCATGCGGATCGAGGCAACCGGGAAAGCCTCGAGCACGTATGTGGAAAGCGTTCGAGCCTACACCCGCGAAGAGGTCACGATCGGGCTGCGCTGGGCGGGGCTCGAGGTCGAGAATCACTTCGGAAACTTCCAGGGAGATCCCTTCGACCGTGAGAGTGAACGCCTCATCCTCGTCGGAACCAAACCCGCTCGAGACTGATCTGCTGGCCACCGGCCGGCTTCCCGAGATCCCGTCCGCCTGGCTGCGAGGCGAGCATCGGGATCTGCTCGAGCCGCTCCACTTCCTCATGCCCGGCGAACGGCCCACCGGTCCCGTGCCCGAGGTCGACCGCGAGGCCCTCGCGGCGGCCCTCGCCACCGCCAATGCCGGCTACGGTCACCCTGCCGCGGCAGAAAAGGCGCAACGACTGGCCGATCCCGCAACCCGGGTCGTGGTCACCGGCCAGCAGCCGGGGTTGTGGGGTGGCCCCCTTCTCTCGCTGAACAAGATGATCGCGGCGCAACGCTGGGCCGAGGAGCTGACCGCCGCCGGCCAGCCCGCCGTGGCCGTGTTCTGGGTCGCCACGGAAGACCACGACTGGACCGAGATGACCCGGGTCGGCCTCTACGGCCGGGGCGAAGCGCGCCAGCTCGATCTCGGGGAGGATCCCGCTCCGCTCCTGCCCCTCGGTATGCGGACCTTCGGCCCGACCCTGCCCGACCTCGAGGCCGAGGCCGAAAGCCTGCTCGGGGAGCAGGCTCCCGGGATCGACTGGGCTCGCCGCTGGTACCGGCCCGACGCTCGCTTCGGTGAGGCGTTCTCGCGCCTGCTGGTCAGCCTTCTCGGCGAGCGGGCTCCCCTGCTCTTCGACGCCATGTTGCCGGAGATCAAGGAGCTGCAGCGGCCCTGGCTTCGCAAAATCGTCGAGAGCCGCCAGGAGGTCGCCGCGGCCCTCGCGAGCCGAGAGCAGACCATTCTCGATCGGGGCTTTCCGCTGCAGGTCAAACCCCAGCCGGAGGCGAGCCCGCTCTTTCTCCTGCAGGGCACGGAGCGGCGCCGAATCGTTTGGGCGGAAGATGGTTTCCAGCTCCGTGGGGAGCAAGGCCCTGCCCGGCCCCTGGAGGAGCTCTACGAGATCGTGGAAGACAATCCTTCGGTTCTGAGCCCCGGGGTCCTGGCCCGGCCGGCGATCCAGGACGCTCTGCTCGGCACCACCCTGCAGGTCATGGGGCCCTCGGAGATGTCCTACATGGCCCAGGTCTCCTCGGTCTATCC
>CAZMEL010000428.1:0-4577 GCA_964565225.1 uncultured Thermoanaerobaculia bacterium | reverse complement strand
GGGTCAGGCAGGGCAGGTGCCACCAGCGGCGCAGGGCGCCGTGGAATTGCTCCAGCATCGCCGGGATGGTTTCGGGAAGATGGATCTCGACCGCGACGCCAGCCGAGAAGGCCTTGCCCTCGCCGCCGAGCACGGCCAGCTGCACGTCGTCGCGCCGGGCGATTTCGTCGGCGATTTCGGACAGCCGCTGGATGGTGGGCAGGTCGAGAACGTTGAGAGGAGGACGGTGGATGGAGACCCGCGCCACGCGGCGGTCGACGCTGAGGTCGACCCGACCCGGCTCAGCCATCGTCCCTTTCCACCAGGGCCGCGATTCCCATACCTCCCGAGATGCAGAGGGTAGCGATGCCCCGGCGACCGCCGCGGCGCTCGAGGCCGTGCAGCAGGCTGACCAGGATGCGGGTGCCGGTGCAGCCGATCGGGTGGCCGAGGGAGATGGCTCCACCGTCGGGATTCACGGACTCGGGATCGAAGGGCAGCTCTTGCAGGCAGGCCAGAACCTGGCAGGCGAAGGCCTCGTTGAGCTCCACCTGGTCGATGTCCGACGGGGTGAGCCCGCGCCGGTCGAGCAACCGGCGAACCGCGGGCACCGGGCCGATTCCCATGATCCTCGGGTCGACCCCGGTGACCTCCCAGTCCACCAGTCGGCCGGCCACCGGCAGAGAGAGCTCCGCGGCCGCCTCCTCGGTGGCGACCAGGACGGCGGCCGCGCCGTCGGTGATCCCCGAGGCGTTGCCGGCGGTCACCCGGCCCCCTTCGCGGAACACCGGCTTCAACCGCGCCAGCTGCTCGGGCGTCACACCGTCGCGGGGGTGCTCGTCGTGGCCGACCGTGGTCGAGCCCTTGCGCCCCGGCACCTCGATGGCCTCGATCTCGGCCTCGAAGCGGCCGGCTCCTCGCGCCGCCTCGCAGCGCTGCTGACTCGTCGCCGCCCAGGCGTCGGACGCCTCGCGGTCGATGCCCATCTCCTCGGCCAGCTCTTCGGCGGTCTCACCCATCACCAGCTCGGAGAGGGGGTCGTTGAAACCGTCGCGATACATGCCGTCGGTGAGCTCGGCATGCCCCAGGCGGTAACCCCAGCGGACCCGGGGCAGCAGGTAGGGCGTGTTCGACATGCTCTCGGTGCCGCCGGCCAGCACCACTCGGGCTTCTCCCAGCAGGAGATGCCGGGCACCGGAGAGCACCGCCTGCAGGCCGGAGCCGCAGGCCTGGTTGACGGTGAAGGCCGGAGTCTCCCGAGGCACTCCGGCGCGGAAGCCGATCTGGCGAGCGGTGTTCGGGCCACCACCGGCCTGGCGCCCGTGGCCGAAGATCACCTGATCCACCGCCTCCGACGCACAGCCGGACCGAGAAAGGGCGGCTTTCGCGGCAGCGGTGCCGAGATCGGCAGCGCTCAGGGACGCCAGCGCGCCCCCGAACTTGCCGATCGGTGTCCGCACCGGTGCGCTGAGCACCAGGGGACGTCGGCTCATTTGCCGGAGAATTCCGGCTTGCGCTTGTTGACGTAGGCGTCGAGACCTTCGCGGGCGTCGTCGCTTTCGAAGAGCTGCTGCTGCAGCTCCCGCTCGATGGCCAGGCTCGACTCGAAGGGCACTTCCCAGCCGCTCTGCACCGAACGTTTGATCCGGCCGGCGGCTTTGGACGCCTTGTTCGGCGGGCAGAACTGGGTGGCGTACTCGTGGACCTGGGCGCGCCAGCCGTCGAGATCCTCGGCGTCGAGGATCTGGTTGATCAGGCCGAGATCCTTCGCGGAGTCGAGGTCCACCAGGTTGCCATGCACCATGAGCTCGATCGATCGACTCTTTCCGATCATCCGCGACAGACGCTGGGTGCCGCCGGTTCCGGGCAACACGCCGAGGTTGATCTCCGGCAGGCCGAGCTTGCCGCAGTCCTTGCCGTTCGCCCGGCGGGCGATCCGCAGGTCGGCGGCCATGGCGATCTCCAGGCCTCCGCCCACGGTGTGTCCGTTGAGGGCGGCGATCACCAGCTTCGGAGTCTGCTCGAGGCGGTTCAGGGTCTCGTTGGCGTGCAGGCAGAAGTTGTATTTGAACACCGGCTCGGAGGTCTGCAACATGGCGATGTTCGCCCCGGCACAGAAGAACTTCTCGCCGGTACCGACCAGCACGATCACGTAGACCTCGCCGTCGAACCGAGCCTTCAGCACCGCTTCGTCGAGCTGGCGCATCATTTCGTGCGTGTAGGTGTTGGCCGGCGGATCGTCCAGGGTCAGATAGGCGACACCGTTCTCGACCTCATAGTGCACCAGAGTTTTGTCACTCATCTTCGTCCTTCCTAGCTTTGGGGTGGGATCAATCGTGAACAGCCGGTCGCGCGGGGGCGGGGCGGGCTCGGGCCGAGAGTGAAGACCGACGGAGCTGAGTCCGGCGGGAGACGGCGGAGGCCGCGAAGGTCCCGGAAAACCGGCGGAGATTCCAGGTGGCTATTGTTGCATACCGTCTCCGGGGCTGCCACTGGCTCGTCGGCTCGCTTGCGCCGGGCGAAGGTGCGCGGTATAACCGCGGCATCGAGCAACCCGTCCGCGACCAACGGCAGGAGCTTCCCATGGATTCGATGACCCTTTCCCGATTCATCATGGAGCAGGAACGCCATCATCCCGAGGCGACCGGCGAGTTCTCGGCCCTGCTCAGCCATCTGGGCCTGGCCGCGAAGGTGATCCACCGAGAGGTTTCCCGGGCCGGCCTGGTGGACATCCTGGGTTATACCGGGCAAGAAAACGTGCAGGGCGAGGCCGTGCAGAAGCTCGACGTTTTCGCCAATGATGTGTTGAAGTCCATGTTCTCGCGGGCCGGGCTGCTCTGCGCCATGGCCTCGGAGGAAGAAGACGACGTGGTGCCGATCGACGACGACGCACCCCGAGGCTCCTATGTGATGGCGTTCGATCCGCTCGACGGCTCGAGCAATATCGACGCGAACATCAACATCGGCACCATCTTTTCCGTGCACCGCAGGGTCTCCGAGGCCGGCTCCGGCACCCGGGGAGACTTTCTCCAGCCCGGGGATCAGCAGGTCTGTGCGGGCTACGTGCTCTACGGCACCTCCACCATGCTCGTCTTCTCGACCGGCCAGGGGGTGCACGGTTTCACGCTCGACCCCGGCATCGGCGAGTTCCTGCTCTCCCACCGCGACCTCCGGATGCCGGAGCGAGGCAAGATCTACAGCATCAACGAGGGGAACTCCGCCCACTGGGACGCGCCCACCCGCGCGTACATCGAAGCCCTCAAGACCCCCGACGAGTCGGCCGGCCGGCCGTACAAGGCTCGCTACATCGGTTCCCTGGTGGCCGACTTCCACCGCACCCTGCTCTACGGCGGCATCTTTCTCTACCCCGGCGACGACAACGCACCCAAGGGCAAGCTCCGCCTGCTCTACGAAGCCGCCCCCCTGGCCTTCCTCGCTCGGGAAGCGGGTGGTGCGGCTTCCACCGGCCGCCAGGCGATTCTCGAGGTCGACCCCGAGGAGCTGCACCAGCGGGTACCTCTCATCATCGGCAGCCGGCTCGACGTGGAAGAGGCGGAAGCGGTGTACCAGGCTTGAGCCGCGAGGTCTCCGGGCATGGGAATCTGGCCCGAGAATCTGCTAAGGTCGGCGGAATCACGAGGACGAATTCTTAGGGAGATCCAAGACCATGGGTTCCGTTGCCGATCTGCTCGGGTCCGAAGCCGAGTCCCTTCTGAGTCACGAGTGTGAGACCATCCCCCGCGCTGCGCTGCATCTGCCGGGGCCCGACTACATCGACCGTGTGCTCGCCCAGAGCGATCGGTCGATTCCGGTCTTGCGCAATCTCCAGAGCATCTTCGACCACGGACGTCTCGGTGGCACGGGCTACGTCTCGATCCTTCCGGTCGATCAGGGAATCGAGCACTCCGCCGGCGCTTCGTTTGCGCCCAACCCGGCCTACTTCGATCCCGAGAAGATCGTCGAGCTGGCGATCGAGGGCGGCTGCAACGCGGTGGCCTCGACCCTCGGCGTGCTCGGCTCGGTGGCCCGCAAATATGCCCACAAAATTCCCTTCCTGCTGAAGGTCAACCACAACGAGCTCCTCACCTACCCGAACAAATTCGACCAGGTGATGTTCGCCAACGTGCAGCAGGCGGCGGACATGGGATGTGCCGCCGTAGGTGCCACCATCTACTTCGGCTCGGAGCACTCGAACCGGCAGATCGTGGAGGTCTCGGAGGCTTTCGCCATGGCTCACGAGCTGGGCATGACGACGGTGCTGTGGTGCTACCTGCGCCACTCGGCGTTCAAGAAGGACGGGGTCGACTACCACACGGCCGCCGACCTCACCAGCCAGGCCAATCACCTCGGGGTCACCATCGGTGCCGATATCATCAAGCAGAAGCAGGCCGAGACCAATGGTGGCTACCGGGCCATCGGCTTCGGCAAGACCCACGACCTGGTCTACGACCAGCTCTCCAGCGATCATCCGATCGATCTCTGCCGGTACCAGGTGGCCGGCTGCTACATGGGCCGCATGGGGTTGATCAACTCCGGCGGCGGCTCCGGCGACAACGACTTCGGCGCCGCGGCGCGCACCGCGGTGATCAACAAGCGGG
>CAZMEL010000427.1:0-4643 GCA_964565225.1 uncultured Thermoanaerobaculia bacterium | reverse complement strand
CCGGGGGGTAGTCTCGTTCTAACCATTGTCGGCGCGCCGACATCCGCTGGCGCTGGGGGCGTATTGGCGGCGCGCCGACATTCCCTTGCTAGCCGAGAATGATCTCGAGATCTGGATCGGGGAAGGGTGGCTCCAGGTATGCGACATTACCGAGCACGAAGTCGAAATTTCGCACGGTAGAGCTTGGGCCATCATTGTCGGCGCGCCGACAATCGGTTGGTCGAAGTTTCGATTCCAAGAGGGAACTTCACCTTGACCCATTGGATGGAAGCCATCACAATGGAACGATGTCCGATGAGAAGATGTTCGATGAGAAAAAGTACATTCCGATGGAAATCAAGGGCCTGATGATGGACCCCAGGTCCAATGTGCCCATTGTTGTTCTCCGCAACGAGGAGAAGTCAAAAATCCTCCCGATCTGGATCGGTCTCTTCGAAGCCAATGCCATCGCGCTGCAACTGGATGGCTTCGAGCCCCCGCGACCCATGACCCACGACCTGATGTTGAACCTGATCGAAGAGCTGGGTGCCACGGTGGTCCGCATCTCGATTACGGGCCTCGAGGAGAACACCTTCTTCGCACGTATCCACCTGGCTCTGGCCAACAACGAAGAGCTCTCTGTCGATTCCCGCCCGAGCGATGCGATTGCCCTTGCACTCCGCGCCGAAGCACCCCTTCTGATCTCCGACAATGTGCTCGAGCAGGCCCTCAACGACGAGAGTGAGGAAGAGCTCAGCGACGACGAAAAACTCAAGAAGTGGCTGGAAGAAATCAACCCGGAAGATCTCGGCAAGTACACCATGTAAGGAGCTCGGCGGAGCTCTGGTCGTCGAGGAATCCTTGACCCTCGATCTGCCGAGTCAGTACACTCCGCCTCGCCCATGATCATCGCAATTACGAATCAAAAGGGCGGGGTTGGCAAGACCACCACCGCCATCAATCTCGCGGCTGCCCTGGCCTCCAAGGGTTTCCGCACGCTGTTGATCGACGTCGATCCCCAGGCCAACAGCTCGATGTCCTTTGTCGATGTGCACGGACTCGAGCTGACGATCTACGAGAGCCTGGTGGGGGAGGCGCCCATCGAAGACGTGTTGCGGGATGCCGAGAAGGTCGAAAACCTCTCGGTCGCACCCGCGGCGATTTCCCTCGCAAAAATCGAAGCCAAGCTCCTCGGGGAGCTCGACAGCCACTACCGGTTGAAGGATCAGATCGAGAGGATTCGAGATCGATTCGACTACATGATCATCGATACGCCGCCAACCCTCGGCATCATCACGGTGAATGCTCTTGTGGCGGCGACCCATGTCTTGATCCCCATTCAGTCGAGCTATTTCGCCCTCGAAGGGACCGACGATCTCCTCGAGACCGTCGACAAGATCAAGATCCGGGCCAACCCTGATCTCCAGATTCTCGGCGCAGTCATCACCCTTTACGACCGGAGGACCATTCTTGCCCGGGACATTCGGGCCGAGATCGGTGAGGTCTTCGGAGACAAGCTCTTCGAAACCACCATCAGCAAGAGTGTGCGGCTCGAGGAGAGCCCGGCCTACAAAGAATCGATCTTCACCTTCGCGCCGCAGTCGAGCGGCGCATACGAGTACTACAAGTTATCGGAAGAGGTCTTGAGCCGTGTCTAAGAAGAGAGGGTTGCCAGAGAAAGTTCGGATGCGTCACAGCAGCCATTTCGTCGAAGAGCTGACGGCACGGAACGAGGAGCCGGTAGGGAAGATGGTGGCGCTCGCGTCCATCGAGCCCG
Source organism: uncultured Thermoanaerobaculia bacterium (assembly GCA_964565225.1). Taxonomy (GTDB): domain Bacteria; phylum Acidobacteriota; class Thermoanaerobaculia; order Multivoradales; family J023; genus CAZMEL01. Next base: position 2,887 of record CAZMEL010000427.1, on the reverse strand, counting down.
ATCCCAAGCAGCCGCGGACCACCATGGGTGACCTCTCGGAGCTCACGAATTCGGTACAGGACAAGGGAATTCTCGAGCCGATTCTGGTCCGACCGGCCGCCGAAGAGAGCTCGGCAACCTATGTGATCATCAGCGGAGAGCGTCGATTCCGGGCTGCCATGGCCGCGGGGCTCGACGAGGTTCCGGTCATCGAGATGGTCGTAGACGAAGACGAGGCTCTCGAGATTGCGCTCGTCGAGAACCTGCAACGGAAAGACTTGACTCCCTTCGAAGAGGCCGAGGGTTACAAGGCCCTGGCCAATCGATTCGGCTACACCCACGAGAGGATTTCGTCGGCCGTAGGGAAATCCCGCACCGTGATCACCGAGAGCCTGGCCTTGCTACGGATTCCTCCGAAGGTCCGAGAGGCGGCACAGGCATTGGAGATCCATACGAAATCTCTACTGCTGGAGGTTCTGAAGGCCGAGTCCGAGGACGAGATGATCGAGCTGCTCGAGGAGGTCAGCCGGCGGGGCCTGAATCGAGATGATCTCCGGCTCAAGAAGCGGGGACAGGATTCCAAGAATCCTCGTCGCCGTCCCTATGTCTTCAACTTCAAGGCACCGGACAAGAGCTTCAGCCTGGCCTTGAAGTTCAAGCAGAGCGAGGTCAGCAAGAGCGACCTCATCCGAACCCTGGAAGGCATTCTGCAGGATCTCCGGTCCGAGGATCAGCAGCAGGCAGCGCCTGGAACCTGAGAAGCTCATAGGAGACAGGGCACCGAGCAGAGCACCCAAACAAACGAGAAGCTCGAACGGGCCGGTTCCTGAAAACGTTCAGGAGTCGGCCTTTTCTCGATGCCCACTAGTTTACATAATATATCTTATCGGACGTTGCCTGCGGGCCCGGCTGGGCTCGATGGAACACCGCCGGTGGCAATTCTTCCGGCGATCTCGCCTCCCGCCTCACCCTCTCCAGCGTCTCTCGAAGGTATAATCCGACCCCTCATGCGCAGACTCGATCGCTACATCCTGGCCGAGATTCTTGGACCCTTGGCTTTGGGATTTCTCGTCTATACCTCCATCCTGATGATGCAGGCCCTCTTCAAGTCGGCCGAGCTCATCATCCGCAGCGGGGTCGACTTCAGTACCGTCGGGCGGCTGCTCGGGCTGTCCATGCCCTGGATCGTGGTGATGACGATCCCCATGTCGCTTCTCTTCGGCATCCTCATCGCCATCGGACGCCTTTCGGCCGACAGCGAGCTGGTGGCCATCCGAGCGAGCGGCGTCAGCCTCTTCAGCCTGTACCGGCCCATCCTGCTGCTCTCGACGATCCTCGCCGGGCTCAACATCTACCTGATGACCGAGGTGTTGCCTGCGGGCAACCACGCCCTTCGGCAGCTGCAGATCGAGATCCTGACCCAGAGTCTCACGGACGAGGTCGAGCCACGGATTCCCCACACGGGCTGGCAGAACAAGGTGCTCTACATCTTCGAGTCGCCCCCCGGCGAGAGCCGCTGGAAGGGGGTCTTCATGTCCGATGCGGTCCCGACCCGGGAAAGCGAGATCACGGTGGCGGATTGGGGCCAGGCGGATACCGAGGGCGACGAGGTGGTGATCCTGCTCGAGAATGCCACCTCGCACGTGGTCGACCTCTACCGACCGGAGCAATACCAGATCGCGAACAACCGGTTGCTGACCCTGCGGCTGGACGCTCTCAACAACCAGCGGGCCGCGACCTCGGTCAAACGCGGCTTGCGAGAGCTCACCGTGGGCGAGCTCCTCGCCCGGAGCAGAGATCCCTCGGAGCCCGAGACCACTCGCAACCTTGCCCTGGTGGAGCTCCACAAGAAGTTCAGCATTCCCGCCGCCAGCCTGGTCTTCGGGCTGCTGGCACTGCCCCTCGGCTTCAGCAATGCCCGCGGGGGTCGTTCGTCCGGCTTCGCCATTTCCATCGGTGTGGTGCTGATCTACTACGTGCTCCTGAACTCGGGTGAGGACATCGCCCACAAGGGAACCCTCCCCCCCTGGCTCGCGGTCTGGTTTCCGAATCTCGCCCTGCTGGTCATAGGGCTCTTCCTCCTGGCCCGCAAGAATCGCGACAAGAGCCTGCTCCTCGCCGACGTGGACCGGTGGATCCAGGAGAAGGTCTGGGGCCGTGTCCTGGCTCGCCGGGAGAAGCGCGAGCAACGCAAGGAGGAGCGAGAAGCCCAGCGCCTGCGGAAGACCCAGGAGCTCGAGAAGGTCTACAAGAAGAGCCAGAAGAAGGGACGGAAGGGCAAGAAGAAGGCGGCCAGGAAGCCGAACCTGGTCATGCAGATGCCGGACTTCCGGATCCGTTTTCCGAACTCGATGGATCGCTACATTCTCCGGACCTTCTTCCAGATCTTGTTGCTGGCCACCCTGGCAGGCTCCACGGTCTACCTAGTGGCCGACTTGACGGAGAACTTCGACGAGATCCTGGAGAACAACATCGAGCGCTCGATCGTGCTCGAGTACTACCAGTTCAAGTCGTTTGCCATCATCTACGAGATCGCGCCGATCATCGTGCTGGTCACCACCCTGATCACTTTCGGCGTGCTCTCGCGGACCAACGAAATCATCGCCTGCAAGGCCCTCGGTATGAGCCTGTTTCGGCTGGCACTGCCAGTGGTGCTGGCAGCGATGGTGGTGGCGGGGACCTGCGGCTATCTGGAGTCGGAGGTGTTGGCAGCTTCCAACGAGCGGGTCGCACATCTCGAGGCGGTGATCAAGGGCAGAGCCCAACCACAGTCGGTGGCGGGCGGCTCGGCGAGCCAGCGCTGGCTCTACGGGCGGGGCAATCAGCACTATACCGACACCTAAATACAAGCGAAGACCGAGGGGAATCTCCCCATCCAGATAGAACTCAAAGACGTGAAGAACCCCGA
>CAZMEL010000426.1:0-4654 GCA_964565225.1 uncultured Thermoanaerobaculia bacterium | reverse complement strand
ATGCGTACGGGCGGAACAATCCGGTGAAGTATGTGGATCCGGATGGGTACAGGACAGCCGCCACGTTCGCCGAGGCGATTCAGGGATATCTCGGACGGCAGCGGGAGGCGGCCACCACGGCTGTGAGTGATGGCTCAGTATTCGGAGTTTCGCTGGCAACGGCTGTAGGCAGCAGCTTCGACCTGGCCTCGCTCGCAGTAGATCCGCTGCGATTGGGGCAGGCAACCGGAGACGCTATCGGCAGGGGTGCTGGTGGGCTCGAGGCTACGATCGCTGTCGGTACGGATGTGCTTCGTGGAGCAGCTCTCGTGGCCCCCGCAGTCAGAGGGCTTTCTTCTCTTAGGACTTCGGCGAAGATAACCAATCCGGTTTCTCAGCGCTTGGCCCGAGTAGTCCCGGGCGAAGGAAACTTTCCTACGCTAGGACCATCAGGGCGCTCCGATGTCTTTGTTACAGCCGCCGATGACATTGGAGACCTAAATGCTGCTGGAATTGCAGAAAGGTTGACGATTCCCCCAAATCGCTCGTTCACGGTCATCGAGTTCAATACTCCGGGCCAGGGCATTGCCTCTCCGATCTTGCGAAGTGATCCAGGTTTTGTGGGTCGCGGTCGGACAGCAGGCGGTGCCCGTGAGTTCATTATTCCAAACGGCCCGCTTCCGGTGGGCGCAACCACAAGAGTCGTACAATGAATCTTCGGCCAAACGAAGAAGAGCTCCAGGGTAGCTGGCGAATCTGTGATTCAAGGGTCGTAAAAGACGAGGTTTGTAATCGGATAGAGTTCTTGATTGCCAACTCCTTGGAAGAGCTAGGAGAAAGCCCTGTATGGGGAGCTTGGGAAGTTCTTTACCGTGACCCTGCTGATGGAAGACTCTGGGAGAGAACGTTTCCAAGAGCAGAGTCCCACGGTGGAGGGCCTCCTCGCCTTGCCTTGATCAGTCCAGCCGAAGCCGAGAGGAAGTACCCACCCTTCAAAGCATAGCCTCTCAAATGGAGAGCCCTCACGCGGCCCGGCCTTCAGAGGCCAGGCCGTAGACGAGTACTGGCCGCCTACTCGAGCCGGCTCGGCGGAGTCCCCTCCAGCCGCGGCCGATCGCGGTATTTCTCGTAGAGCTGTTGCTGGGGATCGAGCCCGGGATCGAGCTCGTGGCCGGCGATCCAGACCCGCTCGATCGAGGTGATGATCTCGAGGGGATCTCCGTTGGTGACCATGAAGGTGGCGTCTTTGCCGGGCTCCAGCGAGCCCAGGCGGTCGTCGACGCCGAGGATCTTGGCCGAGCGCGAGGTCACGGACTCGAGAGCCACTTTCTTGGGCAGACCGAAGGCGGCGGCCATGGCGGCGTGGAACGGCAGGTTTCTGGAATTGAAGGCACCGAAGGCGCTGCCTCCGTCGCCAATGCAGAAGTCGACACCGGCAGCGTGCAGCTCCGAGGCGGCGGTGAAGGCGCTGTCATAGGGCTCCCAGTTGCGGCTCGGTAGACGCAGGACTCCGTTCAAAACCACGGGTATTTCTTCCGCGGCGAGTCGCTCCGCCAGGTACCGGGCGTCGGCCCCGGTCACCAGCACCAGCTTCCGCAGATCGTTCTCGTCCGCCCAGTCGAGCGCGGCTTCAATCTGGGTCTTCTCCCGAGCGTGGATCCACAGCGGCATCTCGCCGTCGAGCAGGGGGCCCAGGGCCTCGAGCTGGGGATCCTCTTCTACCCTCGGGGCATCCTTGGCGTGCCGCGCTCGATGGTAGTCTCGCGCCGCCTGCAGCGTTTTGTCGAGCTGCTCCTGGGCTTTTTCGCGAGCCTTCTCGGCCTCTTCCTCGGAATCGCCACCCGCCGAGATCATTTGTGGGAAGTTGAGGTGCATGCCCACCGGAGTGGCCACGGTCATGTCTTCCCAGTTCCAGCCATCGAGCTGCATCACGGCGGAGGTTCCGGCGATGAGCCCACCCCTGGGCATCACATGGGCGGTGAGCACGCCACCCGCCGCGGTGACCGGCAGCACCCGGGAGTCGGCGTTCCAGGCGACTTCTGCCCGCAGGGCGGCGTTGTTGTCACCCAGCTCTTCGTAGTCGCGGGTGCCGGCCACGCTGTTGACCTCTACGAGGCCCAGCACCGAAGCCGGATGCACGAAACCCGGGTAGAGGTGTTTCCCGCTGAAGTCGACGATCTCGGCTCCCTCGGGAATGGCGACCCCGGTCCCGATCGCGGTGATCTTGCCGTCTTCGACCAGCACCACGGCGTTGGAAACGGCGGGACCGGTCACCGGGTGTGCGGTGCCCCCTCGCAGCGCCAGCTTTTCCGCGCTGACGGGCTGGGCGAGGAGCAGGATCCCGGCGAGAGCACCGGGGAGATTCGAGGGACGGAGCGCGAACCGTTCCACGGGTGTCGTATTCGTCATCGAGCTTGTCTCCGAAGGGAGCGATTGCAGGCGGAATCGTCGTCGTGGTAGCAGAAGGTGTCGTGTCCTTCGGGGACGGAAGGCTCGGCAGGATCCTGCTCTTCCCCTTCCCCCTCGCCTTCGTTTTTCCCTTCGCTTTCCGTGTCTTCTTTGTCGGCCTCGCCGCTGGCTGCAGCCTTGGCCAGCAGGGCTTCGCGCTCGGCCCGCAAGGCCTCGCGATGGGCGAGATCCACGGCCCGGTCGAAGTACTTCCGGCCGTCGACCCAGGTCTGCTCACAGAGGGAGTAGGTGGAGAGCGGATGGCCGTTCCAGATGGCGAAGTCCGCGTCTTTCCCGACCTCCAGCGAGCCGACCCGCTCCTCGATTCCGAGCTGGATCGCGGGGTTCAGGGTGACGAGGTGGAGGGCGTCTTCCTCGGGCATGCCGCCGTAACGAACCGCCTTGGCCGCTTCGAGGTTGAGACGCCGGGCCAGCTCGGAGCTGTCGGAGTTGAACGACACCACGACTCCGCGGTCCCACATCAGGGTGCCGTTGTGGGGAATGGCGTCCACCACCTCGTATTTGTAGCCCCACCAGTCGGAAAAGGTGGAGGCCCCGGCTCCGTGGGCGGCGAGCTCGTCGGCCACCTTGTACCCCTCGAGCACGTGCTGGAAGCTGGCGATACGAAAGCCGAAGGTCTCGGCGAGCCGTAGCAGCATCAGGATCTCGTCGTGCCGGTAGGAGTGGGCGTGCACCAGGCGATCACCCTCCATCATTTCGACCACGGCTTCCAGCTGCAGGTCACGACGCGGCGGCACCCGGTCGGGTGGTGGCGACGCCGAACGTCCGCGGCGGCCCGTCGTCCGGGGCTGTTCCTGGTGATACTCCTGCCACTCCCGGCGATAGTCGCGGGCGGCGACGAAGCGCTCCCAGATCACCTGCTCCACACCCTGTCGAGTCTGGGGATAGCTCGGGGAGTCCGTGGTGAAGTTGCTGCGTTTGGGATTCTCACCCAGGGCGAGCTTCACCCCCTCGGGGGCCCCCTCGAGCTTCAGCTCCTCCGGGTCGGCGCCCCAGCGGAGCTTGATCACCGCGTTCTGCCCGCCAATGGAGTTGGCCGAGCCGTGCAGCAGGTTCACGGCGGTCACTCCACCGGCCAGCTGGCGGTAGATCTGGATGGTCTCGGAATTCACCACGTCGGCGATGCGCACCTCGGCGGTGACGAGGTTACTGACCTCGTTCACGTTGCCGTCGATCGCCGAGTGGCTGTGGGCATCGATCAGGCCCGGGGTCACGTGTTTGCCCTCGGCATCGATCACCACCGCGCCCGCAGGGGCCTCGAGCCCGGAGCCGATGGCGGCGATCTTGCCGCTCTCGACCAGCAGATCGGCCGTCTCGAGCCGGCCTTCGGGGCCGCTGGTCCACACCGTGGCGCCACGCACCAGCACGCTTGCGGGCTGCTCGGGTCTCTCGGCACGCCAGGGCGCCGGATCGCCGTTCCCGGCCGTTCCGGGGGCGGCGAGGCCGCAGACGAGGATCAGGCTCAGCAGCGCGGTTCGGGGTTTCGAGAGAATCGAGTCTTGGCGCTTCACGGTGCCACCTCCGGGTCGGGTTTGCTGGTCCGGCGAGCCTTGGCCTTGAACGAGCCTCGGTCGGAGGTTCCGTTGCCGCTCAGAGTGTCGTCGCTCCCGGAAAGATTGAAGGTCACGGTGCCCAGCATCGGGCTCTCGTAGACCGCCTCCAGGCTCTTGCCCGAGACGATCACCGAGGTGAGAGGCGAGCGGCCCGCCGGGGTGGTGATGAAACCCTCCAGGGAATCGGGCTCACCGATCAGCTCGAGGCTCACGGTGAGCCTACCGATCTCTCCGGCGTCGATTTCGATGCTCCAGGTACCGGCCGGGTCGATCTCCGGCGGCTCGATCTCTTTCACCGGAAAGTGGTTGCCGTCGACCCAGACGCTCCGGATTTTCGGTTTGTCGACGAAGAGGTCGCCTTCCACCACGACCAGGTTGGCCATCTTGCCCGCTTCCACGGTTCCCATCTGATCGCTCATGCCCAGCAGCCGGGCCGGCGTGGTGGTCAGGGCCGCCAGCACCGCCGCCGGCTCGAGGCCTCGGGACACGGCGGTCTCCAGGTGCCCGTGCAGGTCGGACGGCTGGGAGAGGCGGTAGGAGGTGAAGGCGATCGTGCTGCCGGCTTCGAGGAGCGTTCGGGGGTTGTCCGGCGCCTGGTCCCAGTGGCGCAGCTCTTCGAGATCGACCGTCAGGTCGTCGTCGTCCCCGGCCTC
>CAZMEL010000425.1:0-4796 GCA_964565225.1 uncultured Thermoanaerobaculia bacterium | reverse complement strand
TCCCAGGGCGATCCAGGCAAACAGCTTCCAAAAGATCATCGAGCCTCCTTCCGGGGACGGACTTGCTCTCGCCGGAGCCCGACCTTCTCCACAGGCTGTTTCGTCAGAAGGGCCATAGGACCGGAATCAAGAGGGTCGACAAGATCCAGATCGAGAGACTGATGGGCAGCCCGACTCGAAGGTAATCGGCGAAGAGATAGCCGCCGGGACCGTAGACCAAGGTATTGGTCTGGTAGCCGATCGGCGAGAGAAAGCTCGCGGAAGCGGCAAAAGCCACACAAAAGGCGAACGGCCGTACGTCTGTGCCGAGACCGGTGGCGATTTCGATGGCGATCGGAGTCAGAAGCGCCGCGGTGGCATTGTTCGACATCAGCTCGGTCAGCACCAGGGTGACGAGGTAGAGCACCGCGAGAACCAAATGTGGGCCGAACGGCCCCGCGACCTCGACGATCTGGCCGGCGATCAGCTCGGCGCCGCCGGTCTTCTGAAGAGCCAACCCGAGCGACAAGGTACCGGCGATGAGCAGGATGATCCGCATGTCGAGGGCCTCGTATCCCTCCTGAATGGTCAGACACCGGGTGAGCACCATGGCCAGCACGCCGAGAAGAGCAGCCACCATGATAGGTAATACACCGAAGGCGGCAAGAGCGATGACCGAGGCGAAGATGGTCACGGCCGCCGCCATCTTTCGCTTGCGATAGCGCGGCATGGAGGTATCTTCCATGATCAGCATGAATTCTTGGCTGCCGAGGAGACTCTGCAGACGGTCCCGTCGGCCCTGAATCAGGAGTGTGTCGCCGTATTGCAGCTTCACCTGGCTGAGCTTTTCGCGAATCTCGCCGCCGTGACGCCTGATCGCCAGAACTGTCGCCTGGAAGCGCTTGCGGAAATCAATCTGCTCGAGGCTCTGGCTGATCAGGCCGGAGCTCGAAGAAATCACACACTCCGCCAGCATGACGTCGGGTGATTGCAGATCTTCGTCGCTGAATTTGACTCGGGGACGGATCGCGAATCCTTGTTGCTCATGGACTCGGATGATGTTGTCGATATTGCCCTTGACGGTCATCAAGTCGCCCTCTGCGATCTCGACTTCGGAGAGTAGAGGATCGAAGACTTCCTCGCCGCGCCGTATCTCGAGCACTTGGATATCATTCGTGGCGCTCAGGTTGGTCTCCCTGAGGTTCTTGCCGATCAAGCGCGAGCTCGGAAGGATTTCCAGCTCGGTCAGATAGTCGCGGACCCGGTAGTCGGCCGTCAGGTCGTCCTCGGTACGCCGGGCCGGCAAGAGGCGCCGGCCGAAGACGAGAAGATAGGCGATGCCGGCGACGAGAAAGAGCCCACCGAGTGGCGAGAATTCGAACATTCCGAAGGGTTTGTGACCATGTTCCTCGAGTATCGAGCCGACGATGATATTCGTCGACGTCCCGATGTAAGTGCAGATACCGCCGAGGATTCCTGCGAAAGAGAGCGGAATCAGCAGCTTCGAAGGACTGATCTTGTAGTCGCGAGCCATGCCCAGCACCACCGGGATGAACATCGCCACCGCGGCGGTATTGTTGATGAAAGCCGAGAGCAGCCCGACGCAGATCAGCACCGCCGCCATATGCCCCGTCTCTGAAGAGCCGCCGAGCCGCGCGATGCTGGCACCGAGCTTGGTGATGGCTCCGGTGCGCATCAGGCCTGCCGAGAGCACCAGCATCGCGGCCACGGTCAAGGGAGCCGGGTTCGCGAAGCCGCGGACGCCTTCTTCCGGCGTCAACACGCCAGTGGTCATCAGTGCGACGAGAATCAGCAGAGCCGTGACGTCGATCGGGAGTAGCTCGCGAACGAAGAGCACAAGGGCGAATGCCAGAATCACGAAGACAATGAGAAGGTCCATGGCTCAGCTCGCTTCTTTGAAGTCTCGTCACCGGCTACCCGTGAAACGTCGGATGCCGTCCCGGCTCGTTTCACGGTGAGACGGCCCGAGAAACAACACCCGACCGCCGGTGGCTGACGCTACCGCACAGCCGGGGTCGGGCACAGCTTATCGCAGCGACACATCGCCTCGAGCTCGATCGTTTTGCTCCATGGAGGCGAATTCCGGGCATCCTGGTCGAGAAATCGCTCCGTGGATCCACCTTGGGGGCTTCGAGCTCGACGAGGAGTCCACTAGAATTCGTCCATGGCCACTTCCCAGACCGAGGTCACGCATCTTCTCCAGATCTGGAGCCAGGGAGACCGCGATGCTCTGGACCGACTGTTGCCCCTGGTTCTCGACGAGGTGAAAGATCTCGCCCGCCGGGCTCTGGCGGGGGAGTCTCCCCAGCACAGCCTCCAGCCGACCGCCCTGGTGAACGAGGTCTATTTGCGGCTCGTGGAGCGCAAATCGTATTGGTGGCACGACCGCTCGCAGTTCTTCGCCGCGATCGCCGAGCTGATGCGCCGCATGCTGGTCGACCGCGCCCGGCGGCGTTATGCTCTCAAGCGGGGCAGTGGTCTTCCCAAGCTCTCTCTGGACGAGGCCCTGGTGGTCGGCGTGGAGCCCCATCCCGATCTGCTGATCCTCGACCACTGTCTCGACACCTTGAAAGAGGTCGACGGTCGTCGCTACCAGATCGTGATGTTGTGGTTCTTCGTCGGCCTCACCCAGCAGGAGATCTCCAAGGAGCTCGGAATCTCCGTCAACACCGTGGCCCGCCAGTGGCAGAGCGCCCGGCGGTGGCTCCAGCACCAGCTCGACACGACCGCAACCGACTAGCTCTCCAATGCCGACAGAACGCCTGTACCGAGTGCTCGAGATCCTCGACGAGGTTCTCGAGCTGCCGACCGCTGGCCGGGGAGAGTGCCTCGATCGGCTCTGCGGAGACGATGCCGCATTGCGGGCCGAGGTGGAAGCGCTGCTGGATGGAGATGGGGCCGAAGAGCAACCGCAGGGTGCGCTCGCGGCGCCGGCTTTCGACATCCACTCGGCGGATCCGGAGATCGGACGGAAGATCGGTCCCTACCGACTGGTCGAGCTGCTCGACCGCGGCGGCATGGGGGCCGTCTACCTGGCGGAGCGTGACGATATCGAGCAGCGAGTGGCGCTGAAGCTGATTCGTCGCGGCCTCGACACCGACCGCGACCTGGTGCGGCGGTTCCACAAGGAACGGCAGATCCTGGCCCGCCTCGAGCACCCGCACATCGCCCGTTTCCTCACCGGCGGGACCACCGAAGACAACCTGCCCTTCTTCGCCATGGAGCTGGTGCAAGGGCAACCGATCGACAGCTACTGCAAGGAGCACGAGCTCTCGATCGAGCAGAAGCTGAGGCTTTTCTGCAAGGTCTGCTCGGCGGTGCATTTCGCCCACCGCAACCTGGTGATCCATCGCGATCTCAAGCCGAGCAATCTGCTGATCACCGCCGACGGTGAGCCCAAGCTGCTCGATTTCGGGATCGCCAAGCTGCTCGACGAAGGCCTGGTGCCAGAGGTCGTGCAGACCGCCTCTGGCCAGGCCCTGATGACGCCGCGGTACGCCAGCCCGGAGCAGATCCGGCTCGAGCCGTTGACCACCGCGAGCGACGTCTACTCGCTCGGAGTCCTGCTCTACGAGCTGCTGACCGGGCTCGATCCCTACCGGTCGCGCGAGCGCCGGAACGACGAGGTTGCCCGGGCGATTCTCGAAGAAGAGCCGGAGCGCCCCAGCACCGCGGTGCGGCGGCGCGGAGACCGGGCCTCGGCGCAGAACCGTTCGCTCGCCCAGCGGCTGCACGGTGACCTCGACAGCATCGTGCTGCAGGCGATGCGGAAAGAGCCCGATCTCCGCTACGGCTCGGCCGAGGAGCTCGCGCGCGATCTCGAGATGCACCTGGCCGGGCGCCCGGTCCGCGCGCGCACGGGTACGCTTCGTTACCGGACTGGCAAGTTCCTTCGTCGCAACTGGCTGGTGCTGATCGTTCTGGGGACGTTCCTGGGACTGAGCGGGAGCCTGGCCACCGTCTCGCGGCGGGCGGCGATCGAAACGGAGCAGGCGGATCGGGAACGGGAGAGCGCCGACGAGGCCATGGGTTTCCTCGTCGACATCTTTCGAGCCGCCGACTCCACGCGATCCCGAACGGCCGATCCGTCGGCGCGGGAGGTTCTCCAGGCAGGGAAGGTGTTGGCGTTGGATCTGGAAGATGCCCAGCTCCAGATCATTGCGACCAGTCGGTTGGGTGAGATCTTCCGGAATCTGGGTCAATTCGAAGATGCCGAAGAGATGCTGGAAAAGAGCCACGAGCTGGCGATCGAGCATTACGGGGAAGAGCACGAAGAGGTGGTCGCCCGGAAGAACGATCTCGCGGTGGTGACCTTCGACCAGCAGGACTATCCCCTTGCCGAGCAGAAGTTTCGCCAGGTCATTGCAGCGAAGGAGCGCCTGGGCCAGGAGCCTCCGGGTTTTCAGACGACCCGCTCCAACCTGGCGTCCGCTCTGACCTTCCAGGGCAAGTTCCCGGAGGCGGAGAGACTTCTGGTCGAAGTTCTCGAAGAGCGTCGGGCAGAGAAGGAGACGACCGACCAAGAGCTCGCGACCTCCCACTACAACCTTGCATTCCTGTATTACACGAGTGGAGAGTTGGAAGAGGCGGCCGGGAACTGTCTGAAGGCTCTGGAGATCCGGCGCAGCCAGTCCAAGCCGTCGGTCGCCCGCATCGCCTCCGCTCTCAACCTTCTGGCCAATATCGAGGCGGCCGAGGGCCGGCGAGAGAAGGCCCGAGAGCTCTACGAGGAAGCCCTGGCGATTCGACTCGAACGGCTCACCGAAGACCACCCCCAGGTGGCCACGACCCGCGCC
>CAZMEL010000424.1:0-4801 GCA_964565225.1 uncultured Thermoanaerobaculia bacterium | reverse complement strand
GGATCGTGGCCGGCGGCGTAGCGGTAGCGGGTTTCCCGGCCTTCGACCACGGGCCACAGCAGGCCGCGGCTCTCGCGCAGCTGCTGGTAGCTGGCGAGATCCTTGCCCACGCCGAGGGTGAACTGGCGGTACTCCTCGAACATGGGCTCGTGCCAGTCGCCCTCCCAGGGGAAGAGGTGGCCCATCCCCATGCGCCGCGCAACCTCCACGATCTGCCAGGCGTCTTCCTTGGCCTCGCCCGGGGGCTCGATCATCCGGTTCCAGTGCTGGGTGCGGCGCTCGCTGTTGCCGAACACCCCTTCGCGCTCGATCCACGCCGCCGAGGGCAGCACCAGGTCGGCCACGGCGCTGGTGGGAGTTGGGTAGATCTCGGAGACCACCAGGAACCGGCCATCGCCCGGTTTCCGCTCGAAGCGGTGCAGGTTGGGCAACGACACCCAGGGATTGGTGGTCTGGACCCACAGGGTCTTGAGATCGCCGCGGGAGAAGGCGCGAAACATGTCGACCGTGTGGTAGCCGGGTTTGGGATTGATGGTTCCGGGCTCGAGACCCCAGATCTCTTCGGCCCGCTGGCGATGCTCTTCCTTCATCACCACCATATCGGCGGGCAGGCGGTTGGAGAGGGTGCCGACCTCGCGGGCGGTGCCGCAGGCGGAGGGCTGGCCGGTGAGGCTGAAGGGATTGGCGCCGGGACGCCCGATCTTGCCGGTGATCAGGTGTAGATCGGTGATCAGGTTGTTCATCCACGTGCCGCGCACGTGCTGGTTGACCCCCATGCACCACAAGCTCACGGTACCGCGTCCGGAGTCGCCGTAGAGCTCGGCCAGGGCGCGGACCTGCGCCGCCGGCACGCCGGTGATCTCGGCGACCCGGTCGGGATCGTAGTCGGCGAGGAAGGTCTCGAGCTCGGCGAGGGACGAAGGGCGGGCAGAGTCCTTGAACGTGTAGCGGTCGGCCTGCTCGCCGAAGGCACCGTAGCCGATCCGGTCGAGGTCTTCCTCGCCGCGACGGAAGACCACGTTTTCCTCGACGAAGGCGCGATCGACCTGGCCGTTCTTGACCAGCAGATGCAGGATGCCGTTGGCCAGGGCGAGGTCGGTACCGGGCCGGAACTCGACGTAGAGGTCGGCGTACTGGCTGGTGGGGGTGCGCCGGGTGCCGAGATCGACGATCCGTTTGTTCGGGTCGAGCCGTTTGGCCTCGAGGATGCGGCTGAAGAGCACCGGGTGCATCTCGGCCATGTTGTTGCCCCAGAGCACGAAGTCGTCGCCGGCCTCGAAGTCTTCGTAGCAGCCCATGGGCTCGTCGGACTGGAACTGGGTCATGAAACCCATCACCGCGCTCGCCATGCACAAGCGCGCGTTGGGATCGAGGTTGTTGGAGCGCATGCCGCCCTTCACCCACTTCGAGGCGGCGTAGCCGTCGTGCACGGTCCACTGGCCGGAGCCGTAGACCCCCACCGCCTCGGGGCCGTGCTCGTCGAGGGTCTTCTGGTACTCGCTGGCGATCAGGTCGAGGGCTGCATCCCAGGAGATCCGCTCCTCCCGGCCGCCCGTGTGGCGACGAATGGGGTGGGTGAGGCGGTCTTCCCCGTAGAGGAATCCGGGCAGGTGATACCCCTTCACGCAGAGCAGGCCACGGTTGACGGGGCTGGCCTCGTCGCCCCGCACGGCCATGACCCGGCCATCGGCGACGCCGACCTCGACCCCGCAGCCGGTACCGCAGAACCGGCACGGGGCCTTGTCCCACTGGAGATCGGCGGGGCGCAGGGCGGACTCTTCTTCGGCCAGCCGGGCGGCTTTTTCCTGGTCGGCGCAGGAGAAGGCCGCAACCGGCACGCCGGCACCTACGACCTTGAGGAAGGTGCGGCGGTCGACCTGGGGATCGAGTGATCGACGGGTCATGGGCCTACCTCTTTCTTGGCGCCGCCGCCCTGGCCGTAGCGCTCCTCCATCGAGCGCCGGATCTCCATCATCTGCTCGGCGGCACCTTCTTCGAACCAGGCGTGCTCCGGGCGGGCGAGGATCTCGTCGATCACCTGTTCGACCCGGGAGGCCCCCGCACCCTTGCCATGGGCCCGAGCTTCGTCACAGATCTCGCGAGCGACGGGGATCATCTCCATGTAGAAACGTTCGGCGACCTCGAACATGCCGTGCCAGTGGGTGTAGTCGGGCGCCATCATCGACGCACCGTGGCGGGCCCGGCGTCCCTCGTGGTGCCAGAGGTAGAACCAGATCCACTCGATCTCTTCGTCGAATTGGGTCTCGCTGCGCAGACCTTCCTTCAGCAGCGCGGCCATGATGGCCTGGCCCGGCTTGGCGAATTTCTCGTTGTAGAGAATCACCAGGTCATCGTACTGCTGGTAGAAGGCGTGGACGTAATCCTGGGTGTGGCAGTGGGAGCACACCGCCTGCATGCGGTTGCGCTTGGCCTGCCAGGTATCGGCCGTGAGCTTTTGCCGTTCGGCGGGGTCGGTGGCCTTCACGATTTTGCCGTTGAGGTCGGTGTCCATCACCAGGCTGACCGGCGGGCGGTTGGTCCAGGAGATGCGCTCGCCGGGATCGTGGGTGATCTTGCCGCCGTTGCGGGAGTGGCCCGACATGTGGCACGTGGCGCAGGTCGGCGCCTGGCTGTAGTCCTCGCCGAGGACCCAGGAATCTGCATCGAGATTCATCTTCTCGCGCAGATCGCGGTAGGCCACACCATGCTTCGACTCCTCGAAGATCTCCTTCTGCGGATGATCGGGGCCGAGGTGGCACTTGCCGCAGTTCTCGGGCTGCCGGGCGCGCCGGGGCGAGAAGTCGTGGCGACTGTGGCAGGCCGAGCAGGAGCCGCGAGAGCCGTCGAGGTTGAGGCGGCCGATCCCGGTGTTGGGCCAGGTGCCGGAATCGAACTTGGGCTTGCCGGAGGGATCGCGCACGATGCGCGCCACGGCGTCGAGATTGGTGGGCCGGCCGGTTTCGTCGGGTGCCAGATCGTCGACGGTGACCATACCGCCGTCGGTGGCCTGCAGGCCCACCTTCGAGCCGTGGCACTGCTGGCAGCCGGAGAACGCGCTGGCCAGGCCGTTGACCGAGTCGACCGCACGCCCCGGGGTCGGGGAATGCGGATTGAAAGGCTGGCGGTGGCCTTCCACGGTCTCGGCGAGGAAATTGTCGAGAGACGCGAGAATGTTGCCACCCGCGGCATGGTGGCTGCGCTCGAACTCTTCGGCAACGTCCTGGTGGCAGACGGCGCAATCCCGCGGTGTGACCACCGTGGCGACGGTGACGCCGTAGTGGGTGAAGGCGTCGGCGTCGGTGTCCTGCGCGGTGTGGCAGTCGACACAGCCCACTCCCTTGGCGGCGTGGGTCGAGCCTTCCCAGTGGTCCACGATCCCCGGCGTGCCTTGCGTGTGGCAGTCGACACAGGATTGAGAGCTGGCCGGTACCGCGATCGGGTGCGGGGCCAGGCCGGCCTCCTCGTAGCGCCGGGCCACTTCCAGCTTCTGAACGAAAATCAGAGACACCAGAAAGAGGGCCGAGAGCACGATCAGGACCAGGCGCTTTTGGTGCAGTGTCATGGAATCACCTCGGAAACGGGGTCGTGAAACAGTCGAAATTCAATGGGCGGCCAGGGCTTCCCAGAGAGTCAGGGCGAGGATCAGCAGCACTCCGACGATGCCGATCCAGACACTGATCTCGGGCTTCTTGGTCTTGCGCCGCAGCCAGTCGTCGATAAATGGCCAGGCGAACATCACGAAGACGATGAAACCGGTGGAGAGCACGGCGAAGGTACCGGTGAAGAGCTTCAGCCAGCGAAACGCGACATAGAAGAACCATTCGGGCTTGATGATCTCCGGCGTCACCAGCGGATCGGCCGCCGGGCCCATGGTGGCGGGGGCGATGCTGGCGAGCACGGCGAGCACGATCATCAGCACCAGGCCGATCGTCAGCTCACTCATCACGTGCTCGGGGAAGAAGTTGAAGGTCTTCGGAGCGTCTTCCGGCTCGTCGCCGAACTCGAACTCCGTGACCCCTTGCAACCGGATGATGCCGATGTGGATCACCACCAGGAGAGTGAGCAGGGTCGGCAAGACCGCCGCGTGCAGGACGAAGAAACGCGACAGGGTGTGGCTGTTGTACTCCGGCCCGCCGAGCAGCGCCGTCTTCATCACGTTGCCGACGAGCGGCACGCTGCCGGCGATATTGGCGCCGACCGCGGCTCCCCAGTAGGAGAGCTGCTCGTAGACCAGGCAGTAGCCGGTGAAACCCAGCATCAGGGTGCAGATCAGCAGGCACATGCCCACCATCCAGTTGATCTCCCGCGGCTTGCGGTAGGCGCCGGTGAAGTAGACCCGCATCTGGTGCAGGATCACCGCGGCGATCATCAGCGTGGCGCCCCACTTGTGGATGCCGCGGAGCAGCCAGCCGTACGAAGCTTCCTCGGTGATGTAACGCACCGACTCGAACGCCGTCTCCGGCGCCGGCTGGTAGTAGAAGGCCAGCAGGATGCCGGTGACCACCTGCACCACGAAGAGGTAGGCCGGCGTGCCGCCGAGAGCGAACCACCATCGTTTGAGATGGTTCGGTACCGGCTCGTTGGTGAGCTCGCGCAGATCTTCGCCACGGATCGGCAGGCGCTCCTGGAGCCAGGCGCCGGGAGAGATCATGCTCGTGCCTCCGCTCCGGCGCAGCCGCAGCCTCCAACACCTCGGGGGCCGAGGCAGGGGTCGTGTCCGGGTCCTCGGGGCCCCTCGTAGGGCTCGACGATCTCGCCCGGCCCCATGGCCAGCTGCTCGAAGTCGACCTCCAGGTAGAGC
>CAZMEL010000423.1:0-4830 GCA_964565225.1 uncultured Thermoanaerobaculia bacterium | reverse complement strand
GCCCAGGGGCTGGCGGCGTTCCACCAGGATCTCGATGGAGCCGACCAGCGGAGATACGTGGTGGTGGTGATGTCGGAGTTCGGTCGCAACGCCTTCGAGAACGGCAGCCTGGGCACAGACCACGGTCACGGCGGCGTGATGATGGCCCTCGGAGGCCATATCGCCGGCGGCCGGGTGGTGACCGAGTGGCCGGGCCTCGCGCCGGGGCAGCTCTTCGAAGAGCAGGATCTCGCCATCACCATCGACTACCGCGACGTCCTGGCCGAGATCCTGAGCAAACGCCTCGACAATGGCGAGATCGGAGCCGTCTTCGGGGATCCGTCCTACAGCCCGCTCGATCGCGGCATCGTCGCCTCCTGAGCTCTGCAAGAGCCGAAACTCGGAACCAAACGCGGGAATCGTCGTTTAGAGAGAAGGGGCCAGCGTGGTCCTCTTCTTCTCTGATTCACGAGAAGGGCTCTCGGAGCGGCAGCGGCCGTCGCCGAGAGCCCCTTCAGACCAAGAGGGTTTCCGATGTTTCGACGTATGGAGTGGCGAGAGGCTCGTGTTCTGTGGGGTTGGGTCGGCGCGGGCTGTCTGCTGTACGCCTCGGGTCTCGGCGCCCAGGAAGCGACGATCGAGTCGTCTCCGGTGACCGCCGCCGAGCGCCGCGCGGTGGTCGAGCGGATCTCCGAGCTGATGACGGAGCGTTACGTCTTCCCCGAGGTCGCCGAGCGATGTGCCGACACCCTGCGATCGGGCCTCGAGGCGGGCCGATTCGACGCTTCCGAAGAGGCTGGCACCTTCGCCGAAGCCCTGACCGAGGCTCTGCGGGAGGTGACCCGCGACAAACACATCCGAGTGCGAGTGCGGCAGCCCGAACGGGCGGAGCTGGAGCGCGTCGATCCTCTGCGAGCCCGGGCCGAGCAGCGGGCTCGGGAGGAAGAGAACAACTTCGGCTTCGAGAAAGTCGAGCGGCTCGAAGGGAACGTCGGGCTCCTCGACCTACGCTATTTCTCGGGCAGCCCCGATGCCCGGCCGACCGCCGCCGCGGCGATGGGTTTTCTCGCCAACAGCGACGCCCTGATCGTCGACGTTCGGCAGAACGGTGGCGGCGATCCCGACATGGTTCGTTTCATCACCTCCTACCTCTTCGATCGCCCCACCCATCTCAACAGTCTCTACTGGCGCCAGGGAGATCGGACCGACGAGTTCTGGACCCTGGAGGAAGTGCCGGGACGACGGCTGGCCAGCGGTGTGCCGATCTTCGTGCTCACCGCCGAACGCACCTTCTCCGGTGCCGAGGAGTTCAGCTACAACCTGCGCACCCGGGAGCGGGCGAAGCTGATCGGTGAGGTCACCGGCGGAGGCGCCAACCCGGGCGGCACCGTGCCGATCGACGAACGCTTCGGGATCTTCATTCCCACCGGCCGGGCCATCAACCCGATCACCGGCACCAACTGGGAAGGGGTGGGGGTGGAGCCTCACCTGTCGGTCCCCGCGGCCGAGGCGTTCGATGTGGCCTACGAAAAGGCCAAAGACGCCGCCGAGGCCTTTCGCAACGAGAGGAAGCGAGCTCGCGCCGAACATTGGGCCGCCTTGGACAGGGGGCAGAAGCGCGCCGAGCAGGCCCTGGAAGACGGCGACGAGGCCGGTGCCGCCGCGGCTCTTCGCGAGGCGCTCGATGCCGGGTTGCGGGAAGGTCTTCTGGGAGAGGGGGAGCTCAACCAGCTCGGCTACGACTATCTCGGTCAGGAGCAGGTGGCCCTGGCGATCGCCACCCTCGAGCTGAACGTGGCCAGGTTTCCCGAGTCGTCGAATGTCTACGACAGCCTGGGCGAAGCCTACAAGGAAGCCGGGCGCAAGCAGGAAGCGATCGAGAGCTACCGGAAATCCCTGGCGCTCGACCCGGAGAACACCAACGCGGTGGCCATGCTGGAGACTTTGCAGTAACCGCGAGAAACAGTCGAGAAAAAACTTTCGTTTCGGGTGGCGGGTTTTGTCCTCGGAGTGCGTTATTCATTCACAGAGCCACGACGAAAGGCTCTCGCGAACGAAGACAACGAGCTGCTTCCGGCGGATTCAACGGCTGCTGGTACGCCTTGCGAGACACCACGTTCTCCACGCCCGAGGGATCTGGAAAAGGGGAGGGGGGACATCGGTTCACCGGCGAGAAGCGCTGAGGGGATGCTTCTTCTGCGGGTTGTCGCCATCGCCCGCAGACCGTTCGACCGATGAGGGGGCCGGCTCGGGATTCCGGGCCGGCCATTTTTGTGTTTTCGCCGGGCAGGGTAGAGCGAGTCGTGGCGTCGCCGGCCGGGTGATATCTTTCGTGGCATGAGCCAACAGAGTACGGGCCTCCGGATCGCTTCGCTGCTTCCGAGCTCCACCGAGATTTGTTTCTGCCTCGGGCTCGGCCCAAGAGTGGTGGGGGTTTCCCACGAATGTGATTTTCCCGCCGAGGCGCGAGGGTTGCCGGTGCTCACCGGTTCCTCGATCGATTCCTCGGCCTCTTCGCTCGAGATCGATCGCCAGGTCCAGGGCAAGCTCTCCCAGGGCCTGAGCCTCTACGACGTGAAGGAAGAGCTCCTGCAGGAAGTCGCACCCGATCTGGTGATCACCCAGGACACCTGCGACCTCTGCGCCGTTTCGTTCACCACTGTGCAGGAGTCGGTGGCCCGCCTCCTCGGGCATCCCCACGAGATCGTCTCCCTTTCGCCGGTATCGGTCGAAGACGTGCTGGAAGACATCCGCCGGGTGGCCCGAGCGGCCGGGGTGAGCGAGCGGGGCGACGAGGTGGTGGCGGCCCTGGAGTCGCGGCTGGCGGAGCTACGCCAGCGGACCGAGAAGCTGGAGCCGAAGCGGGTGTTGCCCATCGAGTGGCTCGATCCGCCGATGACCGCGGGGCATTGGACGCCCCGCCTGATCGAGTGGGCGGGTGGCATTCCGGTGCTCGGGCACCCCGGTCGCTCGACCGTGAAATCGACCTGGGACGAGCTGGCGGCTGCGGATCCCGACCTGGTGTTGCTGGCTCCCTGTGGCTTCGCCATGGAGCAGGGCCTCCGCGAGCTCGAACGGCTCCTGGAGGCGGAACCGGCGTTCCGCGAGATGCCCGCCGTGGCGCGGGGAGACGTGGCCGTGCTCGACGGCAACGCCTACTTCAATCGCCCGGGCCCGCGAATCGTCGATTCCGCCGGGTGGGCTGCCAAGGCCATCCATCCCGAGGCCTTCGATGATCTCGCCGACGATCCACGGGTGCTGCGCTTTCCCCTGCGCGGCACTCCAACGCGAGCTGGTGAGCTGAGCGAGAGGTGAGGTCGGCCGCCATCGTCATCCAGAGCTCGTCATTTCGGCGAGGCCTTCATCCAAAGACAGGCTCGTCACGAATGGACAGGGCATGAGTGAAATCCCTTCCCGAGTTCCCGCGGTGCGGGTGCGCGTCGCCAACGACGCCGCTGCTGCCGACGGTGACTACGTGCTCTACTGGATGATCGCCAACCGGCGGACCCGCTACAACTTCGCGCTCGACCGGGCACTCGACTGGGCCCGGGCCCTGGGCAAACCTCTCCTCATTTTCGAAGCCCTGCGCTGCGGCTATCCCTGGGCCTCGGATCGTCTGCACCGTTTCGTGCTCGAAGGCATGCGCGACCAGGCGGCGGCGCTGTCGGCCGGGCCAGTGGGATATTTCCCCTATGTCGAGCAGAACGAAGGTGATGGCAGCGGCTTGCTCGAGGCTCTTGCAGACCGGGCCGCGGTGGTCGTCACCGATGAATTTCCTTGTTTCTTCCTGCCGAGAATGGTCGCGGCCGCGGCGGGCAAGGTCTCGGTGCGCCTGGAGTCCGTGGACTCCAACGGGTTGCTGCCGATCTACGCCGGAGACCGGATCTTCCATCGCGCCGTCGACTTCCGCCGTTTCCTGCAGAAAGAGCTGCCGTCTCACCTGGGCGACCGCCCGCTCCCGGATCCCCTGGCCGATGTGGATCTTCCTCCCTGGCACGGGTTGCCGGAGCCGGTGACCCGCCGCTGGCCCGCCGCCGACCTGGAGGCGCTGCTGGCACCGGGTGGCCTCGCCGAGCTGCCGATCGATCACGAGGTACCCCCGGTGTCCGACGAGGGAGGCGCCCGGGCCGCCGCCAAACGACTCGATCGATTCCTCGACCGTCGGCTCCGCCGTTACGCCGAAGGACGCAACCGGGTGACCGATCGCGCCACCAGTGAGCTCTCGGCGCATCTACACTTCGGACACCTGTCGACCTACGAGATCTTCGAAGAAGTGACCCGCTCGGAGGAGTGGACACCCTGGGACGTCTCGCCCAAGGCGACGGCGAGCCGATCCGGCTGGTGGGGCATGAGCCCGGAGGCGGAATCCTTTCTCGACGAGCTGCTCACCTGGCGAGAGCTGGGGTACCGCTTCTGCGCCCATGTTCCCGACTACGACCGCTACGAGTCTCTGCCGGAGTGGGCGCGAAAGACCCTGGGAGAGCACGAGTCCGATGCAAGGCCCTATCTCTACGATCTCGAGACCTTCGAGGAGGCCGACACCCACGACGAGCTGTGGAACGCGGCGCAGCGCGAGCTGGTGCGCGACGGGCGTATTCACAATTATCTGCGGATGTTGTGGGGCAAGAAGATTCTCGAATGGACACCGAGCCCCCGGGTTGCGCTCGAGGTGATGATCGAGCTCAACAACAAATACGCCCTCGATGGCCGCAATCCCAATTCCTACAGCGGAATCTTCTGGTGCCTCGGGCGCTTCGATCGTGCCTGGGGCCCCGAGCGCCCGGTGTTCGGCAAGATCCGCTTCATGAGCAGCGATTCCACCCGCCGCAAGCTCGACGCCAAGTCCTACCT
>CAZMEL010000422.1:0-4900 GCA_964565225.1 uncultured Thermoanaerobaculia bacterium | reverse complement strand
GGTTGGTAGCCGCTCCCGATGGCCGGTGGGACGCCGATGGCTCGCACTGCGCTCACCAGCCCTTGGGAGCCCACACCGAGGCCGATATCGAGCCCCTGCGTTTCGAGCAGGAACGTCGCGAGGCAGGCTTCTGGCGGGAGCTCGGGATGCGCTGACGTCGTCGCCTGGTTAGTCCAGATAACCCAACGCCCTCAGGCTCTCGATGGTCTCGGCATCGAGAGCCGGCATTTCCGCGGATCCTGTGGCGCGGCGGTCGACGGCCTCTTGCCAGCGTTCGAGAAGAACGTAGAGGTCGTTGGCGATTTCCGGATGGGTGGCCGAGAGCTCGGCTTGCTCCAAAGGATCTTGGCGGAATCGGTACAGCTCCCGGCGATCATTACCGCGGGCAGCGAGCAATCGATATTCCCCCAAGGCTACGGCGCGGCGGTGACCGAAGTAGGGGGACTCGGAGATGGCGGGTAGGTCGCGAAGGGGCTCGCCGCGGAGCAGCGGCATCAAGCTGCGGCCCTGCAGCCCGCTCGGAGGGTCGATGCCGGCGCCGTCGAGCAGGGTCGGCATCAGGTCGAGGGCCTGGACGACGGTGTCGATGACCGTACCCTCGATGCCTCCCGGCGGCCGGAGGAGAAGAGGAATGCGGGTCACCGTGGTGTAGAGGCGGTCGTGTTGGACGGAACCGTGCTCTTGGAATTCTTCGCCGTGGTCGGAGAGCAGAAGGATCGTCGCCCGCTCGTCGAGGCCGAGCTGCCGGACCTGATCGAGGATGCGGCCGACCCAGTAGTCGGCGTAGCGGATGCCGCCATCGTAGCGAGCCCTGGTGAACGCGAGATCCTCGGCGTTCAGCTGCAGGGGCTCGGGGCCGAAGTGGGAGCGTCGGATGACTTCGAGCTCCCGGACCGTGGGCTCGAATCCGGGGGTCGGGGTGATGCCTTCAATGAAGAACGAACGAAAGGGCTCCGGAGCGTAGTAGTCCGCGTGCACATCGTAGCTGTGGATCCACAGGAAGAATTTCTCGTCGGCATGCTCCGTGATCCAGTCGATCGCTTCTTGTCCGAATTGATAGAAGCCGCCCCAATCACTGACGGCGTAGTGCTGGAATCCCTGGCTCAGGTTGAACTCCGGAATCATGAAGCCGCCATCCACGAAGGCCGCCGTCAGGTAGCCGGCGTCCGAGAAGACTTCCGCCATGGTGGTCACGGCGTCGGGCAGGCGGGCGCCGTTGTAGCTCACGCCGTGCACGCTCGGGTAGAGGCTGGTGAAGGTCGAGCTGTGGGACGGCGCGGTATCCGGAGCTTGAGCATAGGCCCATTCGAAGCGATACGACTCGCTGGCGAGCTGGTCGATCCGCGGGCTGGTGGGTCGGTGGTAGCCGTAGCAGCCGAGGTGGTCGGCCCGCAGGGTGTCGAGGTCGATCACGAGGATCGGACCGGAGAACGGTGTTTCGGCGGAAGGCGTTTCGGCAGACGGAGGCTCGGAGCACGCCAGGGTCAGAGTCAGCACCAGCGCCCCGTAGCCTCGGAGGCTGGGCGCGAGACGTTGCCTCGATTTCGCGTTGGCCGTATTTGTGATTCCAATCATGTTTCATCCCTTGCGAGAGGCTCCTCGGGGCTGGAGCCCGTGAGCGCACCACGTACCTACGGCACGGTTCGTCGTGGCTGGATCGGTTCTGTCGCCAGATCTCGGCAGCGTCGGCACAGACCCTTGAAATTGGGTGGTTGTGATTCTAGTGTCGGCCGAAGGGATTGACTAGCTGCTCGGACGTGGCAGGAGCCCTCGACGCCCCGGATCCGACGGAGGACGGTGTAAGCCCCAACGGTACCAAGCTGCCGGACGATAGGCTTACCTTTGGCGGGAGGCCTTGCAGAACAACCGAAAAAGAGCTCCGAGCCTTGGGCTACATTGATTGACTCAGTACCGTCCCGCTCACACCTCCCTGGTCCCGTTCACACCGCGGTTCGTATCTCCGCCGAGAGCACCTCGTAGGGTGTGACAAGGAGGTAGCGATATGCCGAGCACCGACCGAATGGTTTTCAAAGTGGCTCTGGCCCTCTGGACCTCGTGTTTCGTTCCCCAGCTCTACGCCGATGGACAGTGGCTCGAGTGGGGAGGGGCCGGCCGCGACTTCGGGTCGTCCCAGGGCGGAGACGGGCCTGCCGCACGACTCGCCGTGAAGGCTCCCGAGTGGGGAGACCTCGGGCCTCGCCTGCTCTGGATGCAGCCCCTCGGCCCCGGATACTCGGGCATCGTGACCGACGGGCAACGGCTCTACACCATGACTCGTGCCGGCGCCGACGAGGTGATGCTTGCCCTCTCGCCCGAGGACGGCGCAGAGCTCTGGCGGCATACGTACCCGGCGCCGACGAGCGGCCTGCAGTGGGTCGACAAATCCTATGGCGACGCTCCCCAGGCCACGCCGATGCTCGCCGAGGGCAAGGTCTATGGCCTGGGGTTCACCGGCATCGTGACCGCGGTCGACGCCGCCAGTGGCGAGCTCCGCTGGAGCCGTGACCTGCAGCGGAAGGATGGGGTCGGAGTGCCCTATTTCGGCCACGCGGCGAGCCCCATGCGGGTGGGCGACACGGTGGTGGTGGCGGCGGGTGGAGTGCACGCCTTCGACCTGGGAACCGGCGAGCCGAGATGGCAGAACCGGCAGCTCGAGGCCAGCTACGCCTCGCCGATCCTGGTCGATGCTCCGGGTGGCGCGCAGCTGGTGGTGGCCGGCGCGGGCGAGATCGTGGGCCTCGACCCGGCGAGCGGTCGGCTCCTGTGGCGGCACGAGCACAGCAACCAGCACCGTACCATCCTGAGCTCGCCGGTGGCGGGGCCAGGGGGCCGGGTCTTCGTCTCGGCCTATTTCCTCGGCAGCATCGGGCTCCGGCTCGGGGGCGGAGGAAAGGTTTCGGAGATCTGGGAGCGGGAAGACGTCCAGGTCTCCCAGTCCAATGCCGTGCGCGTCGGCGAGATGGTGGTGGCTTCCCACAATCGCAACCTGGTGGCCGTCGACCTCGGTTCGGGTGAGGTGTTGTGGAAGGAAAAAGGGCTCGGACGTTCCAACCTCGTGCACCAGGGCGCCCAGACCCTCCTGCTCGACGACCGCGGTCGGCTGAGTGTGGCGGCCCTGGATCGCGCCGGATTCCGCCGCCTGGCGAGCTCCCAGATCCTCGAAGGCCGCAGCTGGACGGCCCCCACCGTGGTGGGGGATCGGCTCTACGCCCGCAACGGCACGTCGGTGGTCGGGGTGCACTGGAACGCCGCGGCGCGGAACCGGGGCGAGACCCTGGCCGGCCTGCGCCAGGAGGTGGCCGAGTCAAGGCCGGTGGCCCCTTTGCCGACCTCGGCCCCGGCCGAGCTCCTGGCAGCCCGGGACCGAGCCCTCGCCGCGATGCATGCCGGTGATCCCGACCGGCTGCGCGCCGCCGACGCGGCATTGAAGCCCTGGAGCGAGCACCCCGAGCTCGGGATCTATGGCCTCTACTACCGTGGGCTCGTGGCCTGGCAGCTCTCCGGAATCCGCGACAGCGACGATCCGCTACGCTGGGTCGACCGGTCGGTCGAGCTGCTGAGCGCGGCGGTGGAGAAGCGAGAGGACTTCGCCGAGGCGCATGCCCTCCTGGGCACGATCTACCCTTCCTACTACCGTCTCGATCGGGCCCGTGCCGGATCGTTGGGTCCCCTGGGCGACGAGCACCTGATCCGGGCCGTGGAGCTCGAGCCCGACAACCCGAGGATCCTGGCCATCCAGGGGCTCGACTTCGTCTATTCGCCGCCTCGATACGGTGGCGATCCCGACCGGGGGCTGGAGATTCTCGGCCGTGCGATCGAACGGGCCGACGGGGAGTCGCGGACGGAGAGTGATCCGCGGCCCGGCTGGGGACGGGGGATGATCCGCCTGTGGACGGCCCAGATCCTGGCCAGCAATGGAGACACGAGCCGTGCCCGCAGCCTGCTCGAGGAGGCGATGCAGATCGCTCCCGATCTCGCCGGTGCCCGGACCCTCTTGCAGCAGCTCGCCAGCGACGGCGACGCTGCTCAAGGAAGCGATTCCAAGACTCGTTCGAAGTCTTCCCGGTAACGCCGGCTGAGGGTCACGGCTTCTTCGTTGCGTAACAGGAGGCGAAGGTCGCCGTGGCCCAGGGGCTCGAGGCGTGCGACCCACTCCACGTTCACGATCGCCGACCGATGGACCCGCACGAAACGTTGCGGGTCGAGGCGCTCGGCCAGGGAAGAGAGGGAGCGGCGGGCGAGGTAGGAGGCGTCGGCGAGGTGAAATCGGACGTAGTTGGACTCGGCGCCGATCCACAACACGTCCGCCAGGCGGATCGCCACCCGCTGGCGCCCCTTGGGGACGGCGATCCGTTCCAGGGGTGGACGTTCGAGGTGGTGCAGGAGCGGCGCCAGCTCCGGCGGGCTCTGCGGCTCGCCGGTCTCGCGGGCGAGACGCCGACGAACCCGATCGAGGGCCTGGCCGAGCCGTTCGCCGTCGTAGGGTTTGAGCAGGTAGTCCCAGGCCTCGGCTTCGAAGGCGCGCACGGCGAACTCGTCGTAGGCGGTGACGAAGACCACCGCGCCGGGCGGCTCATCGAGGGCTTCCAGCACCTCGAATCCATCGAGACCGGGCATCCGGATGTCGAGGAAGAGGAGATCGGCCTCCCGGTCGCTCAGCCACTGCACGGCCTCGAGGCCATTGCGGCAGGCGCCGGTCACCTCGATGTCGGGATGCTCGGCGAGCAGCGAGGTCAGGAGGCGCCGGGCGGCTGCTTCGTCGTCGACCACCAGCGTGCGCAGGCGCGGCTTCACGGCTCGACCTCTTCCGTCCCTCGCGGTAGCCGTAGGGACACCCGCAGGCCTCCCTTCTCCTCGCCTTCTCGCCCGGCCGGGTGCAGGGTCAGGTAAACACACTCTT
>CAZMEL010000421.1:0-4921 GCA_964565225.1 uncultured Thermoanaerobaculia bacterium | reverse complement strand
ACCTCGCGCTGCACCACCATCACCGGCAGGCCGGCGTCGGCCCGGGACTCGATGCGCAGCCGCGGAAGGGGCGACTCGGCCGGCATCTCGGCCCCTTCGGCGATCTCCGGTAGATCGACGATCAAGACCCCGGCCGCTCCGTGCTCCCGGGCGTTCCACGCCTTGTACCGCAGATCGCCGTAGCGGCGCCGGTTGGAGCTGCCGTCCTCGCCGACGAATGCCTCCGTCTCCGGCGTGAAGCGGCGCACCAGCACCACCTTGCCCTCGACGTCGAGCCCCTCGTAGTCGTCGCGCTCGAGCTCCGGCGCGGTGATGCCGTAACCCGCCATCACCACCGCGCCGCTGGCGCTGCCCGACACCGAGAAGGGGGCCACCTCGAAGGCTTCACCCACCACGGACTCACCGCCGATGGACAGCACGGTGGATTCCCCGCGGTGCACCCGCACCGGGACCTCGAAGGGCTGCAGGTATCCCGCTCGATCGTCTCCGCTCCCGAGACCCGGCTCGAGACCTTCCTCGGCGAAGCGATCGGCCAGCCAGTAGGCGGCGGCGGTCAGCCCCGGGGTGCCGACACCGCGTCCCTGGCGGCGGTCGTCGGCGAGCCAGGCGACGTCGTCTCTCAGGCGGTCGGCGGCGGCCGTGGGGGAATCCTCACCGCCAGCGGCGGGCTCCGCCTCGATCCACCGCGCCACATAGACATCGGTCTCTCCCGGCTTGCCCTGGTTGCGGTTCGAGGCGAAGGCCAGCCAGTGCCCGTCGGGCGAGAACATGGGGAAGCCGTCGAACCCCGGCGTGTAGGTGATCTGCTGCAGGCCGGTGCCGTCGACCCCGACCGACCAGATGTCGAACTCCCGGCCGCGCTCGCTGCCGTAGTTGGTGGAGAACAGGATCCTCTCCCCCGACGGGTGGAAGTACGGAGCGAACGTCGCCGCGTCGAGATAGGTGATCTGGCGTGCGTTGCCGCCGTCGGCATCGGCGATCCAGAGCTCGAGCTTGCTCGGCCGCACCAGTCCTTGGCCGAGGAGCCGGCGGTAGTCGTCGAGCTCGGTTCCTTCCCGCGGCCGCGAGGCCCGCCAGACGATCTGCGAGCAATCGGGGGAGAAGAAGGCGCCGCCGTCGTACCCGGGGGTCTCGGTGAGGCGCTGCACGTTCGCGCCGTCGGCGTCCATCCGGTAGAGATCGAGATCCCCGTCGCGGGTGGAGGTGAAGACGATCGAGCCGTCGACCGCACACACCGTGGCCTCCGCGTCGTAGGACTCGTTCTCGGTCAGGGCCACGAGATCGGAACCGTCGGCCCGGGCGCTGAAGATCTCGAACGAAGGGTAGATCGGCCACACGTAACCCAGGGAGAAATCGGGCTTGGGCGGGCATTCCTCGGAGCTCAGGTGGGTCGAGGCGTAGAGGATCCGCTCGCCGTCGGCGTGGAAATAGGCGCAGGTGGTGCGCCCCTTGCCGGTCGACACCAGCTCCAGCTCGCCCGGCGTCTCGGGATCCAGGCGGAAGATCTGGTCGCAGCCATAGGGCGGGAAGGTCGCCTGCAGAATCAGCTCCTCGCCGTCCGGCGACCAGTAGGCCTCGGCGTTCTCTCCCTGGAAGGTCAGCTGACGAACGTCCGCCAGATGTTTCTCCCGCGGGTCGTGTTGGCTGCCCGCTGCGGCCGGCCGGGCGAGTCCGAGCAGAGGAAGGGTCGTCAGCGCCACGAGTCCTGCCGCGGCGACGGCCGGACGTATCGATCTTGCCCCCATGGGGTCTCTCCTTCGGGTGATTTCCGACCCGTGGCTCCTCGGAGCAAGAGCCCGGGAAGCGGCGGGTCGAGAGGTCGGTTCGGAGCCCCGAGTCTACCAATGTTCATCCTCTCGCCACATTCCGGCATCACATTTCCTCGTTGCCGGCATTCCCCTCTCCCGTCCTCGCGCTCTACTGCGCTCACTTCAGAATTCGAACCTTCACGGAGAGCCACGATGGAATCGCAACCCCGACGGACCAACATCTTCTGGAAGCTCTTTCTCGTCTCCATCTCAGGGCTGGTGCTGCTGGTGGCCATGGCGCGGATCACCTACCTGGTCGAAGAGCGCAAGAGCCGGCAGTGGGAGGCCGACCAGGAGATCCGCACCACCTGGGGCGGCGAGCAGAGCCTGGCCGCTCCGATCCTGCGCATCCCCCACGTCTTCCAGCAGGTCTCCGGCGGCGGCGGTACCCTGCATCGCCGGGAACGGCTGCACCTGCTGCCGGAGCGGCTCGACATCGTCGCCGAGCTCGAGCCCCAGGTGCGCAGCCGCGGCCTCTTCGACACCGTGGTCTACACCGCTCGCCTGCGGATCGAGGGCGAGTTCCACATCGCCGAGCTCGGCAGGCAGCAGATCGACCCCGCCGCCCTCGACTGGAGCGATGCCGAGCTCCTGCTCGGAGTGGGGAACCTGCGCGGCCTCGCCGGCTCGCCGCGGGTCCGCTGGCAGGGCGGCGATCTGCCCCTGGAGGCGGTCGACGGGGAGCCGGCTCTCGCCCAGTGGCTCGGAGCCCGCCTTCCCACCCCTCTCACAGCCGGCGCCGAGGTTCCCTTCGAGATCGTCCTCGACCTCAAGGGTAGCCGCTCCTTGCGCCTCCTGCCCCTCGGCCGCGAGACGCAGATCGAGCTCGGATCGACCTGGCCCAACCCCAGCTTCCAGGGCGGTTTCCTGCCGGCCAGCAGCACGGTGGACGACGGCGGCTTCAACGCCACCTGGTCGATCCCGCACTTCGCCCGCGGCTTTCCGCAAGTGCTGCAGGGTTCTTTCACCACGGACCAGATCCATGCGATGGAGCAGGCCGCCACCGGGGTCGATCTGCTGCTGGCGGTGGACTTCTACCAGCTGGTCAGCCGCTGCACCAAATATTCCATTCTCTTCATCGGCCTGACCTTCGGTCTCTACATGCTCTTCGAGGTGCTGAGCCGGCTGCGGATCCATCCGGTGCAATACCTGATGGTCGGCTTCGCCCTGTGTCTTTTCTTCCTGCTGCTCCTGGCCCTGGCCGAGCACATCGGTTTCGACCTCGCCTACCTGCTGGCGGCGGGGGCAACGGTCGCCCTGATCACCAGCTACAGCGCGGTGGTGCTGCACACCCGCCGCCGGGCCACCCTGCTCGGCAGCGCCCTGGGAGGCCTCTACGGCGTGCTCTACGTGCTGGTCCAGCTCCAGACCTACTCCCTGCTGGTGGGCTCCTTCGGTCTCTTCGCGGTCCTCGCGGGCGCCATGTACGTGACTCGCGGCATCGACTGGTACCACCTGGAGTCGGCGCCGAGCCCCGACCCCGGAGAGGGCTCCCTACACGCCACGGTGTGAGGGCCCGGCCTGGATCGCTCACCGGCGGGCAAAAAACCGAGAAGCGGTGACCGCCGGGCGAGGTAGGGTACTTCCCAGGTATGGACCTGGATTCGACCCTCGAAGACCTGGCGCCGAAGCTCCTGCGCTACTGTACGGGCCTGGCGCCGGACTCCGGCCTCGCCGAAGAGGCGGCGCAGGACGCTCTCTTCGCCCTGGTCGGGCGCTGGCGCCGCCATGGGCCGCCGGACTGCGCCGCCGCCTTCACCTTCACCATCGCCCGCCGCAAGCTGCGGCGGGCTCAATGGCGTCGGCGCCTCTGGACACCTCTGGAAGCTGCCTCCGACGGCGCCAGCCCACATCCCGACCCCTTGCAGAGCACTCTCGAACGCGATCGCCTGGCGCGCACCCGAGATGCGCTCGCCCGCCTTTCGACCGAGCGTCGCGAGGCTCTGCTCCTGGTGGTGGCCGGCGAGCTCGATGGCCGCGCCGCTTCGAAAGTCCTCGGCATCTCTCACTCGGCGCTGAAGATGCGCGTCTTCCGCGCTCGCCGCCAGCTGCAACAAATCCTGGAGGAATCCTCATGAAGACCCCGGATCATCCGGGCTCGGCCCCACCCGAGACCCCTCGCCTCGACGATGCCGTGCGCCGGGCCCTGGAACCGCCGCCTCACCAGGTGGAGCGGGTGCTGCATGTGGCCCGGAGCGCTCCTCCGGCCCCCTCCACCCTCCGCCGGAGCCTGCCCTGGGCCGCGGCGGCGAGCCTGTTGCTGGCCCTGGTCTCTTTCCAGCTCCGCACCCCGGAGTCGTCCGTAGATCCTCGCTCCGAGACCACCGAAACCGCCGTCCTGAGCCTGAGCAACGCCAGCGGCCTGGTGCAGCTCACGGCCGGCGGCGGCACCCGCCTGCTGGTGGTTCCGGTCCACGAGCCCGAGAGGAGCCCCCGATGAAGACCGTACGCTGTCCTCTGTCGATCGACTCCGGGTGGCCCGCCGCCTGTCTGCTGGCGGGTAGTCTGCTGGCCGGTAGCCTGCTGGCCACCGCTGCCCACGCCGACCCGGAGCCCGCCGGTTTCGACCGCCTGATCGACCTCTCCCTCGCCGACGCCTCGGTGGTCGAGGTGCTGCAATCCTTTGCCTCGATCGCCGGGGTCGAGCTGAAGGCGCCCGAAACGGTCCACGGCGAGGTGACCCTCGAGCTCGACGACGTGCCGATCCGCCTGGCCCTGCACCAGACCTGCCGGCTGCGGGCTCTGCGTTGTGAGCTCCTGCCCGGGCATGGCGACGAGCCGGGCCAGCTCTGGGTCCGCTCCGTCGCTGATGACGAGTCCGGCGTGCCCGCCGGATTCTTCGAGACCCTGTCACTCTCCCTCGCCGGAGCCAGTGGGCGAGAGGTGCTCGAAGCCTTCTCGAAAATCGCCGGCCGGCCGGTGCACATCGAGCCCGGGGAGCTCGCCCCGATTCACCTGGAGCTGCGCCATGTCCCCTGGCCGCTCGCCTTGCTGGAAATCTGCGACCTCGCCGGCTGTGAGGTGTCCTGGGGCTCTCGTTGGCGAGTCACTCCGGGTTCTCCGCCGTCGGGTCGGCGCCGGAGCCTGGATCTCGATGGCGCTCCGCTCGAGGA
>CAZMEL010000420.1:0-4923 GCA_964565225.1 uncultured Thermoanaerobaculia bacterium | reverse complement strand
CACCTCTATCTCTTGCGCCTCACTCGCGAAATCGAGCCGGCTCCCTCTCGACGATTCCAGGCATCCGAAGCCTTCGTGACTCGGGCTGCCATGCGGAAGCAGGGGCAAGAGGCCCTCGAGTTTCACCACCCGGCCGACCAGGCGATCTTTTCTGCCGAGCTCGAGGCCGGCCGGTACCAGGTCATCGTCTTTGCGGCGAACAACTCGCCCCGGACCGACGCTTCGATTCGGGTACGAGATCTCTCGGGTCGTGAGGTCGCGACTCTGCTTCCCGATTCGGACCGGCGTGAGATCGAGCTACCTGCCAGCGACAAATATTTCCTGGAGCTGCAGCTTCCTGCAGGCAGTGAGCTCCACTCACTGCTCCTGGAAGCCGGGTCCTGAGCCCGTTCACTGCTGGCTCGTAGCGGGATTCGGAGATCGAGCCCCACGCCGACCCTCCGCGTCCGGCAGGACGCTCGCCATGGCGAGAAGCTTCAGCCCCACATCAGCCCCCCTCGATCGACTCGGAGGACTTTTCTTGGAAGGTGGCGTTGAGGAAAGGAGGAATCAGCGGGTTTCGGGCCAGCGTAGGAGAACGCCATCGGCCCAGATGATGTCCTGGTCGAAATCCGTGCTCAGAAAGGGACCGACGGGCAACGAGCCGCGATTGGCGCAGATATCGAACGCATCGTCACGCGCCGCGGCACAGATCAACAGCTGCGAATCGGAGCCCAGGTTGGGATTCTGGTAGTAGGAGATCTGCGATCCCCAGGCATCTCTCTCGGGCAGAGTGTCCAGGTAGAAAAATGTATTGGATGGATGCAGATATCCAAACAACTGTTGATAGGTCAGCTGGGTAAAGCTACCGGCATTGTAGGTCTTGGCCGCTCCTGCGGAGGCGACTCCCACCTGATCGGCCAGCCAAGACATCCAGGCGTTCCCGATCTGGTTGAGCTCGGCCATCGTGCGCTTCTGTTTCGCCTTGTGGATTGCATCGATCCAGTTGGGAATGAAGATCGAAGCGATGATCAAGATGATGGAAACGACCAGCAACACCTCGATCAGCGAGAACCCTTTCGAAGACCTGGATTTGAAGAGCTCCATGTTCAAAATACCCCGAAGATCAAGATCTGACTTGAGTTTCAGATGTTGGCCTCTTTACCCTCGAGAGCCAGTCCATCCGCCGACACCCGGAACGGGCGACATACCCTCTGATCTTTATCCGATCTGAAAACACACCCACACGCCTGGGGCAAGAAGCCCGACAAATCCGACGAATGCCGCAACCCGCATTCTGAGGCCCTGCATTCCAAGACTTTATGGAGCTAACGCCCAACTCTACAAGATGCTAACACAGTTCTCAGCCGAATGCTACTGCACGTTTTCGGCCAGCTCGAGAAAGGTCCGCAGGGTCTCTGCTGGCTTCTCGACCATCGGAAAGTGGCCACAGTCTTCCAACACGACGACGCGGGCCGTCGGCAGAAGCTCTTGGATCGCCTGAGCCGTCGCGGCGTGCACGACCTTCGAGCCGGCTCCGAGGATCACCTGGGTCTTCACCTTCATCTCCGGCAACAGGAGATCGAGGATCTTGGCCCGCTCTCCGTGGTAGATCTCTTTCCACATCTTGAGATAGAACGAGCGGTGCTCGGCCGCTTGCTCGGCGCGGATCTGCTTGACGTGTTCTTCCATTTCCGGCGGATGGACGAAGAGAAAACCCAGGAGGTTGTCGTAGGCAGCAGGCCCGGCGATGACGAGCGGATTCCGCTGCTCCGCCAGCCAGTTGTCGAGCTCGCTCGGATAGGGCACCCGCACTCCGAACGGCTCGATCAGGGTGAGGGAGGCGATCTCGTCGGCAGCAGAGTAGGCGAATCCCGCCGCGATCGTTCCCCCGATGCCACAGCCGACGATATGAAACCTACCGAGCTGCAGCGAGTGGGCGAACCCCCGGATCCGCTTGACCTGGGTCGTCACGTCATAGGGTTGTTCGGCATTCTTCGTGCTCTGGCCGAAACCCGGAAGATCCGGGGCGATCACCCGGTACCCCTTCTCCACCAGCTCGGCACCCACCTCGGCCCAGTTTTCCTTGTCGCCGGCAAAACCATGCAGCAACAACACCCGGGGACCGTTTTCCGGCCCCCCGATCAAATACCAGACGTCGAGCCCGCCGATCTCCATGGAATGCGGCTCGAGCCCTTGCACCGAGCGCCGAAGAATCTCCGCCGTCTGCTTCTTCTTCAGCTCCTTTTTCTTCTGCTGCTTCCGGGCGAGCTCCTGCCGCTCTTCGAGACGAACCTGCTTTTCCTGCTCTTTCTTCTTGTCGGCTTTCTGCTCCTTGATCCAGTCGAAGAACCCAGCCCTCCGGGCGACGAAGATTCCGACCAGAATCACGACCACTACTGCTCTGAAGATCTCGGAATCGGTCAATGTCGTGTCTCCCCGGATCTCACCCGATCCCAACGAAAGAACTCGGGCTCGAACACACGAGTTTCAATATGCAAACAAATCACTCGATCCCTGCAACGATTCTGGGAAAAGGCCTATGGATTGCGCCTATGACTCTAGTACAAATCGCACCCCCAGCCCAAGCCCACCGGCAGGGCCGGCTACGAACAGGCATCGAAGGAGAGAAGACCGAGGCTTCGCCGGACGATCTTGGCCCGGACGATCGCGGCCCGGACGATTTCTACTTTGCAGATGACGACCTCGAGCTCGAAAGAGTCGGCGTTCCTGGAGCCGGGTCGAGCGGGTCGAGGATCTATCGCGGCCCGGACTCTTCTTCGACTCGGAGTCGGGTCCAGGACTTGCCCTCGTAACGAACTTCGATGTCCTCGACCACGACCTCCCCTCGGCCGATGGCCTCGAAGACGAGCAATCGCCCCCGAGCCTCGTCGAGATCGATCTGGAAGAAATCACCGCGGCGAGGTATGTCCAGCTCCTCGCGCAAGATGTCGCGATCGAGGGAGACCCGGAGCAGCCCCTCGGCGCGTTCTCCCACATCGCTGTGGGCATGGAACCGGACGGCGTCGATCGGCAGACCTTCGAGCAGCACCTCGATCCGGTAGCGCCGATTGCAGAGGTCCCCTCCGAGGCACTCCCCGGGGCCATCGTACCCATAGCGATACCGCGAGCTACCACGGTCGTCGGACCGTGGCTCGCCGTAGCGTCCATCGCGGCGACGACCGAGCTCCCGGTAGAGCACCTCGATATCGGAGATCAAGACCTCGTCGTCGGTCATCGCCTCGAAGATCAAGTACTCACCCCGGCGGCC
This sequence comes from uncultured Thermoanaerobaculia bacterium, assembly GCA_964565225.1. GTDB lineage: Bacteria > Acidobacteriota > Thermoanaerobaculia > Multivoradales > J023 > CAZMEL01. Next base: position 1,673 of record CAZMEL010000420.1, on the reverse strand, counting down.
ATGGACCTCGATCGAGTGGAAGCTGCCGCGGCGCTCGACATCGATATTGCTCTCGAGCACCCGGTGGTCGAGATAGACCTTCAGCCGCGCACGCCGCCGGGTTCCGTAGTCGTCGTGGGCATAGAAACGGAGCCGTTCCACGGGCTCGTCGAGCAGCCGGATCCGTAGGGAATCGCCTTCGCAGAGACGCCCACCGATACACCCCCGGCGGTTGCGGTAGAGAGCCCAGCCATTGTCGAGCCACTGGACGTCGTCGCTCCCCGGCGCGCCGGCACGGGGCGAAGGGCTGCGCTCGGGATAGGGCTCTCTGGACCCGCGAGACGAGCCGTAGAGCACCTCGATGGAACGAATGTTGACCGCGGCCGAGCCGACCGCCTCGAATCGCAGGGTCCGGCCTCGGCGGCCACCGGCATCGAGCTCGTAGATTCGCCCTCGCGACTCCAGGACCAGCTCTCGCCCGAGCGGACGTCCGTCGAGAGCGACCCGCAGGCGGCCGCCGCCCTGGCGGCCCACGTTGTCGTCGGCCACGAAGCGGACCTCGAGCACCGGCCGGTCTTCGAGGGGCACCTCCAGAGGACGCGAGCTGCACTCGGTGCCCCCGACACATCCACCGGATCGGGGATACTCCCGCCAATCCTGCGCCGCTGCCGGTCCCGGAGCCACGCTACTCCACAGCAGCCACAGCACTCCGGCCAGCAGCGCTCGCGAACTCGAAACAACACTTGCCATCGATCGTCTCCGCTCACTCGGTATCAGTCGGTATCAGTCGCTGGTGGTCAGACCGGCCATCATCTCGGCGATCATCGAGTGCACTTCCACGTGGACTCCCTGCCGCCGGAAGAGGACCAGGCGCAGTCTGCGGAGGATTCCCCGGACTTCTTGTGCCAGCTTTTCGAGATGACTCGCCGGATGGCTCTCGTCGAAGCTTCCTCCGGGCCCCAGGCCGAATCCCGGTCCTCGAGCGACCAGACGCCAGGCCAGACGAAGGATTTCTTGCCAGAGCTCTTGAGGAATGGCATTGGCTCGACCTGCCAGGCGGTCTTCTCGAACATAGAAGACGTTGTTCGGCGCCAGACGCTCGAGGTGTTCTTCGAGAGCATTGGCGAGGCTGTCCTCGAGCCGCTGCTCGAACCCGAACCCCCCACTTCCCGCCGGCTCCGCGATGAGGTCGGGAATCTCCGCCAGCAGAGGCTCGAACGTGGAGAGACTCTGCCCGTCGTTGACCAGCAGCAACCGCAGCAGGAGCACACCCAGGGCATGGAGATCGTCGACCACGTGCAACCGTGGCAGGAGTCGATAGCGCCCGCCACGAAGCTCCGTGCTCGCGGCGGATTCGAGCCGCTGGGCGACCTCGGCGCTCAGCTCCAGGGGCTCGGTGAAGAACACCAGCTCGGCATTGCTGGTGGAGGCCTCCGGGTCGATGCGCGCGGTGGTCGTGAAATGGGCCCTGCCGAAGAACTGGTGCGGCCAATGCACCAGGAGAAGGTCCCCGCTCTTGGGCTCGGGAAAGATTCCATTGGGGTCCCGCAACCGCCCCTTCACGACCACGCGGGGGCCTTCTTCGCGGGTTTCCTCGAGCAGCTGATCGATCACCAGCTCGCCATCGCGGATCTCGATCAGCGCCGCCTCCCGCAGCGCCCGCGAAGCATAGGGCCGGCGCGGCCGAGGAGGAG
>CAZMEL010000419.1:0-4950 GCA_964565225.1 uncultured Thermoanaerobaculia bacterium | reverse complement strand
TGGGAGCGGGTCTGGTTCACCGTACCCACCGCGGTGAGCAGCTCCTGGCGCACCGACTCGAGACGAGCCCCCATCTGCTCCACGGCCTTCTGGGCCGCAGCGATCCGGGCGTCGTCCTCCGCCACCAGCCGGGCGGCTTCGTCGCGTTCGGCCACCAGCGTGCGGGTTCTATCGTCGAGGTTTCCGAGGGAATCGCGAAAATCGGAGGTCTGCTGGCGTCGCTCCTCGGCCTGGGTATGTCCGCGGTCGAGCCGTTCCTCGACCTCGGAGGCCCGCTGCTTGGCGCCCTTCAGGAACTCCTGACGTCCTTCGATGGTCGCCGCCAGGTCGGCGTGTTGCTGGTGCCGAGCGGCGAGCTCCCGGGCCAGCTCGTCGAGGCGCTCGCGACCGGCGACCAGGGAGGCCTCGTTGCGATGCAGATCCGAGCTGAGCTCGGCGTCGCGATCGGTGAGGGTGCGGAGATCTTCGTCGAGAGACTCGAGGCGGCCTCGCAGCAGGGACCAGCGGCCCAACAATACTTGCTTCAGAACCTCGCGATAGAGCTTCTGTTTCTCCTGGAACCTTCGGGCGGCGCCCGCCTGGCGTTTGAGGGAGCGCAGGGAACGGGCGACCTCGGAAATGATGTCGTCGAGGCGAAGGAGGTTCGAGGACGCTTCTTCCAGCTTGACCTCGGCGATCCGTTTGCGCTCTTTGTAGCGGGTGATGCCCGCCGCTTCCTCGAGCAGCTTGCGTCGTTCCTGGGGTTTGCCCGACAGGATCATGCCGATCTTGCCCTGTTCGATCACGGAGTAGGCGCGGATCCCCAGGCCGGTATCCATCAGCAGCTCTTTGATCTCCTTGAGCCGCACGACCTTGCCGTTGAGCCGATACTGGCTGCCCCCGGCGCGGAAGACCCGGCGGGCGATCTGGATCTTGCCCTCCACCGAGCGATCGAAGCCCGGATCGGTGAGCAGGGTCAGGGAGACCTCCGCCATACCGATGGGCTTGCGTTTGTCGGAGCCGTTGAAGATCACGTCTTCCATCTTGGCGCCGCGCAGGGATTTGGCGCTCTGCTCCCCGAGCACCCAGCTGATGGCGTCGGTGAGGTTGCTCTTGCCACATCCGTTCGGGCCCACGATCGCCGTGATCCCGCCCGCGAACTGCACCTCTACCGGGTCCACGAAGGACTTGAAACCGGCGATGTCGAGGCTATGCAGCTTGAGCATGAAAACGTTCCGTCGAAGTCGAGATCGATACTGTGGGGCGGATCTTCGGATCCGGCCACGAGAGGCCCTGCCGATGGGGCGAGCAAGGCGGACGCGGGAGATTACCAGGGCCCGCCCGCGACGACAAGACGACTCCATGCAGGAACCCTCCCGGTCGCCCAGGGCGCGATTTTGAGGCTGGACCCTATCACGGCCAGTCCCTCGTGCCGCAACCGGTTGTGGGTGAGCCCGGTGTGGATACTAGATGGTGGGCTAGCTCTTCGCTGCAGAGCCCATGCCGGGCAGGAGGAAGCGGAGGTAGAAGATCGACCAGAGGAGAAGGGGCAGGGAAAACTTGAAGGGCAGGTCGATCAGGTGTTTGCCGAGGCCCCAGAAGTTGGCCTCGAAGGTGGAGTAGTTCTCCGCGCTCCACTCTTGCAACTGGGTGGAGTAGGCGAACTGGACCCAGAAGAAGAGGGAGAGGATGTGGAAGAACACCGACACCAGGGCTGCCCAGCCCAGATTCTCCAGCCGGGTCCGCCAGGAGACACCGGGGACGCCGAGGAAGAATGCGCCGAGCATGATGAGGGGAAAGTGCACGTCGGTGGTGCGCACCGAATACAGCCAGCCCCGCGAGGTGGGGAAGTCGGTTCGGGTGATCACGAAATGATGTTCGTCGTGCACCAGCAGCCGCGTGACCTCGGGGCTCTCGAACAGGCGCACCAGGTTTTCGGTGGCCTTGGTCAGGAAGGGGTTGTAGATCGGTGTGAGCAGCACCCAGACCACCGCGATGGGCAGCAGCCAGAGGAGCACTCCGCGGATGAACCGCTGACTCCAGGCACTCCTGGAGAGGTCGTTCATTCCGCGGCTTCCACCTTCAGGACGGCAAATCGATTGGCCCAGAAAATCCACAGCAGGACCCCGAAGAGGATCACCACCGTCTGCCAGATCACCGTGTGGGAGCTGTCGAAGAGCTCGGGAAAGTAGGCCCCGGTAAGGAAGAGGGCCACCACGCGGACGAGGTTGACCGCCTGGATGGCGAGCACCCCGAGGACCAGGCCGATGATCCGTGACTTCCAGGTCGAGGGAAAGGCGAGCACCGCGGCGAGGAAGATGATCATCGTCTCGACGCCGTTGCAACCGTTGCGGATGTTCACCGCGAAACGTTCGTTGCGCAGGATGGTGCCACTCTGGGTGATGTCCTGGCCGATGAGGTTGAGCGCATGCCCGCTGGCAGTGGCCACGTGGGCAGTGAACGGCTCGATGAGGTTGTCGTTGACCGAGTGGAGGGAGAGGAGGGTGAAACCTCCTCCGAGAACGAAAACGAAGATCGTCAGGAAGACGATCTCTTGTTGATAGGCCCGCCAGCCCTGCGGGCTCGCCTCGGATTCCTCGGGCTTCGAGCCCTTGGCCCCTCGAGCTGGTTCCTTTTTCTGCTCAGAAGACATTCGTTCTTGCAACACCCGAGGCGGTTGGATCGCCCGCGAGCGTCGTGTGTTTCCTGTAGAAGGTGTTGATCGAGAGAGTAGTAGTGATCGTGCTTCCCGAGTCCAGGGTATCCTACCTCGTATCCACGAGGTCCGCGGAAGAAGCCCAGTGGCGGGGAGATCCAGCCGATTCCCCACACCCCTCGCTCGCGGCGGCTCGCTGGCCAGGTCGCCGGGAATCGGGGGCGACCCGCGAGCCCGCCGATTGTACCCGCATCCACACGCCGGAATCCACCAGGAGCTGCGGCAGAGGACCGTTTGACAATCCCGAGAAGCGCCACTACGATCCGGCCGAATTCGAGGTAAATTCTGTGACCAAGCATATTGAAAACTCGCTCCGACTCAAGCGAACGGTGCTCGAGAGCCGGGAGATGCGACACATCATCCGGCGAATGGCGGGGCAGCTGGTGGAGCAACACCACCCTCTCGACTCCGTCATGTTGATCGGCATTCGCACCCGCGGCCTGCCACTGGCCGAGCGATTGGCCCAGGAAATCGAGCAGCTCGAAGGGGTCCGGCTCCCGATCGGGGCTCTCGACATCACTCTCTATCGCGACGACCTCTCGACCATCGGGCCCCAGCCGGTGGTCAAGGGGACCCACTTCCCGGAAGACATCGACGGTCGGGTCCTGGTGTTGTGCGACGATGTTCTCTACACCGGCCGGACGGTGCGGGCCGCTCTCGACGAGATCAAGGACTACGGCCGGCCGCGCGCGGTGCGGCTCGCGGTGCTGATCGACCGTGGCCACCGGGAGCTGCCGATCCAGGCGGATGTGGTGGGGAAGGAGCTGCAGACCGCCCCTTCGGAGCAGGTGGAGGTGGGCTTCGTCGACACCGACGGTGAAGACTACGTTCGTCTGCACGAGAAACGTACGGCACAGGAGGAAGGATGAGTCCGTCGCCGCCGGAAGCGAAGTGGACCCGAAAGGATCTGCTCGGGATCGCCGAGCTGAGCCCCGAGGAGATCGTTCAGATCCTCGACACCGCGGAGTCTTTCCACGAGATCTTCGATCGCCCGATCAAGAAGGTTCCGACCCTTCGGGGCAAGACGGTGATCAACCTCTTCTTCGAGCCCTCGACCCGCACCCGTTCGAGCTTCGAGCTGGCGGAGAAACGTCTCTCCGCCGACTCGCTGAATTTCTCGGGCTCGGGCTCGGCTCTCTCCAAGGGTGAGAGCCTGATCGATACCGCCCGCAATCTCGAGGCCATGGCGCCGGACCTGGTGGTGATCCGGCACGAGCATCCGGGAGTGCCACACCTGCTGGCACAACGGCTCGACTCGAGCCTGGTCAACGCCGGCGATGGCGCCCACGAGCACCCGACCCAGGCCCTGCTCGACGCTTTCACCATCCGCCGCCGCAAGGGCAAGCTCGAGGGCCTGCGAGTGGCGATCATCGGCGACATCCTGCACAGCCGGGTGGTGCGCTCCAACATCCACCTGCTGACGAAGATGGGAGCCTCGGTGGTGGTGGCCGGGCCGCGCACCATGATGCCGGTGCAGATCGAGAAGCTCGGAGTCGAGGTGGCCTACGACCTGGAGACGGCCCTCGCCGACGCCGACGTGGTGATGATGTTGCGGATTCAGCTCGAGCGGCAGCAGCGGGCTCTCTTCCCTTCGACGCGGGAGTATTTTCAGCTCTTCGGCCTCACGGCTCGAAGGCTCCGGCTGGCCAGACCCGACGCCATCGTCATGCATCCCGGGCCGATGAACCGCGGGGTCGAGATCTCCTCTGAGGTCGCCGACGGCGACGCCTCGGTGATCCTGGAGCAGGTCGCCAACGGAGTGGCGGTGCGGATGGCGGTGCTCTACCTGCTGGGAGCCGGCCGGGACCGGGCCCGCGGAGGTGCTTCGCGATGAAACGGCTGATTCGCCGGGGACGGGTCGTCGACCCGAGCCAGGATCTCGACGGTGTCCGCGATCTGCTGATCGACGAGGGCCGGGTGGCCGAGATCGGAGAGTCTCTGCCGGTGCCCGAAGGTGCCGAGGTGATCGACGCCTCCGGCCAGGTGGTGACCCCCGGCCTGATCGACATCCACGTGCACCTCCGCGAGCCCGGGGAGGAATACAAAGAAACCGTCCGCACCGGCCTGCTGTCGGCCGCGGCGGGAGGGTTCACCGCCGTGGCCTGCATGGCCAACACCCGGCCGGTGAACGATCACCGCACGGTCACCGAGCTGATCTTGCGGGAGGCGGCGCGATATCCCTGGGCCCGGGTGTACCCGATCGGCGCCATCAGCGTCGGGCTGCGGGGCGAGGAGCTGGCCGAGGTGGGGGAGAT
>CAZMEL010000418.1:0-4962 GCA_964565225.1 uncultured Thermoanaerobaculia bacterium | reverse complement strand
CCAGGGCTCCCAGCACCTCGTCGGGCCCCGGCCTCTCGGGGCTGCGGCGATGTTGATCGATCAGCCGGCCGATCCGCTCCGGCCGCACCAGGCCCGCCACCACCTGGTCGGCGGCGGTGCGGGCGGCCCCGAGGGCATCGAAGGCGGGCCAGGTGAAGCTCTCGAACATCTCCCGGTTGCGGGGGGCGGAAAAGGGCCGGGGCAGGAGCAGGTCGAGCACCGGGTCGGGCAGATCGAGGGTTTCGGGCTCGAGGATTCCCAGAATCACCTCCAGGGCCCGGCGTTGCCGGCCGGCATCGACCCACCGGGCCGGTCCCTGGCCGTCGCCCCGCAGGGCGTAGGAATACTCCAGGCCACCGACCGTCTTGACCGCGGCCTCGAGCTGGTAACGATAGTGGAAATACACCGGCGCCAGAACCTCTTCGAGGGTCGCCAAGGGCCGACCCGGAGCGATGTTGTGCTCCCCGAACCGGGAGAGCGCGATGCGCCGGACGTCGAGGGCCGTCTCGAGCCCGGCGGTCGCATCGGCGAAGTTGTCCCAGAGATTGGCGCGCGGGTCGCTGGCTCCCGGCGGGCGGGCGTCCTCGTCGGTGAGAAAGAGCAGGCCGCGCTCGAGCCCGTCGGCGACGATCGCCGCCAGGTGGTCTTCCTCGGACACCCCCGGCGCCGGCTCGCTGTAGAGGTAGCGGATGGTGTGGATATCCCAGCTGCCGAGCCCCACACCATAGGCCTGCGAGAAGTCGAGCTCTCCTTCCGAGCCCACGGTGATCAGCGGCGCCGGGTAGTCCATCACCGAGGCGCGGCCGTCGTAGGTGCTGGCCGCGAAGTTGTGGGTGATGCCGAGAGTGTGCCCGACCTCGTGGGCCGAGAGCTGGCGAATGCGCGCCAGCGAGAGCTCGATCGGGTCGTCGGGCTCGCCGCTGCCGGTCTTGCCGGTGCCGGCCAGGCCTTCGAAGAGCAGTCGATCCTGGCGCACCCGCAAGGAGCCGAGATTGACGTGCCCCTTGATCACCTCCCCGGTGCGCGGGTCGTTGAGGGTGGTGCCGTAGGACCAGCCCCGGGTCGAGCGATGGACCCACTGGATCACGTGGTACCGCGCGTCGAGAGGGTGAACGCCCGGGGGCAGCATCTCCACCCGGAATCCGTTCTCGAATCCCGCCGCCTCGAACGCCTCGGCCCACCAGCGCGCACCGTCGAGCAGGGCGCCGCGGACCGGCTCGGGAACCCCGGGATCGAGGTAATAGACCAGGGGCTCGACGGCCGGAGACCGTTCTTTCGACGGATCCCTCTTGATCAGGCGATGGCGATCGACGTAGCGCCGTTCCACCGGCGCGTCGAGATCGGCCGCGTAGTCGCGAAAGGCATCGCCGAAACCGCCGATGCGCGGATCGAAGGCCCGCGGCCGGTAGTCGTCGTCGGGCAGGCGCACCAGCGAGAGGTGCTGCACCAGGGTGATCGCCTCCGGTACCGGCGCCGTCGACTGCACGTGCTCTCCCTCACCGTCCCCCACCCAGGTGAGCACCGCCTGCAGCTCGAGGTTGTCGGGAAAGGCGAGGCAGTGCTCGAAGTCCACCGCGCTGCGGCTGGTCTCGAGGCTGTAGCTCCCCTGGCCGGTGTCGGCGAGAGTCCGGGCGACCCCGCGAGCGTCGCGCAGCAGGAAGGGGGTGAGATCGATCAGGCCGGTGCCGTCGGCATCGAGGGCGGCGAGATCCTGGGCCCAGATCACCGAGGTGGCGAACGACTCCGCCGTGGCCCGCCGCTCGGCCTCCTGGTCGCTCAGAGCCCTGAACTTGAGGTTCGGGATCTCGAAGAGCACCCGCGGGCCGAAGCGCCGCAGTCGCAGCAGCCGCGACTTGCCCACCTGGCCGCGATCGAGACCCACCGGGTTCGAGCCCAGGCCGGTGGCCAGGCCTTCCAGGTAGATCAGCTCCAGGCCCTTCTCCGCATCGGTCGCGGGCGGTAGCGCCAACCAGAGCTTGCCGCCCCGAGAATCGACGAAGAAATCGAGCAGGCCGGAGCGGCGCTCCATCCCCTCGGTCTTCTCGGCGATGGCGGGCAGGGGTTTCGGCTCGGTCGGATCCGGCCTGGCGGCTTCTTCCGCCACCATGGCCGTGGCGCTCCACCCGGCGCAGAGTCCGGTGAGCAGGAGATCTCGGACGAGACGACGAGGCCTTGGGAACGACCGGCATCGCCGGCTCGCAGGGTGCTCAGACAACATGGGAAACGATCTCCTGGTGCTCGCAAAAAGTCCTGGCGAAGAGAGCGCGGCGTGGCTCGACGACTCTCGGACTGGCCTCCGGCAGAGAAGTGCGCGAAGCATACCATCGCGATGCCGGGCGGGCCTCTGCCGCGGCGGCTTTGACTCCTTTCCTCGGCCTGTGAGAGCGTAGGGCGGAATCCGCGAGTCCTTCGATCGTCCGATCCCCACCAGCCCGCCACTCGGCCCCAGGAGCAAGCATTGTTCGTTTTCCCTCTGCCGTGCCTTCCTCGCCCCTCGTTCGCCATCCGATCCATCCGATCCGCCCGTCGCCTCGGTGGCTTGTCGGTTCTGCTTCTCGGTCTCTTCGTGGCGCCGATCTCCCACGCTCAGCTACCGGCGACCGGATCACCGGCCGATCCGGCACCGTCCGGGGCCGCCGAGGCGCCGCCGGAGCCTTTCGTCGTGCCGCAGGGTCTATCGTCGGCGCGTGCCACTCTCCAGACCTTTCTCGAAGCCTTCGATCCGGCCAAACGAAATCCCGAGATCGACCCCCTCGACCAGGCCGCCAGCACCCTCGATCTCTCCCAGATCCGGCACGATCTCCGCGGGCGCCAGGGGCAGGAGCTGGCCCGGCAGCTCAAAGAGGTGCTCGATCGCACCGCGCTCATCGATTTCAGCCAGGTGCCCGATGAACCGGCCGGCGCGCCCTACTCCATCGATGTCGCCGAGGGCGCCCGGGTCGTCCTCGCTGCCGACGATCGCGGCGTCTGGCAGTTCACGGCCGAGACGGTCGACGAGATCCCCCGCTTCCTGCAGCTGACCCAAGGGCAGGACATCGTGGAAGGTGTGGTCGATGGCGTGCCGATGACCCCTTCGTTGTGGATCCGCTCCCAGCTCTCTCCCGGCTGGCTCGAAGCTCCCTTTCTGCTCGAGAACTGGCAATGGCTCGGCCTGCTGATCCTTCTCTTCATAGGTGCCGTGCTCGATCGCCTGCTCACGACCCTGGCGCAATCGGCCATCGAGAGGTTCCTGGCCCGGCGCATGGAGAGTGTCGACCCCGGCAGGCTGAAGAGGGCTCTGCGGCCGGCGGGAGCCTTCATCGCCGCCGTCTTCTGCTGGGCCGGCCTCTTCTGGCTCGGCCTGCCGACCCACATTCTCGAAGTCCTGCTCTTCGCCGCCCAGCTGGTGGCCGCGGTGGCTTTCGTGGGCACCGCCTACCGCATGGTCGACATCGTCACCGCGGTGCTCGAGGTGCGGGCGGACCGCAGCGAGAACAAATTCGACGACCTCCTGGTGCCGCTCTTCCGCAAGTCGATGAAGCTCTTCGTCGGGGCCTTCGGCATCGCTTTTCTGGCCGAGATCCTCTCCCTGCCGGTGCGCAGCGTCATCGCCGGACTCGGCATCGGCGGCCTCGCCCTGGCCCTCGCCGCCCAGGACGTGGTGAAAAACCTCTTCGGCTCCCTCACCGTGCTGCTCGACCGCCCGTTCTCCGTGGGCGACTGGGTCCAGATCGGCGAAGTGGAGGGCACCGTGGCCGAGCTCGGCTTCCGCAGCACCCGAATCCGCACCTTCTACGATTCTCTGGTGACGGTGCCGAACTCCAATCTGATCAGTGCCTCGGTCGACAACTTCGGCGCCCGCACCTACCGCCGCTGGAAGGCCACCCTCGGCATCGCCTACCAGACGCCGCCGGAAACTGTCGACGCCTTCTGCGAGGGCATCCGCGAGCTGGTGCGCCAACACCCCATGACCCGCAAAGACTCGTTCCAGGTCTACCTCAACGCCTTCGGCAACCACTCCCTCGACATCCTGCTCTACATCTTCTTCGTCACCCCCGACTGGGGCACCGAGCTCCGCGAGCGTCACCGCCTCGCTCTCGACATCCTGCGCCTCGCCGAGAAGCTCGATGTCGAGATCGCCTACCCCACCCAGACCCTCTACCTCCGCCGCGACGGCGAGGCCGCCGATTCCATCCCCACCGAGGAGTTCGCCCGTCAGCTGGCCGAGTCGCGCGACGGCGCCCGGGACATCGCCGGACGCCTGGCGGCGTCGAACGAGGTGGAATCGAAGTAGAGTTGGGATACGATCTCTCTCCAATCGATGCGACGAACTCCTTCTCTTCTCCTCCTCGTATGCCTCCTCGCCGCCTGCCGGGCGGAGGCGCCGCCTCCACCGCCGGACGCGGCGTTGAGCGACCTGCCCGGGCGCCAGGAGCGGCTGACGCCGAAAGAGCTCGACTACAAGCTCCTCCGGCTCGAGCCCACCGCAGACGGCTGGGACAGCGAGGTGGCCAACGACGCCATTTCGGCGCGCAAGAAGCAGCTGGCGAAGGTGCTCGGCGCCGCGGGAGGGGTCGATCGCGACGCCCTCGCCGAGTGCCTGGTACCCGGTGGCCGTAGCTCGGAGCTTCTGCCGCAGCAACGGGAGACGGTATTTCGTGGCCTTCTCGAGGTCGAGAAGGCCACGGCGCCGTTTCCTTCCGCGGAGCGGCTGGCGACCGACGAAGCCTTGCTCGGCCTGCTCTCGGCGTTCGATCTCGCAGCTCCGCGGCGGCTGGAGCTGAAGCCGGTGCACATCGAGGTGGAAGGCGACCGCGCCGAGGTGGAGCTACGGGTGCACGTGTTCGGTGCCTCGCCGCGCGGCCAGCTGCAGCAGAACGCGGTCTGGGACACGACCTGGGCCCTGGGCGACGGCTCCGCACCGCCGCGCCTGGAGTCGATCCTTGCCGAGTCCTTCGAGCAGATCCACGGCCCGGCCGACGG
>CAZMEL010000417.1:0-4983 GCA_964565225.1 uncultured Thermoanaerobaculia bacterium | reverse complement strand
CACGTAGGGCACCTGGGGCGCGTTCTGCCCCGGGTTCTCGACGTGGGCGGGCACCGGGTTGCCGTCGAGCACCAGGCGACCGCCGAGCTCGGCCACGAGTGCCGCCTCCACGTCGCCCACCATCTCTTCTCGCACCGCGGCGAGGTCGTCGATCCACAGGGTGAAGGGTGCCGAGTCGTCGACACAGCGGAGCTCCAGCCGTTCGAGCGATCCGCGCACCTGGCCCGGCAGGTCGTCGAGGGCCAGGCTCACCAGCTCCCAGGAGCCGGTTCGAGACACCGGCAGGAAGCGGTGCCAGCCGTTCTGCGGATCCCCGATCGGCAGGGCGGCGTTGCCCAGGCGAGCTTCGAGATAGAAGGGCCGCTCCGGGGTGCCGTCGGCCGGGCGATCGGCCCGCACCCAGAGGCGCAGCTCGTCGTGCGGGGAGAGATCGATGCCGGCGAAGCTGCGGCGCAGACGATGATCGAGGGCGCCGGCCGCTCCGTCGATCCGGCCACTGCCGGCATCACGACCGAGGGGATGGATCTCGGCATCGACGGCCAGCGTGAGCACCGCCGACGGCGTCACCCCGTCGCCCTCGAACCCGCTCCAGGGCCCGGCGTCGGTCATGCCGTCGAGCAGGGTGAACGTCACGATCTGCTCTCCTCTCGTTGGCCCCGCTCGGCCCGATGATCTGCTTGGCTCTGCAACACTCGATGGCTCCTCCCGGGCCCTGGCTACAGCAACCCCCGTGCCAGCCCGAAAAGGACCGCGAGAGAAATTTCAAAACATTGAAACAAAGACACTTAGAGGTGCGGCAAGGGCATCGGCAGGTCTCGGGAGCCCGGAAGCTGTAACGGGCGGCCGTTACAGGAGCAAGGGGGCTCGAAACGGAGAAGAAGAGGGCGGGAGGCGGGGTGTGGAGCCCGCCGGCATCGAGGAGCGGGTGTCACATGGGTTGTAACACCCGAGACCCCCTGTTACACCGGCGGCGCGGGCTCGTTCGGTCTTCGGATGTGCAGATGCCCGATGCAGCGCGAGGGGCTCGGGTGCAGAAGGTCGTATCGATTCTGGGCAAGAATCTTGACCGGCTTCTCGACGTCAGCGCTATCTTTGTCGGGCGGAGGGAACCGCCCACTCTTCAGGGCATCCGGCAGGAACGGCTCCGCGAGCTCCGCGACCCTCTTGGGAGCTGTCGGGGTCAGCTCCCGGCGCAGGTCACAGTAGTCGATGCGGGCCTGGTCCATGGTCGGGTGATCGAAGGGAGCCGCTGTGTGGATCAGGTTTCGCAGCACTTGCATCGCGTCCTCTTTGCGATCGAGCCCGATCAGCGCCTTCGCCCAGCTGTGTTGGGGAATCAGCGCATTCCTGCCGGCAGGCCGCACCGCCAAGGTCACTTCTCCGAGCAGGGTCTCGGCTTCTTCCAGACTTGCGGCTTCTATTCGCGGCGGATGGCGCCAACGCCCGGCGACGATTCCCAGAGCCGCTCCTGGAGGCGCGGCTGCGGGTGGGCCGGAAGGGAGCCGGCCGACTCGACCACGATCTCCGCCGGCTCGTTCGCGCAGGGGATCCGGTCGGACACGAAGAGATGGCCTCCCTTGCGTTTGCCGAACCATCGCCATTCGAGCTCTGTGCCATCCGTCAGGGTGCGGGGCCAGGCGGAATCGACCTGATCGATCGGCACCCGCAGCTCCAGGGTGCGGAACCGCTCGCTCTCGGCACAGCCGGGCAGGAAGAGCCGCATCGATCCCTTCTCGGACTGCACCGGCAACTGGCGCTGGGCCACGGTGTGCCAGTCTTGCAGAAGGAGCACCACCGCCTCCTCTCGCGCGGCGAACAGCTCGGGCTCGAAACGCAGGACCCGATCTCTCGGCACCCGGGTGATCCGTGCGAGGAGAAACGGGCCCTCCGGGCCTTCGAGACGCGCGGCGTCGAAGAGCAGGGCGTCGCAGCGGTCGAGCCGATCGGGATCGAGCCGTGCGAAGCTCTCGTGGTGGGCCGCTGCCAGGCCGACGTGCCGGGAGGCGTCGATCTCTTCCCATTTCCTCGGGCCCTCGCGGCAGAGGATGCCTCTGTCGATCGTGGGAAGCTCCCGAGAGATCGCCCGCATGGCCAGAGAGTAGTTGGTGGGTACCACCTCTCGATACACGGCGGATACCACCCGGGCCCCGGCCAGAACGATGAGGATCGCGATCCCCGCTGTCACCAGGGATGACGATCTTCGCCCGATGAGCTGGCGCCGCGCGAGACCGCCCCGGACCTCCAGCAACAGGCAAGCAGCCAGGAGCGCCGTCCACGGCGTGACCTGGGCGTGGTGATTCTCCTTGAAACGTTCCGTGGCGAGCACGTTGAGCACCACCTGCCCCACAGGAAAGCTCAGGAAGACCACCGCCAGCACCCGGGCGCGCTCCGCGGCGAAACGACCGAGAAAATACACCCGCCCGCCTCCGACCGTCACGGCCAGCAGCCCCAACCCGGCGAAGACCGCGGCCCCCAAGAAGAACCCATGGAATTCGGGCAGGAAGAGAGAGGTGAAGCTGCGGGTCAACATCTCGATCCGGCTCTCGCCGTCCTTCTCGGCCAGCCGGGCGTAGATCTCACGGTTCTCGTCGAGGTAGGCCAGGGTTTCCCGCACCCAGGGATTGAGGGCCAGGTAGGTCACGATGCTGGTGAGCCCCGCGGCGCAGAGTCGCAGGAACGCCGCCGGCTCCCGCCGCATCCGGGCCAGGGCCAAGACCACCAGGGGTACCGCGATCACCACCCCGTTGAGCTTGGTGGAGACCGTCAGCCCTACCCCCAGGCCCGCCAGCACGTAGCGCCCCAGGGTCGGCCGCTCCTCGGCATCGAGGGTCCACCAGAAGGTCAGCAGGGTGAGGAACAGGAGCAACCCGTCGGGTTTGTAGCGCGCGGAGGCGATCACGTGCCAGGGAACGAGCGCCAGAAAGGCCGTGCCCAACCAGGCCGCCGTGGGCGAGAAGAGCCGCCGCCCGATCGCGTAGGTGAGAACCAGCGAGAGCATGCCCCAGAAGACCGAGGAGCCGCGGCAGAACCGGTAGGCGTTGGGCGAGAATCCACGCTCGTCGCGCACCCGAAAGCTCTCCCAGCCCGTGGCCTCGTACACCTGCTCGGCCGCCGCCAGCACCGGCAGCTGGGGCAGGTAGGAAAGGCTCTGGTACCAGAAGTTCTCCGGCCGGAAACCGTCGTGGTCGAGAATGTGGTCGATGTTGTTCAGGGAGATCCGCTCGTCCCAGAAGCGTGTCGCATTCGGCTCGACACCGGCATACCAGAGCCGCAGCAACAGCGCCGGCAGCAAGATCCACCAGAGCCGGAGACGGCTTTCTCGCGACGGGATGGGCAAACGTTCGGTCTCGGAGACCGTAGGCTCGGGCATCGAGGGGACCCTCCAGAGCAGCACTTCGAAAAGAGGAATCGACTGGCCGGCAATTGGGCCGCTCTGCGAATAGTAAACGACTTTCCGGTCCCGGAAGCCATCCCGGACCACCCGACCGGCGGCAAGAAGGCCGGCCGAGCCGCGGGGAACGGCTCGCGAGTGCCCTGTGTTTGCCAATCCCGTTCCGCGGTCTTCGGGCTCTCGGCGTCTCGAAACAGGGCACTCGCGATCTCGACGCCGATCAGGGAATGGCGGCGTTGAGCAGAGTACGCATCGTAGTGAATGCCGAGGCCGCATCACTGATGAAGGGATCGGACTCGGAGAGGACCACGAGAACGATCTCTTCGACCGAGGCGGGCTCGGCGTCGGCCGGCACGGTGACCGGGATCTCCAGCTCGAGCACCTCGCCCGTACCGAGAGTGATGGAGCCGGGAACTCCGCCGAGATCCGCCCACTCCTGGGTGCTGGAGACCGAAAGACGGAAGGAGTCGGCATCGCCGAGATTCTCGATCCGGAAACGGCGGACGACCTCGTCGCCGCGGTTGACCCGCTCGTTCCCGTCGCCTTCCACCGCCAGGGGCTGCACACGGATCACCTCGGGCGCTTCGCGCTCGAAGCCGGTGCGGTCCAGGGCCTCGATCCCTTCGACCCGCAGCAGGAGCCGACCAGGAATCTCGGGGGTGTAGGTGCCGGCGTAGATCCCGTCGCCGGCCGAGCCGTCGCCGCTACGGCCGTCGTCGAGGAGTGTGATGGTATCTACCGGAGCTCCGTCGGGTCGCACCAGGCGGAAGACCAGATCTTCGACCGCGCCGCTGAGAGAGGCGCTCAACGAGACCTCCTCGCCGAGGGGGAGAGAGGTATCCCCCAGGTACTCGAAGACAATCGGCGAATCTCCGGACACCGAGAGCGAGAAATCTCCACTCCCAGTGACCTCGAGCCGCCACAGACCCGGCAAGGGGTCCGCGATCTGGTAGTACTCGACTCCGCCGGTAGAGGTGTAAGTGACTCCCGGATCGCCGCTTCCCACCGGCAGGCCGGTGGGATCCTCGATCGCCAGGGAGAGAGAGCCCGAGAAGCCGTTGAGCAAGAAGTTGACCTCTTCGGTACCGGATTCGACGGCAATGGTATGGATCTCGGGGACCCCGACCACGGCGGTGTCGCGACGGCGCGAGAAGTCGGCGGTTGTGACCATCTCGTTGAGAAGGATGCTGGCAGCGGCCGGGGTCTCGGCGGTGGTAATCGGGAAATAGTGGCCACCCGATTCCTCGGCCAGCTGCACGAACGATTCCGGCCCGATCCCGGCGCCGGTCTCGGGCCTGCCGTCGAGCCCGGGCCCGGGGCCGAGATCGACACGCTGCCCATCGGCCGGAGCGCCAGAAGCAAAGCAGGTGCTGTAGACGATCGGGTGGACCCGAACCCGGGCGCTGAGAAGATGAAAAATAGTGGTCGCGAGATCACCGAGGTCGCCGTGGAACCCGGCATCGGTCATCACCCACGCGTCGCTATGAGGCGACTCGACAGCGATTCGATCGAGGGCCCCGAGCATCTCCTCCGGACAATCATCGCCACCGTTGGCAGCGAGGGCGTCGACCCAGGACTTGATCGTTTCGGAG
>CAZMEL010000416.1:0-5026 GCA_964565225.1 uncultured Thermoanaerobaculia bacterium | reverse complement strand
GTCAAGGGGCGCAGCAATCGCGCCTCGGCGCTGCGCCAGCTCCTCGAGCTACAGCCGAAGACCAGCTACCAGCAACCCGAGGGGCTCGTCTCCGAGCTGCGGCACTATCAGGTGATCGGCGTCGAATGGCTGCGTTTCCTGTACGAAAACCAGCTCGCCGGCCTGCTCTGCGACGACATGGGCCTGGGCAAGACCCACCAGGCCATGGCCTTGATGATCTCCCTCAAGGAGGCGGGCAACGCCGAAGGGCCCTTTCTCGTGGTCTGCCCCACCAGCGTGATCAGCCACTGGCGCAACAAGATCCGCGACTTCGCCCCCGGGCTCGACGGCTTCGTCTACCACGGGCCCGATCGTGACTTCGCCGAGGCCCTGCGCATCGCCGACGTGATCATCACCTCCTACGGCATCCTCCGCAACGACCAGCTGGAGTTCGGCGAGGTCTCCTTTCCCCTGGCGATCTTCGACGAGATCCAGCACATCAAGAACCGTGGCACCTTGGGTTATGTCGCCGCGGCCCAGCTCGATGCCGAGGTCAAGATCGGCCTCACGGGTACTCCTATCGAAAACACCCTGGAAGACCTCAAGGCCCTCTTCGATCTCATTCTCCCCGGGTACCTCGGCAGTGATCAACGCTTCATCGAGCGCTACAGCCGAGCCGCCCAGGAGGACGGCCCCAACAGCCCGCAGCTCGACGAGCTTCGCCGCCTGATCTCGCCCTTCGTGCTGCGCCGCCTCAAGGCCTCGGTGCTCGACGAGCTCCCGGAGAAGATCGAGGACACCCGAACCTGTGAGCTGCACGAGGACCAGCTCAAGCTCTACCGCAAGGCGATCGCCACCCGCGGCGCCGAGCTCGTGGACCGCATCAAACACTCCGACGAGCCCCTGCCCTACATCCACATCTTCGCCCTGCTCAACTATCTCAAACAGATCTGCGATCACCCGGCCCTGGCCCTCAAGACACCCGAAAAGGCCCGGAAGTACCGCTCGGCCAAGTGGGACCTCTTCTCCGAGATCCTGCAGGAGTGCCTCGACGCCGGCCTCAAGGTCGTGGTCTTCACCCAGTACCTGGGAATGATCGCCATCATCGAAGATCACCTGAAGAGGCTCTCGGTCGAGCACGTCAAGCTCACCGGCGCCAGCACCGACCGCGGCGAGATCATCGACCGCTTCAACGAAGACCCCGAGTGCCGGGTCTTCATCGGCAGCCTCAAGGCCGGGGGCACGGGAATCGACCTGGTCGGCGGATCGGTGGTGATCCACTACGATCGCTGGTGGAACGCCGCCCGCGAGGACCAGGCGACCGACCGGGTCCACCGCATCGGGCAGAACCGGGTCGTACAGGTTTTCAAGCTGGTGACGGAAGGAACCCTCGAAGAGAAGATCGCCTCCATCATCGAGCACAAACGAGAGCTCATGGAGAGTGTCGTCCAGGAAGACGATCCGCACCTCGCGAAGATCTTCTCCAAGGAAGAGCTGCTCAGCATGCTGCAGCAGGTCTAGTGTCCCGTGCGGAAGATTCCGCTGGCTTTCGATCGTGCCGGACGACGTCTCCTCCAGGTTTTTCTCTCGGCCTCGATCGTCGCGGGAGCTGCCCTCGATGCCGAGGCCCGAATCGAGCCTCAGCTTCCCCCTTTCGCACCCCGGCAGGTCGTATTTCACCCCTCCGAGCCCTCCCGGCTCCTGGTTCTGGAAGGCAACGGAATCGTCGGTCTCTGGGACCTACGAGACCCGGAGGAACCGGTACGTCTTCTCTCACTCCATGGCTCGGCGGCCGCGGCGGGATTCACGCCCGACGGCGAGCAGATCCTCACCGCACAGTGGGATGGCCGGCTTCGTTTCTGGGACCTGAACGGAACGCTGGAGAACGAGGTCGTGGTGGGCCCCTTCGCACTCACTGCGATGTCGGCTGCCGCGGAGCTCGTAGCCACCGAGAGCGCCGATGGGCAGGTGCACATCTGGAACCTGGAGGGGCAGCTGCTGACCCGTCTGCAACCCGAAGACGACAAGCTGCTCGGCACGTTGGAGCTTTCGAGCACGGGCGAGCGGTTGGCGACGGGCCATGTCGACGGCACCATCCGCCTGTGGAATCTCGAAGGGAAGCTCGAAGAGACCTTCGAAACGTCCCAGGGGCCGATCTCGGCCCTCGCCTTCGGTCCTCGGGACCAATGGCTGGCCTCCGCCGACGAAGGAGGCAGCTCGGTCCGGCTCTGGGGCCTCTCCGACCCCTATCGTGGCCTACCGGCTCTGGAGCACGAAGATTCGGTTCTCGATATCGCCGTCGCCCGGCAGGGCGGGCTGCTGGCTTCGGCGGGTCTCGACAAGACCGTTCGCCTCTGGAATCTCGACGGCAGCCCCCGCGGCGAGCCGCTGTGGGGGCATTCCGAGGCCATCGGCTCGATCGCACTGTCGGCCGACGGGAAACGCCTCGCATCCATCGACGGCGATGGTGAGCTGCGCTTCTGGGAGATCGGCTGGAGTCGACAAGGAGACCCCTTCGGCGGCCATGGAGCCGGCGTACGGTCGGTCCGGTTTCTTCCGGGACGCAACCTGGCCGCCGTGGGCAATGGCGATGGGTCCGTACAGCTCTGGCAGATCGACGAGGAAGAGCCCAACCAGTGGAAGGAGCTCTGGACTGCCACGGTCGCCCACCCCATCGGCCCCGTGGCATTCTCTCCCGATGGGGATCTGCTGATCTTCGGCGATTCCCGGGGCCAGGTTCACTTTCGCGATCTCGCCGGAGGCGAGCCGCGAATGCCCGTCGAGGCCCATCCGAAGGTCCAGGTCCACTCCCTGGAGTTCCTGCCCGACGGAACCGGTTTCGCTTCCTCGGCCGACGATGAATCCATCCGGATCTGGAATCGCGACGGCTCCCCGCGAACACCACCGATTCGAGCCCACAGGGGCTGGACCGGTCAGCTGGCGATCTCGCCACGGGGGGATCTCCTGGCTACCGGTGGCGGCGACGGCCTGGTCCGGCTGTGGACACCGGACGGAGTCCCCAGGGGCGAGCCTCTCCGACACGAAGAGCCCGTCTGGCCGATCGCCTTCTCGTCCGATGGGGAGCTGATCGCGGCGGGCGGAGACCGCGACGGCGCCATTCTGCTGTGGACGACGGACGGCGCTCCCCTCGGCCAGACCCTGCGTGGACACGAAGGCCCGGTCTGCTGCCTGTCCTTCCAGGGAGGACAGCTGGCCAGTGGCGGTAAAGACGGCACCGTCCGCCTCTGGAGCCTGGATGGTGACGGTCGCAGCTCCGTGCTCACCCAGCACCCCGAGATCATCGGCTCGACATCTTCCCTGGCGCAGCTCTCCTTCGCCACCGAGCTCGGCGGAGGCCCCATCAGCGCCCTGGCCTGGATGCCCGAGAGCCGATATCTCGTTTCCAGCGCCCGGGACGGGCGACTCTGGCTGCGGGCCCCCGATGGCCGATTCGCCTGGTCGTTGAACACCCGCGGGAATCGAGTCACCGCGCTGGCCCTGGCGCCCGACGACAAGCTCTTCGCCACCTCGGGCAGCGACAGCCAGATCGCGTTCTGGCGTCGCGGCGAAGACGGAGCCTTCGCCGCCGCCTCCGACCCCTTGGGGCTCGTACGTTCGCTCGCCTTCTCCCCCGATGGGAAATTTCTCGCCTCCGGCGGGAACGACCGGACCGTCCGCCTCTGGAGCGCCCAGGGCTGGCCCCTCGGCGAGCCCTTCCGGGGCCATGAATCCGAGGTCTTGCAGGTCGCCTTCTCACCCGATGGCACCTTGATCGCCTCGGGAGACGCCACCGGCTCGATTCGTTTCTGGATGCTCGACGGCCGCCCCTGGGGCCGCGGGCTCCGGGAGCATGCAGGCGCGATCACCGCCCTCGCCTTTTCACCCGATGGCAAGAGGCTGGCAGCGGCGGCCGGTGAAGCCGGGACCGTTTGGCTCTGGGATGTCATGGGTCTGACCCGGCAACGGACCCTCGAAGCTCCCCTTTCCTCGATTTCGTCCCTGGCCTTCCGGTCCGATGGCCGTTCCCTGGTGGCTGCGGGCGGAGACCGGGGCGAGGCCTACGCCTGGAGCCTGGACTTGGCCTCTTCCGACCCGGAGCCCGAGCGGGTGATCGAGGGCCATCCGGCCTTTCGGCCCCAGGAAACGCCCACCAGAATCCTTCATTCCGTCCATTCCGCCCTGTCGCCGACCACCGACTCCGTGATGTCCGCCGGCCGGGAGGGCCTTGGTTTTCGCGACTCTTCGGGACACCACGAGACTCTGACCTCCGAGCCCACCGATCTCTCGGCCTTCTCTCCCAGCGGACGGTACCTGCTCTCCGGACACGGTGGGCGAATGCAGCTCTGGAGCCACGACGGCAAGCCGCGGGGCCGGGGGCTCCGCTCGCCGGAACGGGTCATCGAGCGTCTGCTCTTCTTTCCGGACCAGAAACAATTCCTGACCCTGGACGGGCTCGGAGAGGTACGACATTGGACGCTCGACGGCACCGTCTCCGGTCGACGACTCGAAACCGAGCCGATCCGCAGCTTCGCCCTCTCTCCAAACGGCGGGAGAGTGGCCCTCGGCTCCCGTTCCGGCGACATTCATCTCTTCGACTCGGAGCTCGAGCCCGTTGCCCCACCGTTCCTGGCTCATCGAAACGGGGTCTTCGCCCTGGATTTCTCTTCCGACGAGCACCAGCTCGTCTCCAGCGGGTACCACGAGGCGATCGTGTGGGACGTCCGCCACCCATCGGCTCGCGAGGTGGCTCGGGCCGAGGTCGGTACCGGCTCCGTGCATTTTCTGCCGGGTCTTCCCAGAGTGTCCTTCATGGCCGACCGGGCCCTCCACTTCTGGGACTTCCCTTCGGAGCCGAAACGAGTCGAGATGGGCGTATCGGTGGCAGCGGTCTCTCCGGCGCGCTCCCGCGATCTCGCCGCGCTGGGCGACGACGACGGATTCGTCGTCCTCGCAGAGATGGAAGACGAATCGGCCCGGATCCTCGGCCAGCATCCGGCGCGGATCGAGTCCCTGGTCTTCGCACCCGACGAGGGACGCCTCGCCTCCC
>CAZMEL010000415.1:0-5125 GCA_964565225.1 uncultured Thermoanaerobaculia bacterium | reverse complement strand
ACATAGGTGTTGTAGGGGGAATCGATCTGGAGATCGGGACGCCGGATGTTGCCGTCCCAGGTTCCCTGTTTCTTGAGGGCGAAGATGACGGTCGGGTCGGCGTAGAGCGCCATACCGATGCGCAGGCGGTTGGCGTAGACACTGGAGATGATGGGGCGCTCTTCGTCGAGCCGGGCTTCTTTTTCGATAATGCTGGCGAGGGTGGTCAGCTCTCGTACGGTGAGATCCGAGTCGATCAACAGGGGCTCCACCTGGTCGCGGAACTTGTTACGGAAGGTGCGCACGAGGGTCTCGACGATCTCGGCCTCGGTGGTGCCTCGAGAGAAGTGGTAGGTGTCCGGGTAGAGATAACCCTCGAGGTCTTCGGCCTCGTTGTCGAGGTCGTGCACCAGGTCGGCGCGACTCATCTCGCGGCGGAAGGCTTCGTGGTCGCCGAATCCGTCGGCGGCCAGGGACTCCGCGGCCTCGTCGAGGGTGAGGCCTTCGATCAGGGTCACGGGGTAGGTCACCACCTTGCCCCGGATCAGCTTGTCGAGCACCTGAGGAGTCGAGAGAGGGGATTCGAAGCGGTACTCCCCGGCCCGCAGGGGTGGATCGTCGAGGTAGTACACGAGGTAGGCACGAGCGAGCAGAGGCTCGCGCAGGATGCCCCGCTCAGCCAGGATCTGCAAGATCTTGCTCGCTCCGGTTCCCGGCTCGATCAGTACCGTCTGCTCTTCGGCGTAGCTGCCATAGGGTTTGTGGAGATCCTGCCACAGCCACCAGCCCGCGGCACCAGCAGCGACGATGGCCAGCACGATCAAGATCGCGACGAGGCGAAGGAAGAGCTTCATGAATCGGCCTCTTTCTGCCGCTGGTCGAGGGCTTCCTGCAGCAGGATCTGGGCGGCGACCGCATCGAGCCGGGCGGGATCCTGGCGGGTGTCGATCCCGGCCGCCCGCAGGCGCTCGTTCGCTTCGACCGTGGTGAGAGCTTCGTCGATCCAGTGAACGGGTAGGCGGGTGACTTTCCCCAGCTTGTGGCCGAACCGGCGGGCTCGTTCGCTGGCGGCGCCGGCTTCGCCGTCGAAGGAGAGAGGATCGCCCACGACCAGGGCCCGGACGGATTCGCGACGCGCAATTTCCTTGAGCTGGTGCACGGCCCGCCGATCCGTCTCGCGTTCCACCACGCCGAAGGGAAAGGCCAGCTTGCCCTCGGGATCGGAGATTGCCACACCGATTCGTCGCTCGCCGAAATCAATCCCCATGGTTTTCAAGCTGGTACGGGTCCTCTTCGTCTGTGATAGCTGGTTTTTTGCTAACATGCGGGCTCCTCGACTCGACCCGTCTTGCCTCCAGGCGCCGGCCCAGCGCGGGGTCGGCCTCACCCAATGCCGAGTCGGCTGACAACGAGTGCCCAATCCAGGAGTTATTATGCAGGAAGTCGTCATACTGAGCGCTGTTCGTACGCCCGTCGGGTCTTTCCAGGGCGCTCTGAGCAGCTTGCGAGCGCCCGAGCTGGGCAGCGTCGCGGTCGGAGGTGCCATCGATCGAGCGGGCCTCGAGCCCTCTCAGATCGAGCAGGTGTACATGGGTTGTGTGCTGCCCGCCGGGATCGGACAGGCTCCGGCTCGCCAGGCGGCCCTGGGGGCTGGGTGCCCGACCTCCACCGGCGCCGTGACCCTGAACAAGGTCTGCGGGTCCGGCATGCGCGCGATCATGAGCGCGTCCAACGATCTGCGCTGTGGCGATTTCGGCCTCGTGGTGGCGGGCGGAATGGAGAGCATGAGCCGTGCCCCCTACCTGGTGCCCGCGGCTCGCGACGGTCTGCGCCTCGGCCACGGACAGATGATCGACTCGATGATCCATGACGGCCTGTGGGACGCCTACGGCGACAAACACATGGGAACCTGCGCCGAGACCTGTGCAGCCCACTTCGACTTCTCCCGGGAAGATCAGGACGCCTTCACCGTGGCCAGCTACGAGCGCGCCCAGAAGGCCGCGGCGGAAGGCTGGCTCGAGCACGAGATCGTACCGGTCTCGGTGCCCCAGCGGCGCGGTGAGCCGGTGGTCGTTTCGGCCGACGAGGAGCCGCAGCGGGCCAACTTCGAGAAGATGAAGAAGCTGCGTCCGGTGTTCCAGAAAGACGGCACCGTGACCGCGGCCAATGCCAGCACCATCAACGACGGCGCGGCTGCCCTCGTGCTCACCACTGCGGATCGGGCCGAGAGCCTGGGCAAGCGGCCCCTGGCACGGGTGGTGGCCCACTCCACCTTCGCCCACGAGCCGGAGTGGTTCACCACCGCCCCGGTGACGGCGGTGCGCAACGTGCTCGACCGGGCGGGGCTGTCGGTGGCCGACATCGATCTGTTCGAGATCAACGAAGCCTTCGCGGTGGTTGCCCTGGCGGCGATCAAAGAGCTCGAGCTCGACCCGGCGAAGGTCAATGTACACGGCGGGGCCGTGGCCCTCGGGCACCCGATCGGGGCATCCGGGGCGCGGATCGTCGTCACCCTGCTGCACGCGATGGAGCGCCGGGGCGCGCGCCGCGGCTGCGCCGCGATCTGCCTCGGCGGTGGAGAGGCGACCGCGATCGTCGTCGAGCGGGGGTAGAAGGTGCGATCGAGGTTCATGGTGATGAAACGAACGCTGCTCGCTCTCTGGCTCCTCACCCTGTGTCTGCCGGTCGTGGTGGTCTTCGGCCAGGACGGCGAAGCGACCCTGGACGAAGAGCGGATCACCTTCGACGTTTCGCTCAGCGAGGATCGAGGGGGTGGCCGGGTCCAGGGCTCGGCGGGGAACATCGAGCTCCGGGAGGGCCAGTACCTGCTGGCCACCGGTGGGGTCGAGCTGAAGTTCCGTGACCTGGAGCTCACGGCAGAGCTGGCCCGGGTCGACATTCCCACGAACCTGCTCACGGCGGAGGGCAACGTGGTGCTCGACGAAGGTCCGCAGCGCCTGACCGGCGACAAGCTGGAATACGACCTCACCACCCAGACGGGCAAGGTCACCCAGGCGACGGCCTTCGTCGATCCCGACTACTACTTCTCGGGCTCCCAGATCGCCAAGATCGGCCCCACGACCTACACGGTGAACGACGGTGTCTTCACCTCCTGCGAGCAGGAAGTGCCGAGCTGGAGCTTCCACCTCAAGGACGCCAACATCACCCTCGGCGAGTATGCCCGGATCCGGCACGCCACGATGAAATTCGGCAAGTTGCCGGTGCTCTATGTGCCCTACATGTTGTGGCCGGCCACCACCGAGCGGACCTCCGGCTTCCTGGTGCCGAAACCCGGTTACTCCCAGCGTTTCGGCGCCGAGCTGGACCTCGCTTATTACAAGACCCTCGGGCGCAGCGCCGATACGACGTTCTTCCTCGACCTGTCGAGCAAGGAGTTCTTCGGCCTCGGCAATGAGATTCGTTACCGGCCCTCGGAGAACACGAAGGGCTACTTCCGCGCCTACTACCTCTTCGAGCCCGACGACTTCGACGAGGGATTCTTCAACCCGATCTTCGATCCCGACCGCCAGCGGGGCGATGATCGCTGGAAGATCGAGTTCTTCCACGAGTCGAAGAAGCTCTGGGGTGACTTCCGCGGGGTGGTGAATCTCCAGGAGTACTCCGACCTCGACTACCTGCAGGACTTCGAGCGCGACGTCCGGCGGCAGACCCGCTCGTTCATCTACTCCAACGCTTTCCTCTCGCGGAACGTGGGGCAGACCTCGCTGAACATCCAGGCGGACCAGCGAGAGCAGATTCGCGTGAACGCCACCGATATCCGGCGCCAGCTGCCGGAAGTGGAATTTCGGGTACGGCCCACTCGCCTCGGACGCAGCCCGGTCTACTTCAGCCTCGACAGCTCGTTGCACTATTTCTCGATCGAGCAGCAGAATTTCCGCGATGGATTCGACGACGACGGCAACCCGATACGGATCTTGAACAGTGAGCTCGACGAGCAATACGGTCGCGGGCACATCGCTCCGGAGATTTCGATACCGATCAGCAACCTTTCCTGGCTCTCCGCCAAGCTCAATGTCGGGGGCCGGGCGACGTTCTACTCCGACACCCTGACCGTCGGCGAGGACAACACGGTCGTCAATCCGCGGGAATTCAGCGGTGAGAGCCTGACCCGAACGGTGGGTGAAGGCAGCCTCGAGATCATCGGCCCGATCTTCTCCCGGATCTTCGAGAAGGACTCGGGGCGCTTCAGCAAGCTCAAACACATCATCGAGCCGCGGATCACCTACAATTACCTCGACGAGTTCGAGGAGCAGTCGAGTGTCTTCCTCTTCGACGAGGTCGATCAGTTCACCCCCACCAACGGCGTGGTGTTCTCCCTGATCAATCGCCTGATGGCCAAGTCTCGGCCAACCGGGGAGGACGAAGACGAAGGCGGCGCGGTGGAGATCGGGTCGTTCGAGGTCCGCCAGGCCTTCAGCTTCGACGACGCTCGGCCGTTCCAGGTCGATCTCGAAGGAAACGAGCTGAGCGAAGGGCCGATTTCCATGGTGCTGCGGCTGAATCCGAGCACCCGCACCAGCTTCAAGACCGAGATGCGCTACGACACCGCGAACTCCGAGGTCCGTTCCCTGCGGGTCAGCGGCAGCAAGATCTTCGGAGGGTTCGATCCCAAGGGCAACGGCCGGCCGGTCGGCGGCCACCGGATCGGCCTGTCGTGGTTCTCGAATTTCAACGCCATGGGTGATACCACCAACAACCAGGCGAGGCTCTTCACCCGCTTCTCGCTTCTGCCCCGGCGCCTGAGCCTGGAGGCCGAGGTGACCTACGACTTCGAGGGAATAGAGAAAAAGCTGATCCAGCAGCGGTACTTCCTGGACTGGAAGTCCCAGTGCTACAGCTGGCGCCTGGAATTCCGCGAGTCCATGGTCCGTTCCATCGAAGATCGAGACATTCGCTTCTCGCTGACCCTGAAGAACGTGGGAACTTTCTTGGACCTGAACGAAAACTTCTGATCACCAACCCTGGCCGGGCCTCCGACCCGGTCAGGCCTCGATCGCGGGCGTCTCCGGCCAGAGCCCGCGACACCCACCTCGCTCCCGACGAGCGAAGCCCATAGGAACTTGGAATGAAAGGTTTGATTCTTTCCGGCGGCAAGGGAACCCGTCTGCGGCCCTTGACCTATACC
>CAZMEL010000414.1:0-5134 GCA_964565225.1 uncultured Thermoanaerobaculia bacterium | reverse complement strand
CTGGTGTACTTGATAATGGCGGCGCTGTTAGATTCTCTGGTGCAGCCACTGGTGATCATGTTCACCATCCCTCTCGCGTTTCTCGGCACGTTTCTGGCTCTCTACGTCCTGCAGATCAGCCTGTCGATCGTGGTGTTCCTGGGCATGATCATGCTGGCAGGAATCGTGGTCAACAACGCCATCGTGATGGTGGATTACGTCAACACCCTGCGGGAACGCGGGCTGAGCCTGGAGACCGCCGTGATCTCGGCGGGCAAGGTGCGTCTGCGGCCGATTCTGATGACCACCACCACCACGGCCCTGGGCCTGCTGCCCATGGCCCTGGGGCTGGGAGACGGCGCCGAGATCCGGACCCCCATGGCCATCGCCGTGATCAGCGGGCTGGTCGTCTCGACCCTCCTGACCTTGTTGATCATCCCCACGGTCTACGCCACCATCGCCCAGATCCGCTCCCGGCTCGGCGGCGAGGTCGAGACGAGCGAGGAGCCCGAAGAAGGAGCCGAGTACGGTGCGGTTCCCGAGATGCCGGGCTGAGGTCCGGCAAGAGTCCTGGAAACGGAGGCGGAATGAAACACAGCGGCAGAGCCTACGAAGAGCTTCTTCCCCGATTCTCCCTGGAGCGTCGGGTCACGGTGCTGGTGCTGCTGGCCACCGCGGTGGTGGTCGGCGCCATCGCCACCCTCGGCATTCCACTGGAGCTGTTTCCACGGGGATACTCGGCTCCCTCGCTCAATGTCCAGGCCTCGTGGCAGCAGGCACCCTCGCAGGAAATGCTCGACAAGGTAGCTCTGCCGCTCGAGGAAGAGCTGGCTACGGTACCGGGTCTGTCGGATATCTACACCTTCGCCACCACCGGTTTCACCCGCTGCCTGCTGCGCTTCAAGATCGGAACCGACATGGACGTCGCCTACCGCGAGGTGCGCGACCGGGTCGAGAGGGCGAAGGCCCGGCTGCCCGACGACACCGATCGGGTCTTGATCCAGAAACAGGAGTCGGCGGGTTTCCCGGTCTTCGGTATCGGTCTTGCGATCGAGCCCGACCTGGTGGGCGCCTACGACCTGATCCAGAAAGAGATCGTCCTGCCGCTGCGTCGGCTCGAGGGGGTGGCGGCGGTCGATCCCCAGGGTCTCGAGGAGAAAGAGATCCTGATCGAGCTCGATCGCCAGCGCGTCAACTCCGCCGGGCTCAACATCTACCAGCTCAGCGAGGAGCTCTCGAGCGACAACTTCACCCTCGCCAGCGGCCATGTCTACACGGGCGGCCGCAAGCTGCTGCTGCGCTCGATGGCCCGTTTCCCCGACCTCGAGGCCCTCGAGAATCGCCTCGTCGCGCCCTCGGTGCGGCTGAAGGACGTGGCCGAGATCAAGTACGAGGAGCCGGAGAAACGCTACCGGGCCCGGATCGGCAGCCGGCCGGCCGTGGCGCTGATGGTGTTCAAGGAAGGGGAGGCCAACGCCATCGCCGTATCCGACGCCATCGATGCCGCGGTGGAGTCCATGCAGCGCGATCCTCGCCTCGAGCAGGTCCGGATCGAGCCCTTCCTCAACCAGGGAGAGCTGATCCGTGAGTCCTTGCGCACGCTGCTCTCGAGCGGTGCGGTAGGTGGCCTGCTGGCGATCCTGGTGCTCTTCTTCTTCCTCCGGCGGCTGCGTCTGACCCTGATCATTACCCTGGCGATTCCTCTCAGCCTGGTGATCGGCCTCACCGCCATGTACTTCGCGGGTGAGACTCTGAACATCCTCTCGCTGCTGGGCCTGATGATTTCGGTCGGCCTCCTGGTGGACAACTCCGTGGTGGTGGCGGAGAACATCTTCCGCCTGCATGCCCAGGGAGCCGACCGGAGGCGGGCGTGTATCGACGGCGCGGGCCAGATCTCTCTCGCCATCGTGATGGCCACCCTCACCACGATCATCGTCTTCCTGCCGGTTTCCCTGGTCGAAGGCCAGGGGCAGTTCTTCCTCCTGCGCCTGGCGATTCCGATCACCGTCTCCCTGGTGGGCTCGCTGCTCGTGGCGCTGATCTTCGTGCCCCTCTCGGTCTACCTGACCCTGCCGAGCAACGGAGGGAAGCGGGAGAATCACCTGGGAGAGCATCTCCGCGGTGCCCTGCGCTGGCTCTACGACCGCACCCTCGAGCCGATGAATCGGCTGTATCGTGGCCTCCTGGCGTTTTTCCTCCAACGGCGGATGGATCTGGTCATGGCCCTGACCTTGATCCTCGGTGTCTCCAGCGTTTCGGCCTACAAAGAAGTCGAGCTGGTGGAGGTGCAAGACGAGGAGCGCGGTTTCTTCGAAATCCAGGTGGTGTTGCCCCAGAGCACGACCCTCGAGGAGTCGGAGGAGTACTTCCTTGCTGCCGAGCAATTCCTGGCCGCCAACGCCGAACGCCTCGACATCGACGACTACTTCATCTTCCATCGTGCCACCTATGGCGAGGTGCAGGGCTGGTTCAAGCGACCGCGCACCAACGACGTCTCGCCGCGCGTCGCCATCGAAGAGGTCAAGGACGGCCTGCCCGACAAGGCGGGTGTGAAGTCCTACACGGGGCTCGAAAAGGACGGCGAGGAAGACACCGCCACGAAAGTGGTCTTCACCCTCTACGGTGAGGATTCCGCCGAGCTCGAGAAGCTGGCCGAGCGGGTCGAGGACACTCTGCAGACCGTGCCCGGGGTGCTGGGAGTCAAACGTTCGGGAGACCGGCCGGCCGACGAGATCGGCCTCACCGTCGATCGCGACCGGGCGCAACGCCTCGAGGTCAGCCCCGAGACCGTGGCAGGGGTGGTGCGCTATTCCCTGGGTGGCCGGATGCTCTCGAAGTTCTATCGCGATGGCCGGGAGATCCCGGTCCGCGTGCGGTTCGAGGAGCAGGACCGCGAGAGCCTCGACGAGCTCTACGACTTCCAGGTGCCCACAGGCTCCGGCGAGCTGGTGTCGCTGCAGAGTGTGACCCGGGTGCAGCGGCTCGAAGCTCCGAGCCGGATCTTCCGGCGCAACAAGGAGGTGGCGCGCACCATCACCCTCGAGCTCGAAGAGGGCGAGGAAACCACGGCCCGGCAAGCACTAATACGCCGGGCCGAGCAGATTGAGCTGCCGGAAGGTGTACGCCTCGAGCAGGCGTCGAGTGAGTTCTCCGAGCAAGATGCCAACACCCAAGCCATGCTCTTCGCCATGGCTCTCTCGGTGGTCTTCATCTACCTGCTGATGGGTTTCCTCTTCGAGAGCTTCATCCTGCCGCTGTCGATCGTCGCCGCAATTCCCTTCGCCGGTCTCGGGGTGTACTGGGCTCACTACCTCCTCGGGTACGACCTCGATGGTCTCGGCCTGGTGGGGATGGTGCTCCTGATCGGTGTGGTGGTGAACAACGGCATCGTGCTCATCGACTACGTCAACCGCCTGCGTGGCGAGGGGATCGAGCGAACCGAGGCCCTGCTCCTGGCGGCCGATCGCCGGTTCCGCCCCATCATGATGACCGCGCTCACCACCGTGGGCGGCATGGTGCCCCTGACCATCCGCGGCACCACCTCCATCGGCCTCTCCTACACCAGCTTCGGCCTCACCCTGATCGGCGGCATGACCACCGCCACCCTGCTCACCCTGCTCGTGGTGCCGGTGACCTACACCCTCTTCGACGACCTGCGCGGCCTGCTCGGCCGCCTCGTGGCCCGAGCCTCGGGAACCCCGGCCGCCGGATCGCCGGCCGCCGGATCGCCGGCCGCCGGATCGCCGACCGCTCAGACTTCATAAAATGCAACGTTCGGCATTTCCCATTCAGCGATCTCGATGTCCGCCGTGTCGAGCTCTGAAGCTGCTGTCTTCGGCCCCATCCCAGATTTCTGATCCCTGACTGTTTTCGTTCCCTACGGCTGCCGTCGAGGATTCCTGCCGAAAGTAACCTTGCTGTCGAGCCGGGGTCCGGTTCCGCGCCTGCGGTCGGCACTTGCGAAGGGTTTGGTGGGGAAGGCTCGGTGGGGCAGGGAAGTGGTGTGGGCTCAGTCCTGGCGCAGGGCCTCTACGGGCTCGATCCGGGAGGCACGACGGGCGGGCACGAAGGCGGCCGCGAGAGCGGTGAGGCAGAGCACGAGCACCACCGCGGTGAAGGTGACGGGATCGTGATGGCCGACGCCGTGGAGGAGGCTTTCGAGCAGCCGGGTGAGGGCCCAGGCGGCGGCGAGGCCGGTGAGCAGGCCCGCGCCGAGCAGGATCGAGGTCTCCCGCAGCACCAGGCGTAGGACGTCGGTTCGTTCGGCACCTACGGCCAAACGCAGACCGATCTCCCGCCGACGCCGGCTGATGGAGTAGCTGAGCACGCTGAAGATTCCGAGGCCGGCGAGCAGCAGCCCGATACCGCTGAAGGTGCCTGCGAGGCGGACGTGCATGTGCTGGTCGCCCAGGGCTCGCCGCATCTGCTCGCGGAACGGCGCGGATTCGATGATCACCAGCTCGGGGAAGCGGTCTCGCAGGAGGTCGTGCAAGGGTTTTTCGAGCGGAGCACGAGACCTGGCCACCAGGGTGAGGCGACGGGCAAAGCGCTGGTGAAACGTAAAGTAGGCGGTCGGCTCGGGTTCTTGCAGCAAGCTGATGTCGTGGTGGCTGGCCACCACTCCGATCACCTCGTAGCTCGTCTCGGTATCGCTCCTCCCCAGCACGGTGAGGGTCTGGCCCACCGGGTTCTGGTCGGGCCAGAAATGCTCCGCCGCGGTGTGGTTGACCACCACGGTGGCCGCCCCTTCGTGCTGGTCGCGAGCCTCGAAATCCCGACCCTGGAGCCAGGAGAGACCGAGGGTGTCGAAGTAGCCCTGGCTCACGACGTTGCTCTCGAGCGGTAAGGATTCTTCGCTGCCGGGCTGGCGAATGTTCACGCGGCGGTTGAATCCTCCGAGGGGCAGGCTCCTGACCAGGCCCGCGGCAAAAACGCCGGGAAGCTGGCGAGCCTCTTCGAGGAGCTCCTCATATTGCGAGATGGCGGCGGCATCGTCGTCGCGGGTGGGGTTGTGGAAAGTGGCCAGCTGCAGCCCGTCGACCGCGAAGCCGGGGTTTTCGGCGCGGGAGGCCAGCAGGGATCGGGCCAACAGACCGTCGCGGGTGAGGAGCACCAGGGAGAGGGCCACCTGCAAGACCACCAGCAGCTGGCGAGC
>CAZMEL010000413.1:0-5248 GCA_964565225.1 uncultured Thermoanaerobaculia bacterium | reverse complement strand
AAGGGCGGCGTAACGCTGTAGATTCATGAAGATCCGGCCTCGCAGCAGGAGGCTGGTGAAGAATCCAGGCTAGTTCGAGCCGAGCCGGAGAGGAATCACCCGGGCTCCTCGGAGCTCCTCGATTCGGCGGCGGGCAGGGCTTCCCGCACTTTCTGGATCAGCTCGCTCGGGCGAAAGGGCTTGTGCAGGAAACCCGTGAGCCCCTGCCCCTCGAGTCGCTTCCGCGCCCGCTTCTGGCTGTAGCCACTCATCAGGAGGATCTTCGCTTCGGGATCGATGGCCCGGATCTCGTGGAAGGTCTCCTCGCCGTCCATGCCCGGCATCGTGAGGTCGAGCAAGACCCCGAGGATGTCTGCCTGCCGCTCCCGGTAACTCTTCAGGGCGGAAGCCCCATCGGCAACCGCCAGCACCTCGAAGCCGTGGCGGGTCAGAATGTCCTCGGCCACCTCGCGCACCAGCTCTTCGTCGTCGACGACGAGAATCGTGCCGCTGCTCTGCCAGTTCTTGAGCCGGACCTCGCCGGTGGCGCCGAGCACCTCTCGGCTCGAGGCAGGAAAGAGAACCTCGAAGGTGGTTCCTCGCCCCGGGGCGCTGTAGACCTTGATCGCCCCCCGATGGGCGCGAATGATTCCCAGGGTCGTGGCGAGCCCCAGACCTCGGCCCGGCGCCTTGGTCGAGAAAAAGGGATCGAACATCCGCGCCCGGGTCGACTCGTCCAGGCCGCGGCCCGAGTCGGAGACCTCGAAGAAGACATAGGGTCCCGGCTCCAGGCCGTCGGGAGGAAAAGCGCCTTCGAAGTACGAAGCCCAGGCGTTGACCGAGCTGGTGCGGATCGTCAGGACCCCCTCCTGGCCATCCATCGCCTCGACTCCGTTGCGCACCAGCTGCAGCAGAACCTGGCGAATTTGCGCGGAGTCCATATCGATCGGGGCCAGCCCTTCCTTCAGCTGGAACTGGAGAGTGATCTCGTCGGGCACGAGCTCGTCCATGGCCCCGCGCTGTTCTTCCACCAGCTCGTTGAGATCGAGCGGTCGCAGGGTGAGCTGCTCCTCTCCGGCGTAGGACAGGAGCTGGTCGCTCAGGCTCGCGGCTCGCTCGGCGGCGGTCTCGATCTGGCGTAGGCGGTCGGTCACTACCGACCGGCTCGTGCCTTCGACCTCCCGTAGAGCCAATCCGGTGCTGCCCAGGATTCCGGTCAGCAGGTTGTTGAAGTCGTGGGCGATCCCCGAGGCCAACACCGCCAGGCTCTCGAGCTTCTCTGCCTGCCGCGCCCGGGTCTCGAGCCGCAGCTGCTCTTCGGCTGCCTCGCGTCGGTCGCTGATGTCGCGGGCGATGAAGACCATTCCCACCGGATCGTTCGACTCGTCCAGCAGCAAGGTCACACTGGTCCAGGTCGGGAAGGTTCCCCCGCTCTTCTTGCGGTGTCCCACCTCTCCCTGGAAAGCCCCTTTCTCTCGCACCACGGACATCAAGGGGTAGACCTCCGCCTGCATCTGCTCCAGGGTGTGGAACAGACCGAGCTCGTAGCCGAGAACATCGAAGACGTCGTGCTCGTGCATCTCGGCCCATGCGGCGTTGAGGAATTGGGTGCTGCCGGCGAGATCGGTCACCGCGATGCCGTCGATCGACTGCTCCACCGCCCGTTCGAGCATGTGCAGTGCCTCGTCCACCAGTTGCCGTTCGGCGACCTCCGACCGCAGGCGCTCGTGGGTCTGGGCCAGCTCCTCCGTCCGCTCCTCGGCCTTCTGCTCCAGACGCAGCCGCATCTCGTCGAGCTCCAGGTGTACCCGGCTGAATCGGTTGGAGAGAGAGAGCACCATGGCCAGTCCAAGGCAGGAGAATGCCATCAGAGGAAGCAGCCAGAGGTCGAAGAGCCCCAGAGTGCGAGCCGCCCCTTCGGCCACCACGGCCGCGGGCACACCGATTCCCGCCAACCAGAGGGTGGGAGTCATCGACGCCTCGTGGCCCCGAAGGCGATCCAGAGTCTTCCAGGCCAGGGCACCGAAGAGAACCAGGCAGAGGCCCCATCGGCAGAAGCGAAGGTAGCTCCACCAGGGCACGGCCGGCACCAGGACGAGCGCGAAGGCGAGCAGGCCATTGGCTCCCTGGAAGATCCGCCAGGGTCGGTCCACCGGCCGCCCGACGAGGGCCCAGAAGAACTCCACCGTCAGCACCAACATCAGGTGAGCGAGCACGCCGATCGCCCGGTGGTGGCGGGGAAACCCACCCAGCAGATCCCCTGCGAAAAATGTCAGGAGTGTGAAGGCGGCGGCGGTCATCGCCAGCAGGCCGAACCAGAGGTGGGTTCTCGCCTGGCTCCGCTGGCGGAAGAACTGCAGGTGATAGAGCCCGATGGCCAGCAACAGACCGGTGAGGATCGCCGCCGGGGTGAGGTGAAGGCGGGCCTGGAGACGATCACGCTCTAGAATGCGCTCCAGGAGCTCCCGGTTTCCCAGGAGGGCTCGGCCTCCCAAGGGCCCCGAGGGATAGTTCGATCCGGTGATCGGCGCCGCGTAGTGGCAGATCACCAGCAGAGTGACCTCCTTGCCCGCCCGGGCAGCTGCAGGAACTTCCAGCACACCCCGGTGCAGCGGCCGAAGATCTTTCCAAGAAACCGGCTCGGCGCTCTCACGGTCACCGAAGCCTCCGGCACAGGCCGAGTCGAGGGAAGGACCGATCAGCAGCCCCAAGGGCTCTTCCCGGCTCTCCGTCCAGTCCGCAGGAAGCCGAACCTGGCGGCGGACCCGGATCTCGCGCCGCTCTTCGAGATCCTCCCAGGAAACCGGCAGCTCGACCTGGCTCCACTCTCCGTCGGCCTGCCGGATCTCCCAGGTGCCCACCAGGAGGTCGAGGACGCCGGGATCGTCGTAGCCCGAGGGCCAGGTCGAGGCGAAGAGAGGCATGGCCAGGAACGAGAGGGCCAGGCTCGCAGCCAGGCGCCACTTCCCCTTTGCGCTCATGACACCTCTCCCCCGGTCTCGAGCAGCTCCTGGACCTTGCGCAGGAGATCGTCGGGCCGGAAGGGCTTCTGGAGAAAACCTGCCAGGCGCTCCCCTTCCAGTCCGCGCAGAACCTCTCGTTCCGAGTAACCGCTCATCAACAGGACCAGGGCCGAGGGGTGGATCGAGTGGATCTCTCGCAGAACCTGCTTGCCGTCCATTCCCGGCATCGTTCGATCCAGCAACACCAGGCGAATTGCGTCGCGGTACCGGCGGTAGTACTCCACGGCCTGGGTACCGTCTGCAGCGGTGAGAACCTCGAAGCCGTTCTGGGCCAGGATGCTCTCCGAGACCTCTCGCATCACCGCCTCGTCGTCGACCACCAGAATGGTGCCCGAGCCCTCCTCGATCTCCGAGACCGAGCGGAGGGGAAGTGGCGCGTCGGGGGTGCTGGCCGCCGGCAGCAAGATCTCGAAACGGCTCCCCTCCCCGGGCTTGCTGTCGACCTTGATCACTCCCCGATGGCCACGCACGATGCCCAGCACTGTCGCCAGCCCGAGCCCGCGGGCCGAAGGGCGGGTGGAAAAGAAGGGATCGAACATTCGCGCACGGGTCGCCTCGTCGATCCCGGCCCCGTCGTCACCCACCTCGATCCGCAGGTACCGCCCCTCGGGCTGCCCCTCGTCCAGATAGGCACCGGTCAGGTACGCGCGGTCCACCACCAGGTCGGCGGTGGAAATGCGCAGCGTTCCACCGCCGCTGCCGGCCACGGCCTCGACGGAGTTGGACACCAGGTTGCGGATCGCCCGTCGCAGCTGCCCGGGATCTCCCAGAACCTCGGGAAGCTCGGAGGCGAAGTCGATCTTCAGGACCGAGCCGGGAGGCACCAGCTGCTCGAGCTCTTCCCGCATCTCGGACAGCAGCCGGGCCATGTCGATATTCTCTCGCACCATCGGATCTTCACCGGCGTACGCCAGGAGCTGCGAGGTGAGATCCCCGGCCCGTTCCGCCGCCCGCTCGATCTGGCGGACCCGCTCCGTCGCGGGAGCCTCGGGATCGAGCTCCCGCTGGAGCAGGGTGGCGTTGCCGAGCACACCGGTCAACAGATTGTTGTAGTCGTGGGCGATGCCCGAAGCCAGTCCGCCCAGGCTGCGCAGCTTCTTCGACTGCTGCACCCGCCCCTTGAGGCGGTCGCGTTCCTCCTCCGCCTTCTTCCTCTCACTGATGTCGCGGACCAGGGCCACGAACCCCACCGGCCCTTTCTCGGGATCCTTCAACAGGGTGATCGACATCCAGGTCGGGAACTTCTCGCCATCCTTGTAACAGTGGCCGATCTCGCCATCGAAGGCGCCCTCTTTCTCCACGATCTCGAGGGCCGGCGCCAGCTCGCGTTTGAGCTGTGAGGGCGTATGGAAGAGGGCCAGTGGACGCCCGACGACCTCGAACACCTCGTACCCGTGCAGGTCGGCCCAGGCCTGGTTGACGAAGTGGGTTTCCCGTTCCAGGTTGGTCACCACGATGCCGTCGATGCTCTGCTCCGCGGCCCGCTCCAACATCCGCAGGGCCCCTTCCGCCAGCTGCCGCTCGGAGATCTCCGACTTCAGCTGATCGTTGGCCACGGAGAGCTCCGCGGTGCGGTCGGCCACCATCCGTTCGAGCTGGTTGCGCAATCCTTCGAGCTCCTGGTGCGCGAGCTGAAAGCGCTGGGACAGGGAGAGCGCCATGATCAGGGCGAAGAACGCGAAGGCCCAGACCGGAGCCGGCAGGGTGGTCCCCAAACCTCCCACGTGGGCGACCCACTCCGCGCCACCGGCCACGATCACCGCTGCGCCGCCCAGGCCGATGGTACGTGACTCCTCCCAGCCCCGGCTGGCTTCCCGCACCAGGAGCACGGCCATGGCCACCCAGCCGGGAATCCCCCAGACCCAGCGGAACAGGTCGGTCGCCGCCACCCACTCGTAGCTCGGGGCGAACAGGGAGAATCCCGCCAGCAAGACTTCCGAGACCTGATAGACCTGTAGCGGTCGAGGGATCGGACGCGAGAGGTAGGTGAAGAAGAACTGCAGCAGGAGAGCCAGCTGCAGGTGGATCGTGGCCTCCAGCAGCCGCAGATTCCAGGGATACTCCAGGAGCCCCGGATACGCCCAATACGCGGCGTAGGTCGCGAGAGCGAAGACGATCGCCGCCAGGCCGAACCAGAGGTACTCTTCCGAGTTACGACGCCGGCCGAAGAGGTGCAGATGGTAGATCCCGACGACCAGGATGAAGACCGCCAGAACCGCTACCGGTAGGCCCCGGGTCAACCACTC
>CAZMEL010000412.1:0-5278 GCA_964565225.1 uncultured Thermoanaerobaculia bacterium | reverse complement strand
GGGCTCCGCTGGGAGCCCAGTGGCAACGCCTGCGGTCCCGGCCGAGCACCAGGACACCGCCCGGAGCCCAGATCACCGGCAGGCTCGAGGCGCCCCGCAGAAGGAAGGCCGGGCCGGAGAGCTCGAGCCGACCCGGTGCGCCGCCCAGGCCCGGCTCGAGATCCAGTGGTTGCGACGCCTCCAGTGGCGGCAGCGTCTCCACCTTCGAGCCGAGGCTCTCCGCCAGAGCCTCCTCCACACCGTCTTCGTCCCCATCGCCCAGGTCGGCGAGGGTCAGGAATCGTCCGGGCTCGGCGCCCGGGCTCACCAGGTCGAGTGGAAGCTCGGAGGAGAGACAGATCCGAATCGCCGACTGGCGAGCCGTACCCTGGCCGGCAAACGGGGTCGCCACCAGCTCCAGAGCCAGCGGCAGGCCCGCGCCCGGCGACGCCTCCGGGGCCTCGGCCTCTTCGACCCTCGACCCACCCCCGGGCAAAGGGAGATCCAAGAGCGAGTCGCCCAGCCGCGAGGGCTCGAGACGCGGTGCCCGGGGCCCCGAGGCCGGCTTGCCGCCGACACGCGTCCGGAGCTTCGGGCCGCGGCGCGGCTTCACCTTCCGCTGTCCCGGTCGCCAGGACGCCCGCTTCTGCGGGGCTCCGAAAGACGACGAGACCACGGGAGAGGCACCTTCCGCCAGCTCGGGAGCCGGAAACAGCACCACCTCCGGGCGCTCCCGGGCCGCGGCGAAACGCGGCTTCGCTGCCAGCCGCGCGAACACTTCGTGAATCGCCGCCTCCAGGTGCTGCTCGAAGGGTCGAAGGCTCCGCCAGTCGGCCTCGGAGACACGAAACTCGATACAAGTCGGCAGGTAGCGCGCTCCCAACGACGGCATCGAAGCCGCCCGCATGTGCTCTTCCGCGGCCTGGGCCAGCTCGTGGATCTGCAACGGACGCTGGGCCGCCGTGCTCCACTTGCGCCCGAGGAGCATGCGCAGCGACCGCTTCGACGCCTTGTTCTTGAAAGTCATGATTCTTTCTCCAGCTCGCTCAGGGCGTCGCGCAACAAGGACATGGCGATCGGACCCGCCACCTTGCCACCCTCCCCCGCATCTTCCAAGGTCACCACCGCCACCACCCGAGCCCGGTCGGCAGGAGCCCAGACCAGCATCCAGGCGTCGTCGCTCGCATCGTCTCGGCTGCGCCAGGCCGATCCCGTCTTGCCGGCCACGGACACCCTCTCCCACTCCTCACCCGGAGATGTCTTCGCCAGCTCCCAGCCGTCCGGACCCTTCCACAGACCGGGCAGGGAACGGGCCGTGCCCTCGGAGCTCTCGAACACGCCGCGCAGCATCTCCGCCAGGCGTGAGGCCACCTTCGGCGGCAACGCCTCGACCTTGCCTCCCGGCCCCACCGACGACTGCCACACCGGCTCCCGTCGTCCTTCTTCGCCGAGGCGGCTGAAGCCGTAGGTGGAGACCAGCCGTGGCTCGAAGGCCTGCCCCCGTCCGCCGATCAGGGCTCCCAGCCGGGCGATGTCGAGCGGCGTTGCGCTCACCGGTCCCTGGCCGTACCCCACGCGGGCCAGGTCGCGGTCCCGGAGATGGTCGATACCCGCCAGGGCCTGGGAGACGCCGCTCGGCCATCGGGCCCGGGGCAGGCCCGCCAGCAGGTCCGGCCCCTGGGCGCGGTTCCAGCCGAGGCGCTCCACCAGGGCGCGGAGCGGCTCGATTCCCAGGTCCACCATGCGGCGAGCGAAGTAGATGTTGCAGGAGACCTCGAGGGCTCGCTCCAGGTCCACCGCGCCGTGTTTCTTGCCGTGGGCACAGGACACCCGCAGCTCGGAGTCGTAACCCGGGCAGTGTTCCCGCTCCTCGGGATCGAAACCGTCGTCGAGCATCGAGGCCGCCGCCACGACGATCTTGAACACCGAGCCGGGCGGCGAGTAGACGTCGGTCGCCTCGAGGGCGCGGTTCCGCAGGGGGAGATCGGCATCGCGCACCAGGCGCCGCCATTCCTCGACACTCACCGTTCCGGGATCGAAAGCCGGGGCCGAGGCCATGGCCAGCACCGCACCGCTCCGGGCATCGAGCACCACCGCCGACCCCGGACGCCCGGCGAGCTGCTGGTAGGCCTCGCGCTGGAGCCCCGACCGCAGGGTCAGAGTCACCTCGGGCCCCTGGTGCAGGTCTTCGGCAAACGCGCGCAGCCGCATGCCCCAGGACATGTCCTCGCCGCGCAGCATCTCCGCCGCCCGGCCTTCGACCCCCAGGGCACGGGCCGCCCCTCCGCCGTAGCCGACGGGATGCAACGCCTCGGCTCCCAGCGGGTAGTGGCGACGGCCGGCGCGATCGGTCATGGCGAGCACGGAGCCCTCGGCATCGAGAATCCAACCGCGGCGCAGGGAACGATCAGCGAAGCGGTTGGGGTTGGTCACCAGGTAGCCGCGGGGAACGACCTCGCCGTCCCGCCAGCTCAGGCCGTCGGCGGTGGAGAGCAGCCGCAACAGCCCCGGGTCGTCCGTCTGCGCGTCCTGGAAGCGATGGTACGCCGCCCGATCCACCTCCACCTGACTTCCTTTGCCGGTGGGCACGAAGAGGCCGGCGTCGATCCAGGAACGGATCCGATCGAGCCGTTCCCGGTCTTCCCACCGGTAGCTCTCCCCCCGCGGGCCCACCTGCGGCTGGCCCGGCAACCAGCCGGTCCAGAGCAACGAGAGCACCGCCAACACGGCACAGGTCACGGCCTGCAGATTCCACAGGTGCCCCAAGGACCGCAGGCCGAGAGGAGACGTCTTGAGATGGCTGCCGGTGCGCACGGCCGAAGGCCCGGGCGCCGCGACGCTTCTCTCCGCCGGGCGCCGGACCGGTACCGAGCCGTAGAGGGCGAGGGCGGCCAGCACCGTGAACACCAAGGTGGCGGTGAGACCCTGGCTGATCCAGGGCAGCGGCACGCCGGTGAGGGGCAGGAGACCCATGGTGCCACCCACCTGGGTCATCACCTGCACCAGCACCAGAGACGCCACACTCGCCTGCAGAATGGCTCCGCCCCGGCTCGAGCTCCGCGCCTCGCGCAGGAGCGCGGCGCCGAAGGCGAACCAGGCCGCCACCATGGCGAGCAGGCCGAGAGCACCGAAGCGCTCGCCCAGGGCGGCGATCATCAGGTCGCCCTGGACGTCGGGCAGGCGCCAGGCCTGGGCGTCGAAGGGGGCGTGCCCCGTCCAGCCGCTCGAGAGCAGGAGCTGCCGCGCCTGGACGATCTGCTCCCCCAGCGGATGGACCCGCGGCTGCCACCAGATGCCCAGCCGGGTCTCGACGATCGAGGTCAGCCCGAGCCACCAGGCCAGGAGGAGCCCGGGAACCATCAACATCGGCACGGTGGCGACCAGGCGGATGCTGCCGGTGGCCGCCACGAAGACCAGCGCCAGGAAGAGCGCGAGCATGAACAACCCGCCGAGGTCGGCCTGGACCCCGGTGAGGGCCAGGGTCATTGCCGCCGCCAGCAGGTAGGGCATCACGTACCGGCCGCGAGGAGCCTTGGCCAGCATCTCGCCGTGGCGGGCGAAATAACCCGCCATGAACAACACGAAGAGCGCCTTCACCAGCTCGACACTCTGAATGGTGGCAAAGCCGGGAAGGTCCAGGTACAGGCTCTTGCCGCGACCCAGGGTCGTTCCCAGGGGCGTCCACAGGGTCACGGCGACCACCACCGCCGCCGAGAACCCGCACAACACGTCCCAGTAGGCCAGGGGTCGTAGGACCCGGGCCCAGGGACTCCCCCCGTCGGCGAGGCGCACCAGCCGGCGGGAAATCGGCTGCGCCAGACGGGCCGGGAGCTGCTCGAAGCCACGGCGGAGCGCCGGCCAGCGACTCGGCAGGGCGAGCAGAAACCCCATGGCCGCGAGCAGGAGGAAAGCCTGGCGGAAGTACGTGACACCCAGCCACGGGCTACCCTCCCGGCCTCCCAGGTTGGTCGCCCAGCGTAGGGCCGCCCGGCCGCGTAGGAATCCGCGAACCGCTTCGTCCCGAGCGGCCTCGCTCTCCAGGCCATCCAATGCCTCGGTCAGCTCCAGCGGGAGAGCAGGTTCGGGCGCCGTGTTTCCGATCTCCGCGGTAGCTGCCAGGTCGACACCGGCCGGCGCACGAAGCGACTTCGGATCGCCGCCCGCGCGTTCGAAATCTTCGAGAGCCATCCACAGGCCGGGCTCCACCGTCTGCACGGCCCGCTCGGCCGCCCGTGCGTAGCGCAGGCCGGCGGCCGGCATCAACGGATAGAGAGCCACCAGGCCGAGGGTGCAGAACAGGCCGAGGGAGAGGAACGCCACGCCGCCCCGTCCGCGCCGTCGGGAGGCCCAGGCGAGGCCGAGGATCAGCGCGCTGGCTCCGGCGGCCACCGCCGTCCAGGGGCCGATGTCACGGAAGGGGGTGAAATCGACCCCGACTCCGCCCAGGGTCAGGGGCTCACCGGGCAGGCGCTGCAGGTTGGCCCGCCACCCCAGGAAGAGCCCCGCCCAGAGGAATGCCAGCAGAGCGGCCCAGCTGGAGAAGAAACCGATCCCCTGGGCCTCTCGATGCTCCACGACCTCGAGCCGCGGACCACCCCGCCCGAGCTCGAGCACGTCGCCCGGCAGGAGGGGAACCGCCCCCCGACCTCGCAGATCGATCCCGCCCGGGCTCGCCCCGAGGCGGCCGGAGCCCGGGGCGTGGGTGGGAAGGAGCCGGTGCAAGAAAGATCCGTTGGTGCTGTCGAGGTCTCGGGCCTCGAGATCGCCCTCTCCCGAGCGCTGGAACAGGAGATGGCGCCGGGAAACGAGGGAGCCCGAGAGCCGCAGCGACGCTTCGTCGCCGCTGCCCAGGGTCATCGACCCCTGGAAGGGCAGAGCCTCGCCGCCCAGCCGCCGGAGCTCCAGCCGGGAGTCTTCCTTTCGCCCCAACACCGCCACGAGCAGGTGCAGCCCGAGGAAGCAGAGCAGCCCCACCTCCACCACGTGCAGGACGAGCTGGAGGTTGGTGGGCAGGAAGAGCGCCCGCGTCAGGCGGCCACCCCAATAGAGCACGTAGGCCAGGCCGGCGAGCGCCGCCAGGGCCAGCAGGCCCCCGGCGATCGGGCGCCAGTGCCGAACGAGAAAGGCCAGGCAACGTCTCATGCTTCCGAATCTTCCAGCACCAGGACGAGGCGATCCTCGGAGAGCCAGGTCTTGAAACGCCGCGCCTCCTCGGAGTCGAGATGCTCTTCGAGGAAGAGGTCTCCCATCGAGACGCCGGCCGTGTATTGCTTCGGCTCCGATCCCACCACCTCGTGGA
>CAZMEL010000411.1:0-5399 GCA_964565225.1 uncultured Thermoanaerobaculia bacterium | reverse complement strand
GCTCTACTCGGAATACTGGCAGGCGCCGATCTTCCACCCCGCTCCCCACACCTTCGCCCTCTCCGAGCCCCAACCTCTCCAGGGCCTGCTCGCAGCCCTCCTCACGAGGCTCGGCCTCTCTACCCTCACCGCCTACAACCTGCTCCTCCTGGTCGCTCTGGCCCTCAACGGCCTGCTCGCCACCGCGGGTCTACGCGGCATCGGCCTCGGGTGGCCGGCCGCCCTCGGCGGCGGATGCCTGGTGTTGCTGCTGCCGTTCACTTTCCAGGAGCTGGGGGTCGTCCAGCTGGTCCCGCTGGCCGGGGTGCTGACCCTGGCCGCCTCGATCTGGCGGCTCTCCCGTTCCCCCGACCTGGCGAGCGGGCTCTGCCTCGGCGGGAGCCTCGCTCTGGCCTATGGCCTCAGCTTCCAGATCGCCACTTTCGCCGCCCTGGCCTTCCTGCCCCTGGCCACCTGGCTGTGGTGGCCCCACCTGCGACAGCGGGGGCTGTGGAAATCCCTGGTGGCGGGAGCTCTGCTCTTCGCGGCCATCGCTTCCCCCTTGCTCCTGGGCCAGGCTCTTTCCAGGGGCGAAGAATCGTTCGACCGTTCGCTCGAAACGGTTCGCAAGCAGTCGGCCCAGGTCGACCACTATCTCGTTTCCGCCTGGCCCCAGCGATTGCCCGCTCCGGGTATCGAAACCGCGGACCTTCCGTCTCGGCGGGCCTTCTGGCCCGGGACCCTGCGCCTTCTGCTGGCTTGCGCCGCCCTGCTCGGCAGCTGGAAGATCATCGAACGGCACCGGTTCCGAGCTGCAGCCTCCATCCTGCTCCTCACGAGCTTCGCCCTCTCTCTCGGCCCCCACCTCGCCATCGCCGGATTCTCGGTGATCGACCTGCTGCGAGCCCTGCCCGGCGGTGAGCAGATCCGGAGCTTCTTCCGTTTCGCGCTCTTCGTCCAGCTCGCGGTGACAGGCCTCGCCGCCCTCGGTCTGCAGAGGACCCTGGACACCCTGCGCCCTCGTCTCGGTTACCGGGGCGCCCTGGCCCTGACCTCCGGCCTGGCGCTGCTCGCGATGGTGGAGCTCCGGCTCGACGTCGGCTCGGTCCAGCCCCTGCCCGCCCTCGACCTCGACCTGCCTTGGATCACCTGGATCGAAGAGAATACCGAAGCAGACACCGCCCTCGCGTTCGTACCCTTTCCGGAGGGCCGTGGCTCGGCCGACTACCTGGGCACGACCCAGTGGATGTACTGGCAGACCCGGCACTGGCGACCGATGGTCAACGGCTACTCGGGGTTCTTTCCCGCCGAGTTTCGCCGTCTCAAGAACGTGATGCAGACCTTCCCCTCCCGGGCGTCCCTCGTGGCCTTGCGCGACGCCGGGGTGGAATATTGCATCGTGCATCGCGCCTTTCTGCCATCTGCGCCCTCTCCTTCTCGATCCCCCATCTCTCCCCGCCTCGCCCTCGCGTTTCAGGACACCCGTCACAGCCTCGACATCTACGAGCTCCGCACCGATTGAGCCTCCCGGCGCACCATTCGCCGGATGACAGCTCGCGAAGAGCACGAGAGCCCCCGGGCGCAGCAAGCCACCCGAGGGCCTGGTGCCAGGTACCCTACGCCTTCACTGTCGCCCCGGGTTGGTGGGCGATTCTCCACTCGAAAAGCCGAA
Organism: uncultured Thermoanaerobaculia bacterium; assembly: GCA_964565225.1. Taxonomy (GTDB): domain Bacteria; phylum Acidobacteriota; class Thermoanaerobaculia; order Multivoradales; family J023; genus CAZMEL01. Next base: position 3,748 of record CAZMEL010000411.1, on the reverse strand, counting down.
GAGGTGGGAGTACCTTCCCAATTTTGCTCTCTGCACACCCGCCGCGCCGCGGATTCCGCCCCCCCATCTCCCACGAGTCCCTGCGGGCGGAGACCGAGCGGTTCATTGCCGAGGTGGTGGGAAACGGGGTCGAAGAGATCGAGCTGTTGATCGGCTGTCTGGAAAGAGCCCTGGATGGAGTAACGGCCGAGAGCCCGGAGGGAAGCTTCAGCCCAGGTCCAACGTATAGATCGGCAGGATCCGGGGCTCGCCGAGGAGGGTGCCGTGGTGCTCGCCGGTCTTCCTCGCTCCCACCAGCTCGTAGAAACCCACCGCGTTGGGATCGGAAAGGATGACGAGGCGTTCGCCGCCGGCTTCTCGGGCCCGTTGCCGTAGATGCTCGAAGAGAAGCCGCCCTACTCCTCTTCCCATCGCCTCCGGGTGCACCCACATGTGCTCGAGCTCGAGGTCGGGGGGTGTGACCGCCAGAGCGCTGAAGCCGCAGATCTCGTCGCCCCGGGAGGCCACGGTCAGCTCGTAACTCTCCAGGGTCTCGGCGGTGATGGTGAGGTCGTCTTTCCAGGCGGCGATCCACTCCTCCGGATACCCCCAGTGGCGCTTCGCGGCGTGGGCGATCTCCGTCAGACGGCCGAGGTCGGTGGGGTGTGCCGTTCGCAGGCTGAGCATCGATCGTTGGCTCCCGGTTCCAGGTCGCAGGCTCGCGCGTCGTCCGAGGGGATAGAATACCCGCTGAAGCGGGACTCTGACTGACCTCACCCTTGCCCTCGGCGTCGACCTGGCTCCCGGAACGCCGACTCTTACGAAACCGAATCTCCAATCTGACAAAGGTAGAGCCAACCAGATGCCTGATCTCGTCGCCGCGCTCCGCTCGACCGCTCGTCGGGTGGAAGCCACTCTCCCGGTCGCCACCTGCTGCAAAGGATCCGGACGTGCTTCGCTCGCTACCGGCCACGGGTGAGGTACCCGAAGGGACCGTCGCTCTGCTCGGCCTGCCGATGGACCACGGCTCTTCGTTCCTGCGGGGACCGGCCCTCGGACCGGCCCGGATTCGCGAAGCCCTGCTCTCCCCCTCGGCAAACCTCGCCACGGAGAGTGGCCGGGATCTGGGCCTGGAGACTCTCTGGTGCGACGCGGGCGACCTCGACCCCGCATCACCTTCCGAATCCCTCCGACGAATCGCCACCCGAGTGGGCGAGCTGCTCGCGCGCGGCGCCCGGGTGTTGTCTCTGGGAGGTGACCACTCCGTGACGCACCCGGTGTTACGGGCCCACGCAGCACACCTCGCCGGGCGCCCCGGTCCGGGCCTCACCGTGGTGCAGTTCGACGCCCACCCCGACCTCTACCACGAGCTCGAAGGCAACCCCCACTCCCATGCCTGCCCCTTTGCGAGAGTTCTCGAAGAGGGCCTGATCGACCGCCTCGTGCAGGTGGGAATCCGCACCATCAATCCTCACCAGCGGGCCCAGGCCGAACGATTCGGCGTCGAGGTGCTCGAAATGCGCCATCGCAGCTCCTGGACCGAAACCCTGGCCGACCTTCAGTTGCCGATCTATGTCTCTCTCGACCTCGACGTGCTCGATCCCGCCTTCGCCCCGGGGGTCTCCCACCACGAGCCGGGCGGGCTCTCGGTGCGCGAGCTGCTCGAGCTGGTACAGGCCCTGCCGGCCCTCGAGGGGGCCGACCTGGTGGAGCTCAATCCCTTGCGCGACCCGTACGGCCCGACCGCCATGGTCGGGGCCAAGCTGGTGAAGGAGCTCACCGATCGCCTGCTGCCCCCACCACCCGGTGGCGGACCGGACGGCAGGGGAGAGACCCACCGTGCGTGAGCCCGAGATCAAGCTGCACGTGGTGCCGAGCCAGGGCTCACCCTTCGAGCGCCCCTTCACCGGAGACTCGATGGTCATCGGCCGCGCTTCCGAGTGCGACCTGGTGATCGAAGACCGCTTCTTGTCGCGCCGGCACTCTCGCCTCTTCCTGGAAAACGGCCGGCTGATGGTCGAAGATCTCGGGTCCCGCAACGGCACCCAGGTCAACGGGCACCCGATCATCGCCGCCAAGGAAGTGGGCATCGGCGACCTGCTGAAGATCTCCGGCAGCGTCGTCTCCCTGCGCCGGGCCAGCGACCCGGTCTCGGTGCTCTCCGGGTTCGAGGAGCAACGAAAGAGCCAGCGGAAGACCATCTACCGCAAGGCCTCGAGCCTTCTCAGCGAAGCCCCCACCGCTCGGGAGATCGAAGACACCGAGGCCCTGCGGCGATTCGCCGAACGCCTCAAGCTGCTGAACGAAGTGCACCAGGCTCTCGCCAGCTCCATCGATCTCGGAGAGCTCCTCGAGCTGATCCTCGATCGGGTCTTCGATCACCTGCAGCCCGGCCACGGCGCGATTTTTCTCCGGGTCGCGGACGGCGAGTACGAGCAGGCTGCCGGCCGCTCGACCGTGCCGGGGCGAGACGACCACTACCACTCCCAGAGCCTGCTCGAAGAAGTGGCCGGCAAGGGTCTCGCGGCGCTGGTCTTCGACATCGAGGACGACCACCGCTTCGCCGGCGCCCAGAGCCTGCTGATGACCAGCTTCCGCTCGATCGTGGCGGCACCCCTTCTGGATCCCGAGGGCAGCCAGGGCATGATCGTGCTCAGCGCCGAGCGCGGGCGTCGGTTCCAGGAAGAGGACATGGAGCTGCTGGTTTCGCTGGCCAACGTGGCGGCCCTCGCCCTGCGCAACGTGGCCCTCGCCGAGGAGGCGGCCGAGCGGCGCCACCTCGAGGAAGAGCTGGCCCTCGGTCGGCGCATCCAGGTCGCGTTGTTGCCCGACCACTTGCCGGTGGTGCCGGGTTACGAGCTCTTTGCGAACAATCTTCCGTCGCGAGGGGTTTCCGGCGACTACTACCAGATCCTCGAGCGCCGGGAAGGTCGCGAGCTGATCCTGATGGTGGCCGACGTCTCCGGGAAGGGAATCGGAGCGTCGCTCCTCACCGCGTCCCTCGAAGCCCTCGCGGCCGGCCCGATCGAAGACGGGCACCCGCCCGAGGACATCTTCCGGCGGATCTCGCGCCGGCTCTACCAGCGCACTTCCACGGAAAAATACGCCACCGCCGTGCTGGTGGTGATCGACACCGCGAGCGGCCGGATCCGGTTCGCCAACGCCGGACACAACCCGGTGCTGATCCTCGAAGAAGAAGGCGAGGTCCGCCGGCTCGAGGCCACGGGGCCTCCCCTCGGCATTTTCGCGGAGTCGGACTACGAGCGGGCCGAGCTGCAGCTGGCACCCGGGGCGACCCTTCTCCTCTACACCGACGGCCTTACCGAGGGCACCAATCCGCAAGAGGAGGAGTATGGGCTCGACCGCCTGATCGAGGCCGCGCGAGCTCATCTCGCCCTCGATCTCGAAGCCCTCTCGAGCGCCCTGTCCCAGGACTTGCGACGTTTCGCCCAGGGCACCCCTCTACTCGACGACCTCACTCTCGTGATGGCCCGCCGTGCGCGGCACGCCTGAGCCGCCCGGAGATACGGAGAGACACACCATGGTTCCAGACCTCTCGGTTCGACACCTCCGCCGAGCCTTCCCGACCTCGATCCCGGCGATTCTCGCCGGTGGCCTGCTCCTCGCCTGGATCTCACCACGGCTCTCGGGGCAGGCCGGCTCGACCGCCACCGACCCCCTTACCGAAACCACCAAAGTGGGGGCGGGCGCGGGGGCGGTCCGGGTGCTGCTCGCCGGCGACCCGGGCCGCGGCCGCGGGCCCGCGAGC
>CAZMEL010000410.1:0-5461 GCA_964565225.1 uncultured Thermoanaerobaculia bacterium | reverse complement strand
CTCACCGCCCGTGCGGCGAAGCCCGCTCGGGCCGGGTCGGCCACGAGGAACGACGAAACCAACCGCTGCCTCGTGTCCGCATCCCAGACTCCGGCCAGCTTCGCTTCCCCGCCCCGGCAGAGCTGGTCTCGCCGAGCCGCGACCTCGCGTTGCGCCGCCAGGCCGGCCAGCAGAAGCCCCACGGCTCCCGCCGCTGCCAGCCACCTCCGGCGCACCCGCCAGGGGTCGCGGTCGAGGTCGCGCAACAATCGACGCATGGAGCCCTGACGATCCGCGGGATCGAAGCTCAGACCCCGGACCACGACCTGGTGCAACCACGCAGGTACCTTCGAGCCCTTGGGCGGAGCCCGAACCCGCCATTCCTCGGGACATTTCGGGTCGCGATCCGGCTCGTGGGGCAACACCCCGTACAAGGCCAGGTAGAGAGCGACGCAGAAACTGAAGAGATCGGCCGCCGGCCCCACCTCGCCACCCGCCATCTGCTCCGGCGCCATGTAGGAAGGGGTGCCGAGCGCTCCACGGGTCCGGGCCGCCGCTCGGGGTCTCGCCTCCTCCGGCACTCCGGGATTCGCCAGGGCCTCCATGGGCACCACGGAGGTGGTGGATCGGTCGAGACGGGCGAGGCCGAAATCGAGCACTCGCACCTCGCCGTCGTCTCGTACCATCACATTGTTGGCCTTGACGTCCCGGTGCACGAGCCCGGCCTCGTGCGCCGCCGCCAGACCCAGGCCGGCGTCGCGAAACACCCGGCGCACCTCTTGCCAGGTCCGCGGCTCGGCGCGCAACCAGTCGAGGAGAGTCGACCCCGGCACGTACTCCATCGCCACGAAGATCCGCGACCCCAGGGAGCCGACGTCGTAGACCGTGACCACGTGTGGATCGGCGAGGCGAGCCAGCGCCTGGGCCTCGCGCAACAGCCGAGCCTCGATCTCGTGCCGATGCCCGGAGCTCCCATCCCCGGGATGCAAGAGCTTGACCGCCACCTTGCGGTCGAGACGAGGGTCGTACGCGGCGTAGACGACTCCCATCCCGCCGGCTCCCAGGAGCTCCAGGACGACATAACGCCCGAGACGATCGAGACTCTCCTCGGGCCCCGGACCGGCATGGCCCTCCATGGGTGGAGGTGTGACCCCGGCAGCCGAGACCGCAGGGGTCACCTCGCCCGGGCCGTGATCAGTCATGGTCAGGGTGGGTCGACCAGGATCTGCATCGGCAGGGTGCCGGGGCTTCCTTCGACCAGGAGATGCAGGCGGAATTTGTCGATCGAGGGGTCATAGAGGCCGAAGAACGATCGCTTCGAATTCCTGAGAACACGACCGGTGAAGGGCTGCCCTCGAGCCGGCTGGCCCGACGGCGAATCGCGGATCTCGAGGATCTCGACCGAGGCCGTATCCTCCGGCCCACGGATCCAGAGCTCCGAGCTGTCGGGGTGCCAGAGGCCGAGATCGTCCAGTCCATCGCCATACCAGTCTCCGGCCACGGGTTCCTGCTGTCCGCTTCCGCCCTTGAATTCGACCCACCGGAAAGCTCCGGTGGGCCTCTCCAGCCAGAATCCTTCGGCAGCCCGATCGAACCAGCCGAACCGTTCGACCGGTACCGGTGCCGCATCCGTTTCGAAGACCCCGGTCACCGCCAACGAGCCCTTCGGGGCCACGAGCCCACTCGCCAGGAGAACGAGCTTGTCGGGCAACGCCTCTCCCTCGCCGTCCATGACCAGATCGAAGAGGTGGAGAGTCCCGCTCGCCGGGTCGAAAACCGCCGGCTCGTCCCAGGTATCGCCATCCCAGTCACCGACCAACGGCTCCAGCCCGGAGCTCTTGTAGGCGGGTGGCACCGCAACGGAGCGGCAGTCCACCAGCTGGGTGTCCTGCCAGTCGCACAGCTCGAACACCGCCGTTACCGAATGATACCAACCGATCTCCGCGCCTTCTCCGAGGTCCCCGGTGAGCGGACACGAGCTCTCGTGGCAGGTGAAGGTCTGCCACCGACCACCGATCGGGCGCCGCGCCGGCTGTACCCGGATGGCAACCCTGGCCGGCGTGACCCCGGGGGCACTGCCGAGGGGCTTGTAGGTGAAGGAATCCCAGGTGGCAGCCACAACGCCCGGCGGCGTGTAGAAGAATTCGGTCACACCGCCTTCTCTGCCACCGATATTGGCGAGATGGCCGAGGGTCGGGCCGTCGACGACCTCGAGCCAGCTGACCTCGTCTCCCACCGAATCGTTCGCCAGAAGATCAGAAGCTGTGAAATACAGTGTTTTTTCTTCGACGGCCAACAGGGTGTCGTCGTTCAGCTCGATGGGATCGGCCGAGCTCACCGGCACCAACCCCCACCAAGCCATGGACAAGAGAAACAAAAAAATCAAGATCGATCGCACAGAATTCATGTCAAATCCTCGGGTCGTACAAAAGGGTTCAAACATCTTGCACCGACAAAAGCAGAGTTGCCAGACCTTGCAACTTGTACTCACCCGAGAAGCCAACGGCAAAGGCTCCTGGGATAGAGCGCGCCATTTTCCGTGACCAACGGTGCTCGAGAAGGGATCTGGCCACAGCTGCTCCGGATGTGCACCTCGAGCCAAACCCTTGTAGTAGAAGAAAACCTTTTGATTCGAGCTGTCTCCACAGGGAGCAACACTGTCTCCAATCGAAACAAAAAGATCGAAGCCCCATGGCTGCCACTGCGCTCCGAACCAGCAAAATCCTGCTTCTGCTGTTCGTTCTTTCATCCACTGGACGAGTGGCACGCCCCTTGCTCCCCGAAGGATCCGGGCACAGGAACTTTCTTTCTCACAAGGAGATCAACTTGAGAATCACGACCCACACACTCTCCGCTTTCGCCCTCGCGGCCGCGCTGACACCCCTCTCGGCCGAAGCCGTGGAGGCCGAGATATCGATCGAACCTTTCGAAGCACGACCGATTCTCTACCAGCTACCTCTCGCCTACAGCACGTCCCCGGGCCCCATCGACCTCACGGTATCGGTGGAGGGGCGCGAGGTCCACGAGGAACGCATCACGCTCGTGAGCTCTGCTCCGGATCGGAAGATGCGACTCGCCACCTCGCCCGTATTCGAGCTTCTGGCTGCAACGCCCGATCGCCGTACCTGGCTCGGGCACCTGGCGGAGAACGACCCCGGGATCGAGCTCCGAATCACCATCGATGCACAAGAAGTCGAAAGGCTCGGCTGGGAGGAGCTACAGGATCGGGCTGCAAGGCTGGATCTCGAACGGCTCCAGCCGATCCGGGTCGAGCTCACCGAGGTGCAGGCCGACTCTCGTGTGCCGTTTCCCGTTCTTCCGAACAAGGCGCGGAATTTGGAAGAATGCCTCGAGGATTGTGAAGACGACTACTTTGCCTGCGGTACGACCACCGCCTGCCAGGACGACTTCATCGCCTGTGCTTCCGGATGTGGTTTTACCGGAGCTTGCACTCCGACCACCACCGAATCTTCGGTCTTGACCCCTCTGGGATTCCAGTTCGCGGGTGAGTACACCTGCACGGACTACTTCAGCCCCCAGAGCTTTCGGCAATACGCGCTCTACGGCAACAAGTACCGGAGAACCACCACATCCGTGCACACCAACTTCTACTGCCGGCAGACCACTACGGTGGAGGTCGACTACGTGTACTACAACCAGTGTTGGCAGCTGTACTCCTTTTCCTGCCTCCCGGGTGTTCCGGTGGCTTCGTTCCCGCCCTTCACGCCATATCTCTGCAACTGACGATCGATTCGACCGGGCCGACAGACGGTTCTGCCGGCCCGGTCCCGTGATCAACCACCGGCGAAGCTTCTGGTTCTGGACATCGAAAACCTTGCGGAGAAAACCGCCGGCAGCCCGCAGCTCGCCGGTTTCGTATCGATCATTCCCACATTTTTCTGGCAGGTGAATCCTCGGGCCATTCTTGCTCCTTGTCTCGAACCGAAAGATTTTATCCAGCTTTCCATGGGTACGAGGCAAGAAACAGAGTCATTCGCCAGCGTCGGACGCCTCGAGCGCCCTCTCCAGGCTGCTGCCGCGGAGGAGGAGCCGGGTCTGCAGATAGGCGTCGATCTCTGGAGAGCGCCTGGCCGCGCATTGCCCACCGAGGTGGAGGGCGAGGAATCGCTCCACCAAATGCGCATAGGCGAGCTGGATCGGCCCTTCGGCGAAGCTGTGCCCGACCTCTTCGTCGACCAGCAGGCTCACATCTCTGCCGAGCTCGTGCAGAGCCAGAGCATAGTGTTTGACATCGGCCACGGCGATTTTTTCGTCCCGGCCCCCGGCCAGGATCAGCAACGGCCGGGCCGTCTTTGCGAGATGGGCCTCGGGAGAGCGGCGTCGAAGCTCCTCCGCCGAGCCTTCCCGGCCGAGCAGGAGCTCTTCCACTACCTGTTTCTGGGCGATGCCATTGGGAAGAAGCGTCCGGTCGTCGAGATCACGCAGGGAGCGGACGAGATCGATCGGCGGGGCCGACGCCACGCCGACGCGGAACCGGTCGGGCACGAAGGCCAGGGCCCCCAGGGTGGCGAAGCCGCCGAAGGAATGGCCGAGGATTGCGCGGCGCCCGGGATCCCCGATCCCCAGCCGTTCGAGGTGTTGCAGGCCGTCCAGGAGATCCTGCTGCACGGCGCCGTTGCCGAACTCTCCGGCCCCCGCCACCAGGTGCGCGCGCCCGTAGCCTGTCGAGGCGCGGAAATCGGGCTCGAAGACCACGTAGCCGCGGCTGGCGAGGAATTGGGTGAAGGCGCTGAAGCCCGGCCCCACCTGGTTCCACGGGCCACCGTGCAAACGGGCCACCAGGGGTGCGCGGACCGCGTCGACCCCGGGGGCCACGGAAACGAAGCCGTGTATCGGCAAGCCGTCGCTCGCGGAGTAGGAAACCAGCTCCTTGGCCGCGAGGCGGTCCGCGGGGAGGCGCAGACCCGCCGCTCGCTCCGCCTCCAGGATCGGACGCAAGGACGAACGCTCCGCATCGTAGAGCCAGAACCGGGGATGCTGGAGCCGGCTGCTCTCTTCTCGCACGAGCCAGAACGGACCTCCGGGACGCGGCTCGACCACGACCTCGGAGGGTGGCTCCCGGGGCCGGTAGTCGATGGCGATCTCGGGGTCGATGGCGTAGGAGCGCAGGCGATCGGTGCGGTAGGTGGCCCAGCGGGGCCGCCGAGTCTCGGGATCGACCCACACGGCCTGCAGATCCGCCAGGCCGAGAGGATCATCGTGCACGAGGTCCGACGTGCCGTCCTCCGGATCCACCGTCCACAGGCTTCTGCGATCTTGGCCCAGGCGCCCCACGATCCACAGATCTTCCCCGTCGAAGCTCACCGGCAGGCAGGTGTCGATCGCCGAGCAACGGAAGACCTCCTGCCAGCGATCACCTCGGCGTTGCCGGATCACCAGCTCTCGTCCGTCGGGTTCCTGGAAGAAGTGCACCTTGCCGCCCTGGTCGAAGAGCAGGGCCGACGCCGGCTTCGGCCGGTGG
>CAZMEL010000409.1:0-5541 GCA_964565225.1 uncultured Thermoanaerobaculia bacterium | reverse complement strand
AGCCTCGGGTTTCGGGGTGTTGGTGGACGAAGACCTGGTGCCGCTGCTGATCGACACCATCGAGCGGCGGCTCAACGGGCGCTCGGATTTTCGCCGGGTACGAGTGGTTCCCGGCTCGATGGATGGCCATGCCGACTTCCAGGTCACCGGCAGCGGCCAGATCTTCCGCCTCGGGGGCTGGAAAGACTTCACCTTCTCGGCCAAGGCCCGGCTGCAGCTGGCCAACGACCGCATCGAAGTGGCCTACGAGGTCACCGACGCCTGGCACGGCGGGCTCTACGTGTTGCCGCTGATGGGTGAAGGCGACAAGAAAGACGAATTCGATGTGCAGTTTCCTCGCCGCTGGGGCACGGACGATCTTCCCCTGGGCCGGCACGAGATCACCTCGCTCGGCGGACAGGGCGAGGTGATCGAGCTTCGCGGCACGGCCTCACCCGTGGCCTGGGATCCGCCGGAGCACGATCTCCAGCCCCGGCCCGGGCGCACCCTCTTCCTGCACGGTGGTCAGAGCCGTTCGCTCGATCTGCGCAACCTGCCGGCCGCGGCGAAGAAGCGGCGGGCGACCCTGCGCCAGATCGAGGCGCGAGTGGAGAAGCTCCCGGCCGGCCGTTCCCCGGCCGACTTTACCCTTCGCCCGTCGGAGGTGGCCCTGGCAGCGGGAGCCTCCGGCCGCCTGCAGATCGAGTACACGGGAACCGGCGACACCAAGGGCGAGCTGGTGATCCCCACCAACGACGGCGAGCTGCGGTTTCCGCTGGAGGCGGCCGAGACCGAGGGTAGCCTGGGCCTGATCGCGATCGTCCACATCCGCGGCCAGGCGACCCGCACCAGGAGTGGCCAGTGGCTGGTGCCCGATGGTTTCGCCCGGTTCTGGATCACCCACCAAGGGGGCTCGTCGGTGCGTTACTCGGTGGCGACCGGCGGGCGTTTCTCGGTTTCTCCTACGGGCATGGGCGAGGTCAGCCGGGTGCGGCCCTCGGAGGCGAGGACGGTGCGTTTCCATGGCGGCGGCGCCCAGCTCACCCGCAATCCCCAGACCGGTCGATTCGAGCTGCGCACCACCGGCGAGGTGAAGGTGACCACCACCGCCGGAACCGAATATGTGGTGAAGGTCGACGTGTGGATCGAGGAAGGCCCTTCGATCGCCGGGGATCCCTGGTGGAAGGAGTACTTCATGTCCAACTCCCGAGAGATCCGGGCCCTGCTTCCCCAGCTGGACTCGGGCTGGCTGCGCAAACATCTGGTGGATCTCGGTACACCTTCGTTCGAAGAGCCGAGCCTGTGGCCGCCACCCCGTCCCTGCGGGCTCGCCCACGCCGACTGGCAGACCTGGAGGTTTCCCGCCGACGTCGAGGCGCGCTGGACTCGCGGCGGATCGGATGCGGCGGAGATCCGACCCGAGGCAGGGGTGTGTGTGGTGCCCACCCGGGGCAACGGTCGGTTGGAGGTGCACGATGGAACGGAGTCTCTCCGCATCCGAGTCGCGCGGTTTGGTGAAATCCTCCTGGCTCGGGAAGAGGTTGGAGAGATCCATGGTCTGGCCTGGAGCGGTGGTGCCCTGCACGTGGCAACAGCTGGTGAGCTCCGCCGCTACCGCGTGCTGGCCCACGGTGCCCTGCTCCCCATCGACGAGTCTCCGGGGCCGGTGACCGCTCTGCTGGGAATGGAGCACCAGCTCCTGGTCGCCCGCGGGCCGGTGCTCGAGACCCACCTGGCGCCGGCCGACGGGGAGTCACGGGTGACGGGAGAATGGAGCTTCGGTCACGAGACTCGGGCCCTGGCGGCTCTCGCCGATGGTCGGGTTGCGATGGCCGGTGAGGGCCTGCTCTCCTTTGTCGATCCGGCAACCGGCGAGACCGGTGCCACGGTCGATGATCCGGTCCATGGCCGAGCCTTGCTGGCAATCGGTTCCTGGCTCCTGAGCTGCGGAGACGGGGTCTGCCTGTTCACGGCCGAAGGGGATCCCGAGCAGGTGGAGCACTGGCACGTGGGAGAGGTGAGGGCCGCCCTGGTGCTCGACGGTGTGGCTCTTCTCGCCTCGGAGGAAGGGGTGTACACCCTCGACCTCGAATCCGAGTCGCCGCGTATCGCATCGCGGGTCGACTGGAGCGAGGTGCCGGAGGATTCCCTGGTGCGCAACCGGGCCTGGGCCGTTTCCCGCAACCACCTCGTGGCCTCGGCAACAGACGACGGCGTCCTCGAGATCCACTCGTGGGTGCGGTTCGCCGTCGAGCCCGAGGCCGCGAGCCGTCTCGGCGCTACCGGCCTGGATCTGCCCTCGGGCCCGTGATCTCCTATCGGAGGCTCAGCTCTCGCCGACTCCGAGGAGAAAAAGCGGGGTGAGAGGTGAGCGCTGTTACCGTATCGAAGCTCTGTGTCACACGGCGTACGTGTTAGAGTCTGCACGTACGGTTTGGGTGATCGACGTAGAGGAGATCGAGTGAATGAGCAAGGCGGTAACAGCCACCGAGCTGCGTAGCAACATCTACCGGATTCTCGATGAGATTCTGGAATCGGGAGTCGGTCGCGAAGTATCTCGCAAAGGGCAGACGTTGTTGATCGTGCCGGCGAGCTCTCGGCGTCGTCGTCTGGACGATCTTCCTCGGAAGAAGATCACGACCTGCGACTTCGAGGAGCTGGTCGCGACCTCGTGGGAGGGTGCTTGGGAGCCTGATTCTTGAAGGCCTTCCTCGACACCCATGCGGCAGTGGCGCTGGAAGAGGGGGCGACAGAGGTTTTCGGTCCTGCAGGGATCGACTTGCTCGAACGAGCAGCTCTATTCATCTCACCCGTTGTACGCCTCGAGCTGGGATTCCTACAGGAGATCGGTAGGTTGAGAGCAAGTCCCGACTCGGTCGTAGCGAACCTGGCGGTGAGCCTCGGGGTCTTTCTCGCCGACGACTCCATCGAAAGAGTCGTCGGCGAAGCGATGAAACTGCATTGGACTCGTGACCCCTTCGATCGCCTCCTGGTGGCGACGGCCGCTCTGCACCGCGCTCCCTTCATCACCAACGACCAGAAGATCCATCGGCACTTCGAGAACGCGGTCTGGTAACCCTCAGGATGCAGACGCCGAGGGAACGAGCCGCGGGCGATCAGAAAGTGACGTGCAGGCCGGCGGCGAAGGAGAAGCCCAGGGCGGTGTAGCCGGGTATCTCGCTGTAGTCCGAGTCGAAGAGGTTCTCGATCCGGACGAACGGCCGGAAGCGCTCGTCGATCTGGTAGTCGGCGGAGAGGTCGACCCGTTCGTAGTCGTCCATCTCCGAGCCGTCGGAGTCGATCCGGTCGGATACCGCGACCAGGGTGGCGCTGGCCCGTAGCTTGTCCACGGGCTCGAAAGAGAGCCCGAGGGTGCTGCGATTCTCCGGTCGGCGGGCGAGGGGCAGGCCGCTGGCGAGATCCTCGGTTTCGGTGAAGGTGTGGGAGGCCTGGAGCCGGGTGCGGTCGTCGATCGCCCAATCCAGGACGAGCTCGAAGCCTTCCGATGTCGCCTCGGCGATGTTGACGAAACCGGCCGGGAAGGTGAAGAGGATCAGGTCTTCGAGCTCGCTGTCGAAATAGGTGAGGTCGAGAACGAGCCGCTCGTCGAGAAGGGTGAGCTCGAATCCGAGATCGAATCCTTTGCTGGTCTCGGGCCGGAGGTCGAGATTGCCGAAGCCGGGAAAGTAGAGGTCGTTGAAGGTCGGGGCCTTGAAGCCGGTGCCGAAAGAGGCGTGCAACCGCAGCGGATCCGCGAGCAGGGCCGACAGAGCTGCACGGTAGGTGGTTTCGTTGCCGAACACGGTGTGGTCGTCGTTGCGCAGGCCGAGGGAGAGGTCGACCCGCTCGTTCCACGACCAGAGGTTCTCGGCGTAGAACGAACGGATGGTCACCGATTCGTCGAAGGAGCCGATGTTCTCCGCCGTCCGCCGCTCCACCTTGTAGCCGATGGAGAGCGTGTCGCTCTCGGCCAGCTGGAGATCGGCCTGGGTCGAGATCGAAGAGGTCTCACCGCTGAGATCGAAGTTGCTGAAGAAGTCGTCCGGATCCTCGCCGCTCAGCTCGTCGCTACCGTGGGTCACCACCAGGCTCTGGGTCCAGCGGTCGGTGATCGGCTTGTCGAGGGAGAGCGAGGTGGTGAGGGTGGTTCGCTTCTGCACCGCGTTGAGGTCATCGGTAGGGCCCACGCCGAAGGTGAATCCGTCGACATCGGTGTCGCCGTCGGTGTAGCGAAGGGTGAGCTCGGCCCGGCCATCGTCGAGGAAACGACCGCCCAGGCGTCCGGAAACGGTGAGGTTCTCCCACGGATCTACTTCAGTGTTGCCATTCTCCTCGCTGGCGGCGGAAACGGCGTCGGTGGCGAGGCGAGAGGCCGAGAAGCTGTAGTCGAGACGCTCGGAGCCGCCACTCACCCCTGCGGCGAAGCGGGAGTAGCCGTCGTTGCCGGCGGCGCCCCGGACCCAACCCTGGGCCGGACCCTCGCCGCGCCGGGTGATGATGTTGATCGCGCCGGCCACCGCCTCGGAGCCGTGCAGCAGACCCTGGGGCCCGCGGATCACCTCGATGCGCTCGAGATTGTCGGCGGTGAGGTCGGAGAAGTCGAAGCCGCCGGTAGAGTTGTCGTTCAGCCGCACGCCGTCGACGGTGACCAGGGTGTGGGAGGAATTGCCGCCGCGCAGGAACACGCTGGTGGTCTTGCCCGGGCCGCCGGTCTGGGCGACCTCGAGCCCTGGAACGGTGCGCAGCAGCTCGAGCACGGTGTCCTTGTTGCGGCGCTCGATCTCTTCGCGATCGATGACGGTCACGGTGTTGCCCGTGCGATGCCGGGGCACCTCGGTGAGACTGGCGCTGACCAAGATCTCCTCTTCGACGGTGGTGCGCTGGGCGTCGTCGGAGGAATCCTGGGCCGCGACGGGGGCGGCGAGCAGAAAGCCGAGAACGAGAGGGCGAGAGACGAGACGGACGGTTCGTGCCGTCCACTCGATGTGGAGTCGACAAGGCATGCGTGGCTCCTTTCCTTGCTCCGCGAAGGATGGTGAGAACCGGTCCGGCAGTCGGGTATCCTGGCTTACGTTCGTCCTACGGCCGCGCCTTCCCATCGCCTCGACCCGCTCGTCGGGCCTCGGCAACAGTGGCATCGTGCGGCTTTCGTCCTGAACACAGTCGCGGGGCGGCGGGAGATTCACACTCCACTTCCCTCGACCGGGGACCTGCTGTGTGGGTCGTCGTGTGACACGGTGGGACAGAGAACGTCTCGTGCCCCTACATTCCTTTCCGGAAGAACGGACAGGGCTCGCGGCCGGGGCTCCTCGAGAGTGGGGAGACCGTCTCGAGCCCGAGTACTATCGGGTACCGCCGAAATGGTACGCCCGGGGCGCCGGGCCGTCAACCAGGCCTCCGTTTTTCGAGAAATTCATCGATCCGTGATCACCGAACGGGAGCCCGGAGGAGATCGCCAGGTGAGCCGGGTAGTTCTACTTTGTCAGATTGGAGATTCGGTTTCGTAGGAGTCGGCGTTCCTGGAGCCAGGTCGAGCGGGTCAACGACAATCGTGCCGAAGAT
>CAZMEL010000408.1:0-5591 GCA_964565225.1 uncultured Thermoanaerobaculia bacterium | reverse complement strand
CCTGGGCCGGGTCGTATCCCCACTGTCCGTAGGCTTCGGCACCGAAGTAGCTGGGATCCGCCGGGCGCGGGTTGATCAGGTAGAGCGTTTTGGCCATTGAGCCTCCCTAGTTGGGGGGTCCTCACGGATTGCCAGATGGGAATCCAGGAGTGGATTGCCGGCAGGGCGCCGGATGCGACCGTGGAGGGTTGGTTCCCGAGATGATTTCGATCGTACACCATCGGTGGCGGTACGTCACCTGCTTTGCGCGGGTCGTGACGATCCGGGGACGGAAGGAGGGCCGCTGGGTTCCGGCCGGAGAAGGCACGGGAACGGAGCCGAGAGTCTCCGGCCGGAACCGACGGGTCGCTCACCCGTCGGGGCAGTCGAGATCGACCGCCGTACCGTTGCCCTCCACCAGGGTGATGGTCTGGTCGGCGGGTACGTTGGGGAAGATCTCCACCCGATTCGAGGGCCACCAGACCGCGAGCAGCGAGGTGGCGCTTTCGGTGCCGAGGCCGAAGTGCTGCCACTGGCTATCCATCGAGAGGAAGCTCGACCCGGCGTGGACCTCGCGCATCTGAGATCTCTGGCCGAAGCCGACGACGATCCGGGCGCCGATGCCGGCGGGGTTGCTCAGGGTGCCCCGCAGGCGGACCCGCAGCCAGTGGTTCTGGGGGTGACCCTGGTTCTGGAGCAGCACGGGCTGGCCGCCGGTGCCCACGGAGTCATCGGTCTGGATCACCAGGTCCACGTCGCCGTCGTTGTCGTAGTCGGCGGCGGCGACTCCGGAGGAGAACTTGTTGGCGAGGTCGATAGAGGCCGGCAGGGAGCCGGTGAAATCGGCGAAGACCGCGGAGAGCGGCAGCTGATTGAAGAGCAGGGTTCCCGGATTGCCGCCGGTCGGCCCGGGGCCGATGATGCCCGGCGGCAGGGCACCCGCGGAAAAGATATCGACGAAGCCGTTGTTGTCGAAGTCCTGGGCGGTGGTACCCCAGCCGAACTCCTGGTCGGGCTGGATCACCAGGGAGGAGACCTCGAGGTATGTGGGCGGCGGCGTGGGGCAGAGGGTGCCGTTCTTCCAGAAGAAGGAGTTCGGGAAGGCCGGCACCGAGGTGCCCATATTGGTCATGAAGAAATCGATGTCGAGATCGTTGTCGAAGTCCGCCGGGGCAAACCCCATGAAGAAGCCGGTCGGAGTGAGACCCGCGGCCGGACCCACGTCGGTGAAGGTGGCGCCGCCGAGGTTGCGAAACAGCTCGTTGGCGGCGGGTACGGGCAGCACCGGCACCGGCGGCGGAGTCAGGAGATTGCAGTTGCCGACGAAGAGATCGATCCAGGGATCGTTGTCGTAGTGGCCGAAGAATGCAGCGCAGGCGCCGTTCGCGGTATCGACCCCGGAGCCGGCGGAGATGTCGGTAAATACGCCGCCGCCGTCGTTGCGGTAGAGCTTGTTCGGGTGGTTGCCGGGCACACAGGTCGGCGAGGGTGTGAGGCAGAAGCTGCCCGAGGCCGTGACGAAGAGATCGAGGTCGCGATCGTTGTCGATATCTCCGAAGGCGGCGCTCATATGGCTGATGGGCCCGGTGATGCCCGACGAGGCGGTGATGTCGGCGAAGTGACAGTCCCCGAGGTTGCGGAAGAGGGCGACGGGGCTGTCTCCCACACCGACGAATCCGCCGTCGCCGGTGAGGAAGAGATCCTGCAAGCCGTCGTTGTCGATGTCGGCGGCGATCACGCCGGAGCTCCCCTGCTGGTGGTTGCGGATCCCCGCCCCGGCGGAGATGTCGACGAAACCGGTCGGCGTGTTGAGAAAGAGGGCATTGTCCTGCCCGCGACCGTTGGTGAGGAAGAGGTCGAGCCGGCGGTCGTTGTTGCAGTCGAACCAGGCCGCGCCGCCCAGGCCGTCGCCTCCGGCGCCCACACCGCTGTGGGTGAAGGGAGGCAGTGTGCTCGACGCGTCGACCCAGGTCACCGGGGGTTGGGCATGGGTAAGAGGTGCCAGAGCGAGCAGCGGAAGCGCTGCCGCCAGGGAGAGAAACGAACGTTTCTCGAGCCGCGAGAATCGGGCTTCTTGCATGGATCCATCTCCTGTCGGACCATCTCGAGGACATACCGCCTCCGAGCCCATCCCGATTCGGACCAAGGGAGGGCGGCTCGGCGCTGGCGGCACGAGGGTTGTACCCTTCAACGTCCGGTTCCGCGGAGAAAGAGATCAATCGGGACGGCCCCGGGCCCGGACGCGAGGCGTCCGAGCCCGGGGCGAAGAGCCGGCGAGCGCGGCGCCCGGTGCCCCGCTCGGGCTCGAATCGACCCTCCGAGGTTTCCGTCGGAAAAAATATCCGTAGCAAATCTCTCGGGTCGCCGTATTGCCTACATGAGCTATACGCGCCAAATGATTCTCTACGGGTTCGCGGTCTGCCTGTTCGGTGCTACATCCGCCGAGGCACGCCGCGAAACGTTGCAGCTTCGCCTGGCCTCGATCGACCTGCCGGGTGCTCCGGCGATCGTCTTGCCGGCCGACCTCGACGGCGACGGAGACCGCGACCTGGTGATCGCCGTCGCCTACACCGAGTGGGACCAGCTCACGGTGGAGGAGTCCACCGAGATGGCCGGCGTGGAAGGGTTGGTCGAGGTGATGACCATCGTCCCGGCCCTCACCGACCGCCGGGAGCTCTTCCTCTATCTCGCCGATTCCGCGGCTCCCGAGGGCTACCGCCGGGCGGGGCCTCCGCTGCCGCTGGGGCCGGAGATCCTGAGCCTGGCCGGGGGGCCGCCGCAGTGGCCGGTCGTGGCTCTCACCGATGACGGAATCTCGGTGTTGCGCCTGGAGGTCGGGGGTGCCCGGCTCGAGCCGGTGATCGCGGATCCGCCGGTGCTGGCCGGAACCGGGGCGCTGATTCCCGACCTGGAGCTGACCTACGATCTCGACGGCGACGGTGGGCTCGATCTCCTGCTGCCGGCTCGCGACGGCTTGGCGGTGTATCCGCAGACCGCCGAGGGCCGCTGGACGGCCGCGCCGACGCAGCGGGTGGAGTTGCCCACGGACCGGCGTAGCCCCGGTGCGGGGGGTGGCATGGTACGCCGGTTTCCGATTCCCGATCGCGGCGACGTGAACGGCGACGGCCGGCTCGACCTCGTCTTCCCCGATCCCGACGACGGCTGGGCGCGGGTGGTGGTGCTTCCGGGCGCGGGGGACGGTCGGTTCGCGGAGGCGGTGGGCCCGATCGAGCTGCCGGATCCCTGCGCGGAGGAGCCGGACACCGCGCTGCCCTGCGCCGAGCCGGGAGAGAGCCTGCTCTACTTCGGAGATCTCGACGGCGACGGCCGGGCGGAGCTGGTTTCGCAGCAGAGCCTGGCGACCGAGGACGCAGGAGTGCGCCAGGAGATCCGCGAGGCCAAGAACCCGCCGTACCGTTACCGCCTCTACCGCTCCAATGCCGATCTCTCCCCCGCGGCCGAGCCCTACTTCACTTTCGATGCCACCGGCTACACCCTCGATGCGGAGAACCAGGGAGACGACAGCGACGGCGAGGAGATCTCGATTCCCGGCGGCCTGCGCGACCTCGACGGCGACGGCCGCCGCGACCTGATCGGCCTGACCCTCGATTTCTCCGTCTTCCAGGCGGTGCGGATCCTGGCCACCCGCACCATCTCCATCGGTCTCGATTTCCACCTCCACTGCCAGACGCCGGACGGTGCGTTCCGGAAGGTCACGGGGCTGGACCTCTCGGGGCGTTTCAAGCTCAATCTCGACGACGTCCGCCTGTCGCAGCTCTCTCTCTTCGACGGCGACTTCGACGGCGACGGCCGCGCCGACTTCGTGCAGCTGGGTCGGGGCAAGACGGTGAGCATCCACACCGGTCGCGAGGGCTGCCGCTATCCGCAGCGGCCGGACCTGGTCCTGCAGCTGGACGATGAGCCCCGGGACCTGGCGCTGGTGGAGATCGACGATCTCGATGGCGACGGTCTCTCCGATCTGCGCATCGTGCAGCCCAACCGCATCGACGAGCCCGGCGTCACGCCGCCGGTTCGCCTCGATCTCTACCTCTCCGGCGAGCCCGGGCTTCAAACCGCGACGACCGTGGAGGACGCGCCATGAGAATGGGAAAAGTGTCGACTTCGACCTGGCTCGGCGCCGGATTCCTGGTGGGTTTGCTCGTCGCCCCCCCGATGGTTCTTGCCGAGGAGGAAGAACCGAGGCATCCGCCCGGCGTCGGGGTGTGGAAGGCGGAGCTCGCGGGGTTGCGGGTGCGCGAGATCGTGTTGCCGGAATCACCCCTGGCCGCGGCGCCCTGGCCGGGAGGTGGTCTCGCGGTCCTGGTCCACGCGGTCGATCCCGAAGACTTCGGGTCCGACGAGGAGACGCCGAGAGTGCTCTATCGGCTGCGGGGCCTGGCGGAGGATCTGGAGCCGGTGGCCCGGGACCTGCCGGCCGACCTGGATGCGGTGGCCAGGGTCGGCGACGCGCTCTGGCTCGGCGGCGAAGGGGTGATCTGGGAGCTTCGGGGAAGCGAGCTGCAGCCGGTGCTCGAGCAGCCGGGGCTCGACCTGGCGGCTCTCGAAGAAGCCGGCCTCCTCGGCGACGGGGAGCTCTGGGTTCCCGATGTGGGGGTGCTGCGGCACTTCCGCAGCGGCGGCACGCGGGTGCCGGCCGGCGAGGTGGTGTTGCCGGTGGAGGCGGAGCGTCGGCGTCGGCGGCTGCTGGTGCGCAGCCCGGCGGTGGCCCGTACGCCGGATGGGCACCTGATCGCCGGTCCGCTGGTGCAGGGAAACACCCGGGTGCGACACCTCCTGCTCGGCGACGGGGAGCCGGTCGAGGCGTGGTCGCGGTTGCCCGGCCCGGAGGATGTCGACGCCTTCTGGTATGCCGATCTCGGCGGCGAGCCGGTGTTCCTGGCGTCGACCACGGAGGCCGATCGTCTGGGGGTCTTCGAGAAATCGAAGCTGCGTCTCTTCCGCCTCACCGCCGATCGCACCCGGGCGGGTCGCCGGCCCCTGCTGGCGATCGATACCGAGACCAAGAGCTGGTATCGCTTCGAGCCGCTGCTGCTCGACGCCGACGGCGACGGAATCCGGGATCTGGTGCTGATCCAACCGCAGGGCATGGCTCCGGGGGACCTGGTGGTCGACATCTACAAGGGGCACGGGGGGCGTTTCGACTCGCGGCCCCGCAGCACCGATCTCGACGCCGAGTCGGCACGCTGGCATTTCGGCAGCGATCTCGACGGCGACGGCGCGCCCGACCTGGTGGTCGGCACCGGCGCGCTCGAGATCTACCGTGGCCTCGCCGAGCATCGCCGCCGCGCGGTGGAGAAGGAGCCCTGGCGCCGCCTCGACCGTGCGGCGTTGCGTACCGCCCGGCGGGAGGTGGCGAAGAGAGACGAATCCGCACCGGTCAGCGACGACCGACCCAGCTTTCGCGGGCGCCAGAGGGTCCACGATCTCGATGGCGACGGGCGTCTCGATCTCGCCGTGGTCCGGCACCACCGCGGGCGTACCGTGGTGCGGCTGGTGGGAATCGTGCCATAGAGCTCTACTTTGTAGATGACGACGTAGATGACGACCTCGAGCTCGGAAGAGTCGGCGTTCCTGGAGCCAGGTCGAGCGGG
>CAZMEL010000407.1:0-5610 GCA_964565225.1 uncultured Thermoanaerobaculia bacterium | reverse complement strand
ACCCCGGCGGTACCGGCGCCGAGCCCGCCCGCGACCACCTGCTGCGGGTGCTCGAGCGCGACGCGGGCGAGACGGTGTGGCACGGCGCCGGCCGCCCCATCGTCGACGGTCGCCGAGTCGAAGTGCGGGTGATCGCCGGTACCGGAGGCCTCGAGGTCGACCCTACCGCCTGGCAGCCGATCGGCGCCGGCCGGAGCTTCGAGCTACCCGAGATCCCGAACGACCAGGGCCTGCAGCTCGAGGTCTCGATCCTTCTACCGCTCGACGCCCAGGGCGGGCAGCGCGAGCTCTACTTCGGCATCGCGGGTGGTGGTCCGGAGCCCCTCGGCCGCGGCCTCACCGAATCCGCCGGAGACGGCATCTACACCGGCCTCGGCGACGGCCTGGCCGCCTACCTGGTGCACGGCGGAGAGGTCGCCGCCATCGAGCCGGCCAGCGACCAGGTGCTGGTGGGCGAGGTCGGGTGGCTCGGTGCCGGAGAGCCCTTCTTCCTTCCGCCGGCCGCGGTGACTCTCGACGAGCTCGACGGCTCCGGCGTCGCCCTCGCCCCCGGCTCGGCCTACTTCGCCTTGCTCCACCTCGAGGCCTCCGGATCCCTCGGCGTCCTCAAGAGCGACCAGGCTTCCGAACCCCTACCCGCCGAGCTGCGCCCCGCCGTCCCTGCCGGCTCGGTACCGCTCGCCCTCGTGACCCGCGACGAATCCGCCCAGATCACCGACGCCGACCTCGAGCCCCTCACCACGCCAGCCCTCGCCGCCTTCTCGTCGGCCGCCCTTGTCGCCACTCTGGGTCCGAGCCGCGGCCTCGTCGACGGCCGCTGGTGGCGCCACGACGCCCCCGAGAACGTGGCCCTACCGGCGAGCTCCGCGGCCGAGATCTGGCGGCTACCCGGAGGAGACCTCGCCGTGACCGTTGCCGGCGACGCACGCCCCGATCCCCGAGCCCTCCAGCTGCACCAGGTCGAGACCGACGCCGCCGCGGTGATCACCACCCGGAGCCGGCGCCGCTTCCTCGGCCAGGCCGAGGTGATTCGCTTCGTTTTCAACGAGCCCCTCACCGGCTCGCAGAGCGCCCTCGCGTCCTGGCCGTTCGAAACCCCGGGCCGTGTGCTTCCCGTGCCCGACCAGCTGGTGGCCCAGGTGCTCGACGTCGCCGGTACCGCCGGGGCCTCCGAGTTCGAGATCGAGCTCCTGGCCGAAGGCGAAACCGTCTGGACCCTCTTCCCCTCCGGCCTCCGTCCGGCCGTACCGTTCGACGAACGCCTGGCCACCACGATTCCCGAACTGCTCACCATCCCGCCCCGCGCTCTGTTGCGCTGTCGGCTGGTAGGCGAAACCACCACCGCCCAACCGTCCGGCGCGGTGGTCTCTCTCACCCTTTGGAGGTAACCCATGCAACCCCAACCCGGTGAACAGCTATGGCCCACCGTGGCCACGACCCGAGACCGTATCTACGTGCCCGAGGGCACCGGCCCGGTGGTCGGCATCGACCGAGCCATCGATGCCCACGAGAGCGGGTCCGTGTTCGTCGTCGGCGACCAGGGATCCAGCCCCACAGGCCGGGTCCGCCTCATGCTCCCCCTCGGCCAACCGAGGCTCCGCTACCGCTTCGAACACGGCGGCCCTGCCGGCTTCACGGCACTGGTCATGGTCTACGACGAAGAACCGGAATCCGCGAGCTCCGGCCTCAGCGCCGATCGCATCCTCAACGGCAGCCCGCAGACGGACGTTCAATCCCTCACCCCTGGCTCGTCGATCGAGCTGGAGTTCGACCACGACCCCGGCGGGACCGGCCTGTGGCGGGTGGTGTCTACGGGGTTGTCGGAGTGGCTGGAGACTCAGGGGTAATCGGTCGAACGTCGCGAGATTCCCCCGCCAGAAAATGCCGAAACCTTGAGTCTCCCGCGCGAGTCCCCTTGTCCGACTACCTGCACGTCGTGATTGACTGGCGCCAATTCCCTGGGGTAGCCTCTAACTTGTTTCAAGGGAGGGAGATAACTTGACTCTTCAATCCACTCTGCCACGAACTACCCGACAGTGTCGTCGTCGAAGTACCCCGGTGGGTTATTCGCCCGGCGCCGGACCTTATCCGACAGAGAGTCTCGAGGCTCGATCGCGTCCAAGTCTCTTCTGGCTTGAGGTTTCCTGGCAAACCTCCTGTGAGGTTGGCGTCGGCTATGTAGCTTCAGGGGTTTGAGCTGTGTCGGATAACAGGACGGTTAGACCGACCCAATGACGCCCTCTGAATTCCCACCTGCGATTGATCCTGACAAGGTCGGTGAGTATCCGGCGAAGTCATTCGCGGGTGGTGGATACGTTTGGGATGCGGTTCTTGAGTACCGGGTTTGGTGCCACGAGGAAACAGGCGACTACTTCTATGCATTTGCGACGCTTGACGAAGCACTTGAATGCTCCGAGCGAGAAGCGAACGCGGAGGCGCCACTCGCCTTGGTCCGACAGGATGAGTACATCGACGAGCCAGAACCGGGCCAGTACCGTCACGTGAAAGAGCCTCGCGTCACTGAATGGCCGCCTGAGTTTCTGTCCAGGCCTAAAAGAACGCCTAATACCATTCCGGATTTTCTTTCGCCCGATGCGCCGCCCAATCGGTTGGACATCATTCGTGGACTCGCTTAGCCGCCCGATTCCGCACTTCTGTGGCGCAGGCAGGCCCCACGAATGCTCCGTTTCGCAGCAGGGGTTTCGACCCGCATCGCGACTGTCGGTCGTAAGGACATCGATCAAGTCGATGGGGCACCATTCAGGACGCTCCATTGCCGCCCGAAGGGGCCCGAGGGGCAGCCATGGAATCTTGAGGGAGGGAGGCGGTCTAACAAGCGCGTGCAACGGATGAACCGCACGTCGGTCAACTCAGAACTGGTATGGTTTCATTTGGGCTCGCGCACCGGCTAGACTCCACCATCGCAGAAGCGGTTCACCGCTGACGCGCAACAACGTTCGGCGGACGGGGTGAGTTGCCCCGGCGATTCAATGTGGATTCCAGAGAGAACGAACCTCATCAAGGTCCTACTTCACGACAACGGTGAGGACGTGGAAACTCCGTGGGCGGAAGACCTTGGACCTCATCCAGCGAAGCCGTGGACGAAACTCGTGCGCCTCGCAAACGTGCCGTTCCTCCATGCGAAGCCAACATACGAAGATGTGATCGTCGTCGAAGAAGATGACGTCTACGGCTGGTCCTGGAACTGCAACGGCACTTCTTACGAGGAGATCGGCACCCGCATTCACGAGGACAGTGGTCGTTGGGCGATGATTCTCGACTACCGTCTCATCGAAGGCGCTGGCGACCTCACGTCCGCCTTCCACCAACTCGACAAGGTCGGCGAGGCTGCTGATATCGCCGTCGAAGGGGCGTTCGCCAACGAGGACGAAGGGACCGGCCGCGCATACTTTGCCGTGTCGCAGGCCTACGGGGTCGAGGAGGCCCTGCGCATCTTTAGCGAAGCTGGCCTCCCTCTGGAGTTCAAACTCGAGCACCCCGCGGACGATGAGTGAACCTGTGAGGACGCCGCCGAACACGGGGCTGCAGGCTGACGTGGTCCTCCCTCCCTTCGGTCGGTCGGAGCCACGCAGCTGAGCCGCAAGACGTTAGGCGATAGATCATGAAGAAGCGGACAATCGAGTTCAAAGAGGCCAAGAAGCCTGCTCGTGAAGCAGTTACGAAATTCGGCGGACAGCCAGTCTGGCTTACGGAGCCGCAGTGGCCCCTCAGTGCCGAAACTGGAAAGCCTATGCGCTTCATCTGCCAGATTGTCCTATCAGAGGATCTTTTTGGTCTCGTTAGCCCGAAGATGGCCTACATATTCATGACCGATGGCGAGGATCATGTCGATGGGACTTGGGAGCCGGACGGCGGAGAGAACGCTGTCATCTTACAACCAGGAACAACATCAGCCTCCGTTGAGCCACTAGCCGAAGGTCCGACGTTGTACCGAATGGTGAAGAAGATGTTCAAGAAGCGGCTCGTCCCCGAGCCGTGTGAATTTGTGGTTCACGGACCTGTCTCCGACGACCCTACCTTTGCCCCGGAATCGGAGCGTTCTGAGTGGTCGGAAGAGAAATGGGAGGAGTACGCGAACATCCTCGACGGGAACAAAATCGGAGGAACTCCGATTTTCATGCAGGGCGATGAGTTTCCCGACTCTGGGTCCTGGAAACTTCTCCTGCAACTCGACTCAACGCAAGTCCCGTTCTTCGTCAATTTCGGTGACGCCGGCATAGCCTATGCTTTCCTGTCCGAAGACGGGGCCACAGGTAAGTTCCTATGGCAATGTGCGTAGAGAAAGGCCGTCCAACCCACCCGATCCACGCGGACTACCTCTGCGCTTCGCGCTCCGGTAGCCGGTGATCGGGGTCACGTTCGGCGGTAAGGATCTTTCACTGAGGTGCCTCTAGCGTGAACACTGAAGAGAGCAACGAGAGTGCGGTTGGCTGGGATGCCATTGACAACAGACTGGCTCAACTCTATGGAACCCTTGAGCCAAAGCACTATGGAACCATTGTCAAGTACATGATGGGGGGACCTGACCCTCTCGATGGAATCAGTGCCTACCCGGTCGAAGGGCCCGTTCCTCATTGGCACTTCGTGACATATGGCCTGACAGAACTTTACGACAAGCAATCCTCTCGTGCTGATGTCAGCGGCTTCGGTTTTGAATTGACGCTCCGCTTGGCGCGTGAACAAGGCGAATTAGATCCGCCAGCATTTGCCTTGAATTTTCTGCAAAACCTTGCTCGCTATGTCTTTGATTCTGGTCAAGCATTCTCGCAGGGTCATACAATGGATCTCAATGGCCCGATCGCCTTGGAGCGAGCGACGAAGATAGCGGCCGTGTGCTTCGTGGCTGACCCGGATCTTCCCGTGATTGAAACTCCGCACGGTCGAGTGGAGTTCATTCAGATTGTGGGAATTACGCGTGATGAGCTGATGGCAGCTAAGGCATGGCAAAAGCGCGCATTGATTGAGGTACTCAGCAGAAGATTCCCCAAGCTAGTCACAGACCTTGGTCGGGCGTCGATTCTGGAGGACGAGTCAATTGCGAGCGAAGTCAGGCAAAGAACTGCGACGGATGGCTCCTCTACAGGAGCCATCTTTGCAACTCGGATGACGGTAGGCCGTTCAGGTTTGATTCGGCACAGGTTCCGATGGACTCTTGGAGCACTTGAAGCGTCAACTATCGGTTTGGTGCTGCCTGGGCGTGTCCCATTTGGCCAATCGTTAATGATCAAGGGCCCTGAACACGAAGTCTTGCTGCTACCCGGCAATTCCAACGGTATTGCAACGGAAAGTGGTCAGTTGAAGCTCTCCCTCAATACTGGCGGGGTTCAGGCTCTGGCAGCAATACTTCAACCAAGGCGAGGCGAGTACAATCTCGAAGAGCTACCGACTTTGACAGTGGAAATAGTGCCGAGTGAAATCCGAGATGGTGAGGGAAGTGCGATAGACATTGTTGGCTGAGCACAAGACAGGCGAGCCGCAGAGCCGCCGAACCCGGCTGCTCAACCGGTCGGCTTCGCCGCCGGTTAGCAGCAACCCCGTTGTACTAAGCCGCTCCGCGGCAGTCTGCCCACCGTAAACCTTGCCAATAGT
>CAZMEL010000406.1:0-5621 GCA_964565225.1 uncultured Thermoanaerobaculia bacterium | reverse complement strand
GTGAAAAGCTCTCTTTGCTGCCCGCCAGCAGCAGGATCGTGTTGTCGTGGAGCTCGGTCTCGGGACGCGCTATCTCGAATCGGCCACGCTCCCAGATCCCTACGACCGTGACCCCGAACTGCTCTCGCAGGCGGCTCTCGCGCAGTTTCTTGCCCACGATCGGCGTGTCGCGTGCGCCGGCCTCGGCGATCAGCAGGTCCCCGAATTCTCCGATCACGTGAGCCCTGGCGTCGCCACCCACGATGCGCCGGGCGAAGGACTGACCGATCATCTCTTCGAGTCGAAGCACCACCGTGCTGCCCACCAGATCGAGGATGTCGGCCGAAGCGTCGTCGGTAGACGAGGTGATGATCGGCAGCTCGCGGGTGAGCTCCCGCAGGGTGAAGACGACATTGGTATTCGTCACATCGCTGGCGGTGCTGACCACCAGGGCGGCATCGAGGGCGCCGGCCTGCTCCCAGGCCTCCGGGTCGTCCGGGCGGCCGACGATCACATTGACCCCCTGGTCGTGCAGGCGCAGGGCGTCCTCGAGCTCGGGAACCATCAGGGCATATTGGTACTGGTACTGCTCGAGGCGCTGGATCAGGGCTTCGGTGACGGTATCGTGATTGGTGAGCAACACGTGCCCCCGGGTACCTCGCGGAAGCTGGCGTGGAGCCCTCGCTTGTTCCTGCGCTCGGATCCACGGCAGGTAGAAGAACTCGATGAAGGTGAAGGGCAGCAGGACGAGCAGGAAGATCGTTCCCGAGAGCAGGACGACGATCGAGAACAGGCGACCGAGATCGGTATGGAAGGTGATGTCACCAAAACCCAGTGTCGACATCACCGTCAGAGTCCAGTAGAAGCCCGTCAGCCACGTGTGCTCCTCCCCTTCCCGCAACATCAGGATGTGGAAAAGGACGGAGTAGACGGTGACCAGACACGCCAGCACGAGAAAAAACCGCAGGAGCGAGCGCATGTTGCGCTCACCGCGGCGATTTCGCACCACTGAAGTCAGCTGGGCGACGAGAGTCTTCACGTGCGAACCCTAGCCTCGAGCCGAGGCTCGCGCAAGTCCCGGTCCCGCAAGCCGGCCCGCCCGGGCTCTCGAACGAGGCCCAGCACTACCACCGCGGCATCTTCCGCCAGTCTTCCGACCTCTATCCGCCAATCCATCCGCACATTTCCTCTCATCCCTGCGTCCACCTCTTGACTTTAGAACAATTGCCTCGATAATTGCTCGCGAGAGGCCGTTCCGCCACCAATTTACAGCATCGCTTTCGAGAGGCTACACAGAGGCTACACGGTGCTTCCGTTCCGTGAGGAATGGATCCGTGGAGAAAGGGGTAGTGATGGTAAGGATTTCTGCGAACACTCCGAGGAGACGGTGCGCCGTCCGCTGGTCGGGTCACCTTCTGCGCACAGCCGTTCTGCTGACGCTCGCCGCTCTGTGGCCCGCCACCGCTGGCGCCGACGCTGGTGGCGCCGACACCGCGGCCAAACCGGCCGAAGCCAGTGACGGCGCCTACTTCTCCGGCACGATCGCCGACCGCTACGGCCAGCCGATCGTCGAGGCCAAGGTCGAGGTCAACGGCCGCTGGACCTACACCCGAGGCGACGGCACCTACCAGCTGACGGTGGAGCCCGACGAGCGATACCTGATCAACCTCTCCCACCCGGACTACGCGGACTACTCGTACCTCACGCGGAGCCCCATGAAGGAGCAGAACTGGTGTCTGGTTCGAGCGCAGATCGAATTCGTCGACGCGAACGACGAGATCGTGCTGATCGACAAGCGCCCGGAGCTCCAGCAGAGCGGCATGCGTGGTGCCGTCTTCAGGCTCGCCCCGGGCTCGTTGATCCATCCGAAGACCGGGGAGCGCGCGCAGGGAACCGTCCGCGCCGCCATCGCCACCCTCGACGTCTCCAACGGCCAGGGACCCGGCGACTGGGCGATGCGCGATGGGGACCGCGAAGGATTCCTGGTCTCCTACGGCGCGGTGTTCATTCACTTCACCGATCCCGAGACCGGGGAGTCCTACCAGCTCGATCGCGGTCGTTTCGGATCGTTCACGATGCCGGTGATCCCGTCGATGGAAGAGTATGCATTCGAGGCGCCCGAGGCGCCGCTCTGGTATTTCGACACCAAGGACGGCTACTGGAAGAAAAACGGCCTCGCCGTCTTCGACCCCCAGAGCCGCACCTACATCGGCGAGGTCGATCACCTGTCGACGATCAACACCGACATCGCCAAATTCGACGCCGCCTGCCTGAAGGTCACGCTCGACGCCTCCCTCTCCACCGGCAACAGCCTGCGCATCCGCTACCACTCGGGTGGCACCCCGTTCGGCCAGTCGCCGACCTTCGTGATGAACGATGTCGACAATGCCGCCTACCGTTTGCCGGCGAACACCAATGTGCTGCTCGAGGTGCTCAACCCGAGCAACCAGGTGCTCGGCAGCGTGGTGGTCGAGGATCCGCCCGGCACGCCGCTGGTCAACACGGTGGTCGACACCGGACCGCCGATTCCCTCGGGCAACTCGCTGTGGCCACCGCCCCCCTTTACCGACTGCAAGCCGGTGGTGCTGCGCCTGGGCATGCCGCAGGTCGAGATCCGCATCAACGAGCTCACGAGCACCACCGCCATCCACGACAATCCGACCGACGACTACGTGACCTGGGCCCCGACCTACAGTCTCGCTCGCCTGGCGACCCCGTCGTCGAGCGCGGTGAACGTGGTGCTGACCAACGATCCGTCGGGCAGCATTCCCGGCGGCGGCAACGTGCGTTTCGCCGCCCACCAGAGCCCCTGGCCGATCAACACCACGGCAACCGCCACCACGCTTCCCCTGACCCTGCCGGCCAGCGGCGCCTGGGTGCCCTTCATGATCGCCGGTGAGTTCGGCTCGCCGAGCGAGAACGACAAGGACGCGGTGATCGAAGCGCACCTGAACACATCCACCGGGCCGATCGTCGGCAGCAAGGCGTTGATGGTGCGCATCCGCAAGGACGCCAACACCCTCACCTCCGGGGAACGCGACCGCTTCCTCTTCGCCTGGCAGAAGCTGCGCAACGCCCTCGGCGACAACTACATCCTGTTCCAGGAGATGCACCGCCTGGCATCCACCGCGGGCGACGAAGCGCACATGCAGCCCGCCTTCCTCACCTGGCACCGGGCGATGCTGCTCGCCGTCGAGCGCGAGCTCCAGAAGCACGAGCCGAGCGTGGCGCTGCACTATTGGGACTGGGACGCCGCAGCTCCGAATCTCTTCACCCAGGACTTCATGGGCGAATCGGGCTCCGGTGGATTCGTCGCCGAGCCGGTCTTCTCGACCACCAACCCGCTCAACGGCTGGGACACCGACCTGCCGTTCTCGGGCGGCGAGCTGCGACGCAACACCCAGGACCACACCCTCGACCCGGGCAGCGCGATGAAACCCCTCGACCATGCCGTCGATCCCGACCTGATCGCCTGGACCGACTATGGACCGACCTCGTTGAATCCCTTCGCCGTGAACTCGTTCAGTGACGACGTGGAA
This sequence comes from uncultured Thermoanaerobaculia bacterium, assembly GCA_964565225.1. Lineage (GTDB taxonomy): Bacteria > Acidobacteriota > Thermoanaerobaculia > Multivoradales > J023 > CAZMEL01. Next base: position 2,103 of record CAZMEL010000406.1, on the reverse strand, counting down.
CGTGCCTCGCACAATCCGGCCCACGGCTGGCCCTGTGGCGCGGGACACCTGACCAACCCGAATCGTTCGGCGGCCGATCCGCTGTTCTACCTGCTGCATTCGCAGATCGATCGGCAGTGGGCCTACTGGCAGAGGGTGCATACCCGATTCGGTGTGCCGAGTGGCAGCGTGCTGACTTTCCCGGCTCCGCAGCACTACGACAACACCGGCGCCTACAACACGTCGGGCAACACGCCGGATCCCAACTTCCGCCAGAAGGGCTCTTACCTCGAAGACGGCCTGTGGCCGTGGGACGGAACCACCGGCGGCACGCCGGGAACCGTGGAATGGCGACCGGTCAACCAGGCGACCTCCTCGGGCCAGAACATCCCGAACAGCACGCCGCTGATCCCGATGACCGCCTTCCCGGCCTCGCCGCGGCCCAACCTGTGGCCCGCTTCGTCCACGGTGATCGAGAACCGCCACGTGATCGACTACCACGGCCGCTTCGTCCTCGAGGACGGCCTGGGGTTCAGCTATGACGACGTTCCCTACAACTAGCCGCCCGATGCCCCGGCACGAGACATCCCCGTACGAGGAAAGGAGACCGTCCATGTTGACCCCTCGTCTCACCGCTCTGGTCCGACCGTACAGCCGACCGCGGGCGCTCGACCGGTGGAGCCGGCGGCTGCTCGCCCTTCTCGTCGTCGCCTGCTCCCTCCCCGCCGCAACGGCGCGGGCCCAGGACGACAACTCCGCCGACCCGCTGCGCGCCACCGAGTACCGAGCGCAGAAGGAGTCCGCCACCGAGATATTCCTCGACTCCGCGCAGCCGAAAGAGGCACGCCTGGAGGCGGCGAAGAATCTCGGGTACCCGGAAGCCGAAACGTTCGCGGCGATGCTGCGGATCGGTGCCGATGCCGAGACCGACGACGAGATTCGCTGGCAGGCCCTGCAACAGCACCGCTTCGACGACAACCTCCTCGGCGTGGTTCTGAACATCCTCGAAGATCCGGAGGATGGCGGCGGCGAGTTGGTGGGTGACCTGATCGAGAACCTGAGCCGGCGCACCACCTTCCAGCTGGCGGCCCCGCTCGAGCAGCGGATCCGCGCGGCCCTGCGCGATTTGCTCGACGACCCGCGGGAGAGGGTGCGGGTCGCCGCCTACCGCTCGCTGGTCGGAGGCCACGACACCGTGGCGGTGAACCGGCTCGTCGAAGCGCTGAACGCCGGAGACGTGCCGATCCCGCTCGACGAAGCGATCTCGCTGCTCGACCTGGACGGCTCGATCTACCACATCCGGACCCTGCGGCCCTATCTCGACCACGCCGACCCGAGCGTTCGCGCCCAGGCGGCGCGAGCCCTGGCCGTCGACCCGGGCAGCCGGCCGCAGATCGTCGAGCTGGCGGTCGATCCCGCGGCTCCCGAAGAGGTGCGTCTGCACGCTCTGCGGGCCCTGGCAAGGGAGGACGACGCCTTCGTCGACTACGCCCTGGCGCTGCTGGCCGACCCGGACCAGCCGTTGACGATCCGTCACGCGGCGATGAAGATGCTCGCCGGCCGGCTGAACTACCGCCAGGTCGAGGAGAGCCAGCAGATCCGCTTCGCCGAGATGGTCGAGTCGCTGGCTCGCGGCTCGGCGCTCGAGACCAAGAGCGGCGAGGAGCTGCGACAGGAAGCGGAGAAGCTCCTGGCGTATCTCCTGCAGGCATTTCCCGCGATCGAAAGGCACTATGCCTTTCGTTGACCGTCGACTCGGCCACCAGCCGGGTGTACGGCACGGCCGCGACGGGGGCCTTGTGCGGGCCCTCGGCGTGGCCGGCTTCGCCTGGCTTCTCGGGGTCGGAGCCGTCGTTGCAGGGCACGATCACGGCAGTGGCCACCATTCGTGCTCTGCCGGCCTGACCGAGGCGGAGCCGGCCGAGCAGCTCGAGCACCTGCGGTCGCTCCGGGAGACGGAACTGGTCGTGAGCGCCGACCTGGCCGAGGTCATCGAGCTGCTCGCGGCGAGCGGCTCGGCGACCGACTACCGGGTCGTGGCCGCGGGCCTCGACGTGTTGCGCGCGGCCGGCGCGGACGCTCTTGCCGACCTCGACCAGACGACCACGCCGGCCACCGAGGTTC
>CAZMEL010000405.1:0-5638 GCA_964565225.1 uncultured Thermoanaerobaculia bacterium | reverse complement strand
ATCCAGGCCGGTGCCGAAGGGAACTTTCAGATCCGCAATGGCTTCTTGCGAGGCCCCTTCGACTTCAACTCGATCATGAACTACGCCTCGTTCGACTTTTCCAACAACGGATTCCCCACCCTGACACGTCTCGACGGCACGACCTGGGTGGCCAACCGCACCGCTCTGACGGCCGGCGACGCCACGGGAATTGGAGATATGTACAAGCGGGTCCGTGCCGCGATCTACAAAGACTGCATCGGTTTCCTCAACGAGTGTTTCTTCTCGGGATCAGCGACTCATGGGGTGTTGCCCGCAACCAGCTGGCAGTGGACCATCGAAGACGGCACCAACGTCATCCACCATAGCGGTGGCTCGGTCAACCACCAGTTCCAGAATACTGGCCCGAACTACGTATTCCTGGAAGTGACCGACAGCCAGGGCGATCGTTCCTCGGCGATGATCGAGGTCGACTTCAGCGGTTGCAGCCTGGTCCTCAACTGCTGAGGAAGCAGCTCTTCCTCGAGCTCTCTCCGAGCCCGATCACCCGAGTCTTTGGCAAGAACGGTGCAGGGCTCGGAGCTCTACCGAGCATGAACTCGAGAGGGGTCAGGCTCTCGGAGAGCTCGGCGGGTGGAGCGGTTTCACCGTCTGCCATCGCCGCCAGCGCGATCACAAGAACCAGGATGATCGTGCCGCCTCGGCTTCTTCGAGAGCTCACGGGCTCGCCTCGTCCAGCTGTACCGCCGCATCGACGAGGCTGCGAACGGCTGCCCGGCCGGTGTCTTCGAGCGTACGAATCTTGAGATGGCGCATCGACTTGCCGCTGCCTTCGAGCAAACCTTGCGGATCGGCCTGCGCCAGCTCGGAGCCGCGGAAGAAGCCGAAGGTGAGGTGCTTTTTCTGGGCCTTGATCCACATCACCTGCTTGTTCCCCTCGTAGACCGGGGAGCCCCATTTGATCACCTCGCGCAGATTCGGGGCCGCTGCCAGGACCAGGGAACGCAGACCCCTGGCGGCGGCCGAAAGGGGCTCGGGGATGTCGGCGAAATAGGTGTCAGGGGTCGGTTTCTCGGGCATGCTGGCTCGCTCCTCGTCAAGTCTTGGGTGATGATCTCGGTTGATTCCCGGGCGCCTCCAGCCGCTCCCCAGACGCAGCCTCGCGTGACCCATCCGGAAGAATCGCGGTGATTTCCATGGCCACATCGAGAGCCGGTGATCGCCATGCATCGGCCTCCGGCTCCGACGGATCGGAGTCGTCCAGAGAGTCGAGCACGGCGGGGAGCTTCTGGTCGTAGATGGGTTTGATGCCACGCTGCAGGAAGAAGCTCACCAGCGTTGCCTTCAGGCCCTCGAATCCACGTTGCTCGACATGCAGCCGCGTGCCTTCGGCGATGGGCTCGAGCTCGAACGAGAGCACCGTGTCGATCGGGCCGCCGGTCCAGGTGTAGGAAAGATACGTGGGTGGCTCCACGGCGAGAACCTCGCAGTCGACAATGCCGTCGAACCCGGGCGCCGGATCGGTTCGGAACTGGAAACGATGACCGACTCGTGGCTCGAAGTCGTTCTCCATCAGCCACCTGGCCAGTGCCTCGGGTTCCGTCAGAGCCCGCCAGACGCGCTCCGGTGGATGCCTGTAGATGCGGGTGAACACCAGGTCCCGGCTAAACATCGGTCTCCTCCAGGTAGTCGTCGAGAGCGTCGAGCTTCTCGTTCCAGAACCGCTCGTAGTGGGCCAGCCAGTCGTAGATCTCGATCAATGGCCTGTAGTCCAGGCCATACCGTCGCTGGCGCCCCTCCTTGCGCACTCGAACCAGGCTCGAGTCTCGAAGAATCCGCAGGTGCTGGGAAACGGCGGATCTCGGCCACACCTTGTTTTCGCCCGGAGAAGAACGGCCCTGATCGAAAGCTCCGCGGAATCGTCGGCTCCGAGAACGGCGAGCGAAGATTCGGGGTGCTGGCCGATCCAACAGGCGCGTTGCTGCGGATCGACCAGCCGATCGCTCAGTCCACCCAAAGGATCTTGGGAAAGGGCAGGTCCATGAGCTGACTGCCCACGACGACGTTCTGCATCGTCGCGGAGGAGTAGTAGACATCGGAGGAGCAGGCTGCGGCGGCACCGTCCGGGCCGACTCCGCTGATGACATATTGCTCGGCGTCGTTTTCCTCGGAGCTCGTCACGATGCAGGCGCAGACGGGCACTCCACCCCGACCTCGGCGACACTCGACTCCGAGGCAGTTGCCCCAGACATTTGTCGCGCTCGAGCAGATTCCGAGACCGGGTACGCCCGGATACCGCGACTCCAGGATCTGATCCGTTCCTTTCTGGCACTTGCCGGTGGTCATCGAGTCGATGTCTTCTCTCACGACGCACGGGCAGGACATCACCCGCGACGTACCGTCCCAATCACATTGAGACTTCGTACAGTCGGCAAAGGTGCCCGCAACGCCCTTCTCTGCCGGGCAGAGAGTGGGTGGTCCACCTCCGGCCGCCCAGGCGAGGGGAGCCGAGGCCAATGTGATCAGCAGGATGGTCGAACAAGCGGCTGTTTTCATTCTTCTTTCTCCTTTTCGGTTCGTCTGCACGTTGCAGCTCCCGGACGACTCTCGAGAGCGCCAAGAAAGGCCGCCGAGACGGGGTGCCACCCACTTCGGGATCCCGCTCACGGCCCCGCCGGTTTCGCCTCGTCACGGGCCGGGATCCGCAGACGTACGAGCGGTGCTCCTCGGCTCTCCGTCTCGCTCCACACCAGGTAGTCTCCCGGCGAGGTCGGCACGACTCGGGCGCGGAACCGAGCCTCTCCGGGCTCCGCAGATCGGACCCGCGTGGCTTCCACCCGGCGATGCCAGCCGCCGGCCACCCGGCTGACCAGCAACACCAGCTCGTCGGGAGGAGGCGAGGTCTCCGAGCTCCCCGCTTCCTCGTACGGTCGTTCGAGCACCAGCTCCACCCCTCCACCCGGCAACGCTCGCACGGCCTCTCGGACCAGGCGCAGAGCCCTTTCGGAGCTCTCGGCCACGGCGGGCGAAGGCGCCACTTCGAGGGTGAAACACTCCACCAGGCGGGGTGCGTCGAGGAAAACGGCCAGGTCATAGATTCCGGGCTCCTCGAGCCGGGCATAGGTTTCGTAGACGCCCGAATCCGCCGGGCGCAGGCTGCGGTCGACCACCTTCACCGCCAGGGGACGCCGACCCGGGTGCACGAAATGCCCCATCGGCGCCGCCATGCCTTCCATGTAGAAGTAAATCGCACCGTCCCTGGCGTTGGCCACCACCATGGCGCTGGCTCCCGGCGCCTGGGCAAAGGAAGGCGCGAGCACCGGCGGATCTCCGGGCGCGGGCGCGGGCGGCAGGCTGCCGCCGGGAAAATCCGCCGCCTGAATCGGAGCGCCTTCGTTGCCCGCCACGGCGAGGGGAACCATCAACACCTGCTCGCTCTTGCGATCTCGGATGTAGGCGAGCTCGCGGGAGAAAGCCACCTGGTCCGGAGCGCCGGCCATGGGACCGCGCTGCACCACCCGCCCACGGGCGGTGTCGACCACGGCCAGGGTGTTGGCGTGGGTGGAAAGGACGAAGCCGAGCCGCCCGCCCGGGGCGAAGCGGACCGAGTCGATGGGCAGGTCCGTTTCGATCTCCAGGCGGCGGCGCGGCCCCGAGGGCCCGAGGTCGACCGCGCTGAGACGCCCGCTACGATGGCCGACCCACACCGCCCCGGAGAGCTTCGAGCCGTCGATGGAGGTCGGCCCGGGGCCCGTGTCTACCCATCCCAGGCTTTGCCTCCGGACGAGGTCGAGCACCTCGACACCGCCCGCCTCGGCCTCGTCGCCCCCGGTTTCGAGCACGAAGGCATGGAGCCCACCACGCGGGTCGAGCACGAAGTCACGTCCCGGACGCTCCAGCGCGATCTCTCCCGCCCGTTCCCCACGCAGGGTATCGATCGCCACCAGGCCCTCGGGGTGGAGCGCCCAGACGAAAGCCTCGTCGCCTTGCAAGCGCAATCGGCCGACACCCGGCCCGACGTCGAGCTGGCGCTCCAGCTCCCAGGTGTCGGTGCGAATCACCGCCACCTGGCCGGCCTCGGGCTGGCTGACGAAGAGGCGCCCGGTGCCGGGCCCTTCCACCAGCACCCAGTCGGCTCCCGGGCTCGCGAGCGGAACCAGAGCCAGCAGCCGGCTGCCGCCGAAGCCGAACAGAGGGTCGACCACCCGCAGCGTGGCGTCGTGGTCGAGGGTCAGGATGTAGTAGACGTTGAAGTCGATATCGGCCCGGGAGAAGAGATCGCCGGTCAGGTATCGCGCCACCTCTTCCCCACAGACCTCCGGTGCCGCGCCGCCGCGCCGCCGCATCCAGGCGGCGGGCTCGGCACCGTCGAGAGCCGTACCGGATCCGTCGCGCAGGCCGAGGCGCAGGCGGGCGACCTCTCCCGCCCGCGGCACACCCTCTCCTCCGGACAACCCTTCGAGCTCGACATCGAGCGCCAATCCCGCCACGCTCCGCCGAGCGCTCCAGCCGGCTTCGTCGCCGAAAACGGCGGTCGAGAGCAGGCCGGCGAGGCTCAGCAGCGCCAACGCGCTCCGCCGTCGCACCCGGCTCACGACTGCCCTCCGAGCCGTTCGATCCGGGCCGTCGTCTCCTCGCCCGGGCCGGTCGATGGCGGGCACGGGATTCCGGACGTGATTGGCGCATCGTCGACTCCCCGAGCGTCGCTCACGGCGCAGATCCAGCCCTCGGCCGAGGCCGGAAGCTCCCCGGTCCACGACCAGGTCGACATCGGCCCCCGGGGAGGCTCGAGCTCGAGCACGGCCAGGCGCTGGCCGCGGCAGGCACCGTCGCTGGCGGTGCCGGCGAAGATCTCGACCCGGCGGGCGTACCGCTCTTCCCCTGGCGTCGAGCCGAGGATCGTCGTATGGCTGCCGATCACCTCCACGGTCCCCGGTTCCGTGGACGAGGCGGAGAGCACGGCCACGATGTCGCGTTTCTCACCCGCGGGAACCGGCGGCCCGACCCGGAAGAGCCCCCAGGCGCCGCCGGTATAGCCGTTCGACTGCCAGCTGCGGTAGAGGTAATCGCCGGGCACGGCGTAGCGTCCACCCGCCCCGTTGTGGCGAGGCTCTTCGTGACCGGCCCCGGAGACCGGCGCCAGGACCACGTCATAATGCTCACCCGAGCCCACGCCTCCCTGGGAACCGAGCCATTGGGAGTAGGGGTTGTCTCCAAGGGTCTGGGGCACCTTGCCCGGCCCGGCGTAGCCCCCCGTGTTGGCCCGCCCCGGCAGGGGAACGTAGGGCTCTTCCTGCCAGCCGTGGCCGTGCAGGGTGAAGGTCTGCGCGGTGAAGTTCCCGATCGGATGCAGCAGGCGAATGCGGTAGGGCCTGCCGGCGTGGGCCGCGAGCAGAGTGGTGGAAGGGTCGCGCCCCACCTGGGCGCTCGACAGCCAGCAGGTCTGGTCGGCCAGGTCGGAGACCCGCAGCGAGCCGAAGGCCTGGGGCTCCTGGCTCTCGGACTCCGGATCGACGCCGAGATCGTAGAAAGCCGGGGGCGCCATGCGCAGGAGCGGTGATTCGGAACCGTAGCCCACCGCCGAGACCTGGCCCGAGAAGTTCCCCACGTTCTGGACGTTGAGGGCCTGGTAGTCGCCTTCGGAATCGCGGAAGTAGAG
>CAZMEL010000404.1:0-5652 GCA_964565225.1 uncultured Thermoanaerobaculia bacterium | reverse complement strand
GAAGAGGGTGTCGGGAATACGGTCCTTGCCGGGGCCGGTGACCAGCACGAAGAGAGTGTTCGGAGAGGCCAACAAACGTTCGACTTCCTCCGCCCGCCGACGAAAGCCCCGAAACAGGGGCTCGAAGGCACGGAAGAACTCCGACATGTCGCGCAACAGCTGCATGCCCACGAGCCGATCGAGAAGATTCTCGAGGCGCCGGGTGACGAAGCCGAGGCCGGAGCCCGACCGCAGACGCCCGTCTCCATCGAACCAGGGCTTCAGGGCGATTCGTAGGGCGCCGCTATCGAGGAAGTCGATGATCCGTCGTGGTGCTTCGAGGAAGTCGATGGCCTGGTGAGTGGGCGGCGTGTCGAGAATGATGCGGTCGTGCCGCCCTTCCTTCGCTACCTCGTAGAGACGCTCCACGGCCATGTATTCGAGCATCCCGCCGAGGCTACCAGCCAGGTTGCCATAGTACGGATTCTCCAGAATTCTCTGACGCGCCGCGGCATCCGGTGCCTCGCGCGTCACCAGGCGATCGAAGGTGCGGCGCGCGTCGAGCAGGCTCGCGTCGAGGCGGCCCGGCGTATCCGAAGCCACCTGCACGGGCTGGTCGCGGGCCTCCTGGCCGACGCCGAGGGCGTCTTTGAGCCGAAGAGACGGATCGAAGGTCATCACCAGGCTGTCGATCCCCGATGCTGCCGACACCAGACCCATGGCGGCGGCGAGGGTGGTCTTGCCGACCCCGCCGGATCCCACGACCACCAGCAGCGGCGGCTCGGGCCGACTCAAGTTCATGGCTCTTCCCCTTCTTCGGTGGCGGGGGTATTCTCCAGCGCCGCGACGAACGGACGATCGAGCCGTGCCACCAGCTCCAACCCGGTATCGACCGGCAACATCGGCAGATCTACGCGCCGGCCCGTCCACTCACGCTGCAGGCGCGCGAGCTCCCGCTCGTTGACCTCTCTCCGGCGACGCCAGAGCCGCGCCAGCTCGTCGTTGCCTGCGGCGTCTCCCGGCGGCAGTGGCGGATAGAGGCCGTTGACCACCAGTAGATCCGGGCGTCGACCGTGGTCGGCCTCCAGGGCATCGCCGAGCTCGAGGGCTTCCTGCACCGGCATTTCTTCGGCCAGGGTGACCACCACCATGCCGCAACGCTGCGGTGCGGCAACGAAGTCCGCGATCTCGCTCGCGAGGTCGGCAAAAGGCCCTTGCCCGATGGCCTGGGCCACCATGGCCGGTGCCGCGAGCAAGAACAATCCGTGCCCGGTCGCCGGCGCGTCGAGCACGACGGTTTCGATCTTCGGAGCCTCCGGCACATCACCGCGCACCAGGCGCAGGGCTTGGGCCAGAATCGCGAGCTCGCTGAGACCGGGAGACCCCTCGACGAATCGCTGGTACACCGGGCTCGCCTGCACTCTCTCCACCAGCGGCCCGAACTTGAGCTTCTGCTCCACTACCTGATCCACCACCCGTTCGGGCTTGAGGTTCTGGAGGTAGAGATCGGTGCCGGCCGTCGCCAGCTCGCCACCCGAGGGAGGGATGTCGAGCAGTTGGTGCAGGTTCTCTCGGCGGTCGACCTCGAGCAACAGGGTCCGGCGCCCTCGGGCGGCCAGGTAGCGACCGAGGAGCACCGAGAGCACACTCTTGCCCACCCCGCCCTTCCCGGTGACGACCAGCAACTGCCGTTGTAGAAGTGTTTCCATCATGCTCTCGCCTGGTTCCAGAGCTCGTAGCCCTGCACGATCAGGAGCACGCCGAGAGCGGCCAGCAGGACTCCGCAGATGCGGAGGGCCCAGCGGTACCGGGTGCCACCGAGCAGACCACGACCGCGTGCCACCAACACCGCCACCAGCGCTTTGGCCCCGATCAGACAAGTGAAGAAAGCCACCACGAAGAGCGCCGTGAGCCAGTAGCTCTGCTCTCCGAAACGGATCATCGCCGGCCCTCCGACCCCGAACCAGAAGAGCCAGGGATGGGGGCTGAGGGCATTGACCAGGGCACCACGGAAAAGATCCTGGGTCCCTGCCGCCGCTGGTTGCGGCTCGAGGGTAGCCGAGCCGGCGCGCCACAGCATTTCGACCCCGAGGTAGATCACGAAAACACCGCCGAGCCCGCCGAGCAGGGCGAGCCACTGCTCCGCCAGCCGAGTGAGGGTCAGGAGGCAGGCGGTGACGATCGGCGCATCGCTGACGAGAGGCGAGGCCGCCACCCGCAGCCCGCCACCGACTCCCCGTTCCAGGGTGGCGGTGATCACCAGGGTCAGGAGCGGGCCCGGGCTGATCCCGGCCACCGTGCCGAGGCCGAGTCCCAGAATCAGAGCTTCCATCGAGGTTCCAAGTTCGATCGCATCCTCTTCGTTACGCCGCATCGCGGCGAAGCCGGTGGATCGTACCACAGGCGCAGCCAATCGGCCGACGCGGAGCCTGGGCTCGGCCGTGGGATCTATGGTAAAACCGCAGCATGCCATTTCCCGCCCAACGACTCCGCCGACTGCGACGAACCCCGGCCCTGCGCAGGATGGTCCGGGAGACCCGCCTCGGCGCCGCAGACTTCGTCTATCCTCTCTTCGTGTGCCCGGGAGAGGGGGTCGAGAACCCGGTGTCGTCGATGCCAGGGGTGTCCCAGCTGTCGGTCGACCGGGCGGCCGAGGTGTGCCGGGAGGTCTACGACGAAGGCATTCCCGCGGTGCTGCTCTTCGGCCTGCCCGAACGCAAGGATCCGATCGGGAGTCTGGCCTGGTCCGCGGACGGAATCGTGCAGCGAGCGTTGCGGGCGATCCGCGCCGCGGTTCCCGAGCTGATCCTCGTGGTCGACGTCTGCTTCTGTGAGTACACCGACCACGGCCACTGCGGCGTGCTCGACGGCGATACCGTAGACAACGACCGCACTCTCGAGAACCTGGCGAAACAATCGGTCTCCCTGGCCAAGGCGGGAGCCGACATCATCGCTCCCTCCGACATGATGGACGGCCGGGTCGCCGCGATTCGTACCGCCCTCGACGGAGGCGGCTTCCAGCACCTGCCGATTCTCTCCTATGCCGCCAAGTTCGCCAGCGCTTTCTACGGCCCGTTTCGCGACGCCGCCGACTCCGCTCCGAGCTTCGGCGATCGCCGCAGCTACCAGATGGATCCGGCCAACGGACGCGAGGCCCTGCGCGAGGTGGCCCTCGACCACGACGAAGGCGCAGACCTCTTGATGGTGAAACCCGCCATGCCCTACCTCGACGTGATCCGCCAGACCCGCGACGCCTTCGATCAGCCGGTGGTGGCCTACCAGGTCAGCGGCGAGTACTCGATGCTGCGAGCCGCGGCGGCCAACGGCTGGCTCGACTACGAGCGGGTCTTGATGGAGTCCCTGGTGTCGATCCGCCGCGCCGGAGCCGACCTGATCATCACCTACGGCGCCCGCGACGCCGCGGCGCTGCTGCGCAAAGGATGGACCGAATGAGCCTTCTCGAACGAGCCCAGCGGGTGTTGCCCGGCGGCGTGAACTCGCCGGTGCGGGCCTTTCGCGGCGTCGGCGGCGAGCCCGTGTTCGTGCGTTCCGCCGAAGGCCCCTACCTGATCGGCGAAGACGGCAAACGGTACCTCGACTACATCGGTTCCTACGGCCCGCTGATCTTCGGGCACCGCCCTCCCGAAGTGGTCGCCGCCCTGGAAGAGGCGATCCACCGCTCCACCACCTTCGGAGCACCAACCGTGGCGGAGATCGATCTCGCCGAGCAGATCTGCTCCGCGTTTCCTTCGATGGACATGTTGCGCCTGGTGAATTCCGGCACCGAGGCGACCATGTCGGCCCTGCGCCTCGCCCGCGCCGCCACCGGACGCGACGGCCTGGTGAAAGTGATCGGCTGTTACCACGGTCATGCCGATCCCTTCCTGGTAGCCGCCGGCTCGGGTGCGGCGACCCTCGGAGTTCCCTCCTCGCCCGGAGTTCCCGAGGCGGTGACCGCCGATACCCTGCTCGCCCCCTACAACGACCTCGACACCGTCGCCGAGCTCTTCGCCACCCGGGGAAAGAGCATCGCCGCGGTGATCATCGAGCCCATCGCCGGGAACATGGGGCTGGTTCCCCCGGAAGAGGGTTACCTCGAAGGCCTGCGCCGACTCACCCGAGACCACGGCGCCCTGCTGATCTTCGACGAAGTGATGACCGGATTTCGGGTCGACTGGGGCGGCGCCCAGACTCTCTTCGGCATCGAGCCCGACCTCACCACCCTCGGCAAGGTCATCGGTGGCGGGCTGCCGGTGGGCGCCTACGGCGGGCGACGGGATCTCATGGAGCAGATCGCTCCGGCCGGTCCCGTCTACCAGGCCGGAACCCTGTCCGGGAATCCCCTGGCCGTCGCCGCCGGGCGGGCTGCCCTCGACCTGTTGCAGAAGGACGACGGCGCCGTGTACCAGGTGCTGGAAGAGACTTCCGCCGAGCTGACCCGCGGCCTCGAAGAGGCCGCAGCCCGCCATGGCATTCCGCTCCAGGTGCAACGCCAGGGCTCGATGCTGGGGCTCTTCTTCACCGACCGCCCGGTGCGGCGGATCGAAGATGTCGACGGCTCGGACCGCGAGCTCTTCGCCCGGATCTTCCACCGGCTTCTCGATCGAGGTGTGCATCTACCTCCGTCGGCCTACGAGACCCTCTTCGTCTCGGCCGCCCACGGCGCGGCCGAGATCGCTCACACGGTCGAGGCCTTCGATCACGCTCTCGCCGCGGAAGCCTGAGCGGCCGCTCGGAAGCACACCCATGCGGTCTCCCGACATCCTGGTCCTGGGCGGAGGCATCATCGGCCTCGGCTGCGCCTGGGAGCTGCAGAAACGCGGCTGGAGCGTCGAGCTGCTCGACGCCGGGCACCCCGGTGCCGCGTCACTCGCTTCTGCCGGGATGCTCGGCCCCCTGGCCGAAGCCGAAGAGACCGGCCCGTTCTTCACCGCCTGCCGACGCTCCCTCGAGCTCTGGACCGACTGGAGCGAAGATCTGCGCTCCGCTTCGGGCATCGACCTCGACCACGACCGCTCCGGCAGTCTGCTGGTGGACGACGACGAGCCCGGTCGGCTGCTCGGTCTACGCCACCTGGCCGAGGCGGTCGGCGAGCCCCACGAGGCGGTATCCGGTGCCGAGCTCCGGCGACTCGTGCCCGATCTGGCTCCCGAGGTCGAGGAAGCCCTACGGCTGCCCCGCGAGCACCGGATCGACAACCGACTCGTATGCCAGGCCCTGATCGCGGCCCTGGAGCGGAGCGGCGCCGAGGTCTCGCGCGGATTTCGTGCCCTGCGGGTTTCGTCGGCGAGCGACTCCGTGACGGTCGAAGGCGAGGGCTGGAAGCGCTCCGCCGCCCGGCTGCTGGTCGCGGGCGGTGCCTGGAGCGGCGCCATCGAAGGCCTTCCGCCTCTGCCCGTCCGCCCGATCCGCGGCCAGATGCTTCGGCTCGCGGGGGTCACCTGGCCCTGGCTCGGCAATCTGCGCGGTCCTCACCTCTACGCGGTCCGCCGGGCCGGAGACCGGCTGCTGATCGGCGCCACGGTAGAAGACGTCGGCGCAACGGCCGTCACCACGCCGGAAGGGCTGAGCCAGCTGAAGACCTTCTGCGCCCGCCTGCTCCCGGGGGTGCTCGATCGGCCGGTCGACGCCTCCTGGGCCGGGCTGCGCCCGCGCACACCCGACGGTCTCCCC
>CAZMEL010000403.1:0-5672 GCA_964565225.1 uncultured Thermoanaerobaculia bacterium | reverse complement strand
CGCTCGGGCATCCTGTTTCGTAACAGCCGGGCGCTCGAGAACGCCCACCACCTGGAGGTCGTCTGTTTCGACAAGACCGGCACCCTGACCCAGGGCAGCCCCGAGGTCGTCGGCTGGCTGGTGGCCGAAGGTTTCGACGGCGACGAAACTCTGGCCCTGGCCGCGGCGGCCGAGAGTGGGTCCGAGCATCCCATCGCCCGCACGGTGGTACGGGAGGCCCGCGAGCGGGGTTTGGTCCTGCCGCCGCTGGAGCGGCTCGAGGCGGTGGTCGGCCACGGCGTCGAATCGCGGGTCGCGGGCCGCCGGATTCGCGTGGGGAAGCCGGAGTGGGCCCATCCGGAGCCTTTGCCGGAGAGCCTGGCGGTGGCCTGCGAGGCCTGGTCGGCAGCGGGAGCGACGGTTTTTTCGGTCAGCATCGATGGCCGGGTCGCGGGGGCGCTGGCCGTTTCGGATCCGGCCCGTCCCGACGCCCGAAGAGCGGTGGCTGCCCTCGAAGAGCTCGGCATCGAATCCATCCTGATCACCGGCGATCAGAAGGCGGCGGCCGAGTCCCTGGCCGCGGAGGTGGGCATCCGCACCGTGATCTCGGAGGTTCTGCCCCAGGGGACGGACTCGGCCCTGGCCCGGCTGCAAGCCCAGGGCAAACGGGTGGGCATGGTGGGCGACGGGATCAACGACGCACCGGCCCTGGCCCGGGCCGACGTGGGAATCGCCGTCGGCTCCGGGGCCGATCTCGCCATGGAAACCGCCGACCTGACCGTGGTGGGAGACGATCTCGGGGCGGTTTCCCGCGCCATTCGACTGTCTCGAGCGACCCTCACGACGATCCGCCAGAACCTCTTCTGGGCCTTCTTCTACAACTTGCTCCTGGTGCCGGTGGCCGCGGGAGCCCTGGCTCCGTTCACCGCTCTTCCCGTCTGGCTGCGGCATCTGCACCCCGCCCTGGCCGCCCTGGCCATGGCCCTCTCCAGCCTCACCGTAGTGCTCAACAGTCTGCGTTTGGCCCGTCGTTCTCTCTGATCTCGTTGATCATTCCGTAATACTGGCATCATTGCCTGGTATTTTTTCGTATCCAACTCGAGATCCGGGCTCCGGGTCGGGTGCCCTTCGGAACGACGATCGATCGACGGGAGATCTTCATCATGCTGCGTCCCCTCTGCCTGGCGCTTTCGCTCGGCGCACTGGTATCGAACCTCTCCGCGTCGGAAAACCGGGGGTACTACCGCTTCCCGGCCCTCTGGGACTCCACGCTGGTGTTCACCGCCGAAGGAGATCTCTGGAAGGTCTCGGCCCGCGGCGGCGAAGCCCAGCGCCTCACCAGCCACCCGGGCATGGAGTCGCACGCCGCCATTTCTCCCGACGGCACCCGGGTCGCCTTTTCCGGCAGCTATGAAGGACCGACGGAGGTCTACGTCATGCCGCTCACCGGCGGGTTGCCCGAGCGGCTGACCTACTCCGGGGATCGGGCGACCGTCGTCGGCTGGACTCCCGACGGCGAGATCCTCTACTCCAGCCGGGACTTCTCGACTCTGCCCCAGACCCAGCTGGCGCGGATCTCTCCGCAGGGAGGACAGCCCCGTGTGCTGCCCCTGGCCCAGGCCAGCGACGGAGCCTACGACGCCGATGGTGAAACCCTCTTCTTCACCCGTCTCCGCTTTCAGGGAAGCCACACGAAGAGGTACCGTGGAGGCACTGCGCAGAACCTCTGGAGGTTCACCGAGGGTGCCGGGGAGGCGGCGCCGCTCACTTCCGAGTATCCGGGGACCAGCCGAGCCCCCATGCTCTGGGAAGACCGGCTCTACTTCGTGAGCGATCGCGACGGCACCATGAATCTCTGGTCCGCGGCGCTCGACGGCGGCGACCCGCGGCAACTCACCCGGCAGGTGGGTTGGGATGTGAAGAGCCCCTCGCTCTCGGCGGGTCGGATCGTGTACCAGACCGGCCCGGATCTCTTTCTCTTCGATCTCGCGTCGGGTGAGGGCCGGAGGCTGGACATCACCCTCGCGTCCGATTTCGACCAGCGTCGCGAGACCTGGGTCGAGGAGCCGATGGACTACTTGACCGCGGCCCATCTCTCGCCCGAGGGAGATCGTGTGGTCCTCACCGCCCGTGGCCAGGTCTTCGTGGTCCCCGTGGGCCCCGGGCGGCGGGTGGAGGCGAGCCGCAATGACGGTGTGCGGTATCGCAGCGCCCGTTTCCTCGACGACGAACGCCTGGTGGCTCTCTCGGACGAGAGTGGCGAGGTGGAGTGGTGGTCGCTCGACAGCCGCGGGCTCGATCCGCAGCGGCAGATCACCGAGGGTGGCACCACCCTACGCTTCGACGGGCTCCCCTCTCCCGATGGCCGCTGGATCGCCTTTCACGAGAAGGACAACGAGCTCTGGATCGCCGAGGTCGAGACCGGCGAGATGCGTCGAGTAGCGGTGTCGCCCTATTTCACGATCGAGAGCTTCAGCTGGTCTCCCGACAGCCGCTGGCTCGCCTACGCCCTGCCCCAGACCAACCACCTGGCCCGAATCGAAATCTACGGCATCGAACGAGGTGAGACCCTGGCCGTGACCTCCGATCGTTTCGAGAGCACCAGCCCGGCCTGGAGCCCCGACGGGCGCTGGCTCTACTTTCTCTCCAACCGCAACCTGGTCTCCCTGACTCGCCATCCGTGGGGCTCGTACCAACCCCAGCCCTATCTCGATCGCAAGACCCTGGTCTACAAAGTGGCGCTGCGCGGTGGAGAGCGCTCTCCCTTCCTGCCGCCCACGGAGCTGCATCCGGCGAAGGAGAAGGACAAGGCGGAGAAGGGAGCGAAAGAGGACGGCAAAAAGGCACCGGAAGTGGTGATCGAGGCCGAGGGGCTGGCGCAACGGCTGTGGGAGGTGCCGGTGCCCGCCGGCAACTACCAGCGCCTGGAAGTCTCGGAGGAAGCACTTTTCCTGCTCGCAACGGAGACCACGGTCGAGGCTCGCCTGAGCCTGCAGGCTCTACCGATCGAGTGGAAGGAGCCGAAGCTGAAGACCCTGGTCGGCGAGCTCGAGAGCTTCGAGCTCTCGGCCGATCGCCGGAAGCTCCTGGTACGGACCCGCAAGGGGATCTTCGTCTTCGATGCCAAACCCAAACCTCCCGAAAAGATGGCGGAGACAAAGGTCGATCTCTCGGGCTGGGCCTTCCGCCTGGATCCGCAGCAGGAGTGGCGGCAGATGTTCGTCGACGCCTGGCGACTCATGCGCGACTATTTCTACGATCCCGGCATGCACGGTGTCGATTGGACCGGTGTGCGGAACAAGTACCTCCCAATGGTCGCGCGGGTCAGTGATCGTGCCGAGCTCGGCGATCTGTTCGGTGAAATGGTCGGGGAGCTCTCGGCCCTGCACCATTTTGTTCGCGGCGGCGACCTGCGGGAGGGAGACCTCGAGATCTCCCCTTCCTCCCTCGGTGCCGAGCTCGAGCGCGACGAGGCGACCGGCGGGTTCCGGATCACCCGGCTCTACGACGGCGATCCCGACCTTCCCGTGGAGCGCTCTCCGCTCTCGCAGCCGGGGGTCGAGGCCCGGGTGGGCGATGTGATCATCGCGGTCAACGGAATCCCGGCGCGGTCCGCGCTCTCCCTCGGTCGCCTGTTGCGGCACCAGGCCGGTCGCCAGGTGTTGCTCGACCTGGCTCCCGCCGGGGGTGACGGTGAGACGAGGAAGGTGATCGTCGAGCCCCTGCGTCCCGAGGCGGCTGCGGAGCTGCGGTACGACGTCTGGGAGCACGAGCGGCGCCTGCGGGTGGAAGAAGCCGCCGAGGGGCGGATCGGATACGTGCATCTCCGGGCCATGTCGAGCCGCAACTACAGCGAGTGGGCCCGGCATTTCTTTCCGGTCTTCAATCGCCAGGGATTGATCATCGACGTGCGCAACAATCGCGGGGGGAACATCGACAGCTGGATCCTCGGCACTCTCCTGCGCCGCGCCTGGATGTGGTGGCAGCCCAGGGCCGGGATTCCCTACAGCAACATGCAGTTTGCCTTCGGCGGGCACATGGTGGTGCTGACCAACGAATCCACGGCGTCCGACGGCGAGGCCTTCGCCGAGGGATTCCGCCGGCTCGGCCTGGGCAAGGTGATCGGCACCCGGACCTGGGGTGGCGAGATCTGGTTGACCTCGAGCAACCGACTGGTCGATGGCGGCATTGCTACCGCCGCCGAGTTCGGAGTCTACGGGCCCGAGGGGGAGTGGTTGATCGAGGGGCACGGGGTGGAGCCCGACCTCGTGGTCGACAACTTGCCCCATGCCACGTTTCGCGGCGAAGACGCCCAGCTCGACGCGGCGATCGAGTTTCTCGAGGAGCGGATCCGCCGCGATCCGCCCGAGATCCCCGAGGCACCGCCCTATCCCGACAAGTCGTTTTCCGGTGCCGTGACACCCTGACGCCGCGTCGCGTCGCGCTCGAATCTCCCCGCCGCGGGTCTTCATGTCTTTTTCACGTTTCGAAGGGGCGTAGATTCAAGGGCGCGTGGTGTGATCGTGGCCAGGTGTCGATGCTGCCGGAGTCTCCGGTCGAGTCGGTGCCGGAAACCCTCCGATCATGCTGCACAAAACGCTCCTGTTGCTCTTCCTACTCGTCGCGGTCTTGGCGAGCTGTACTCGAGACGAGTCCGTCACGGCCGCTGTGGGGCCGGCGGAGGCTACCGGAAGAGCACGACCCGACGCCGCCATGAATCCCCACGTCGGGCCGAATCTGCCGGTCGTTGCCCCCGAGGGGGACGATCTGTCCGGGCGCCTGGTGATCGACGGATCGAGCACGGTCTTCCCCATCACCGAGGCTGCTTCCCGCGCGTTTCAGAGATTCGCACCGAAAGTGGAGGTCCATCTCGGAGTCAGCGGCACCGGAGGTGGCTTCAAGAAGTTCTGCCGCGGCGAGATCGACATCTCCGACGCTTCCCGGCCGATCAAGCAGAGCGAGAGCAAGAGATGCGCCGAGGCGGGTGTGGAATTCGTGGAGATCCCTATTGCCTTCGACGGGCTCTCTCTGGTGGTCCACCGGTCCAACCATTGGGCCGAGTGTATGACCCTCGCCGAGCTGCATCGTCTGTGGGCGCCGGAATCGGAGGACGAGGTGCGCTCCTGGCGCCAGGTTCGCCCTTCCTGGCCTGCCGAGCCGTTGGTGCTCTATGCACCGGGCCGAGACTCGGGAACCTTCGACTACTTTACCCGCGCGGTGGTCGGGGAAGAGGGAACGGCGCGTAACGACTTCGTCGGCAGTGAAGACGACTACCTCCTGGCCCAGGAGATCGCGGGGGATCCGCGAGGATTCGGATTCTTCGGCTATGCCTACTACCGGGAGTACCAGGAACAGTTGGGGCTGGTTGCGGTCGACAATGGCACCGGTTGTGTCGCCCCCTCGCCCGATTCCATCGCCGACGGTCGGTACCGTCCCCTCTCGCGGCCGGTTTTCCTCTACTTCTCGCGTTCGGCGCTGGAGCGCCCCGAGGTGAGGGCTTTCGCCGAATTCTTTCTCGCAAATGCCGAAATCCTGGTCGATCAGGTCAAATACGTCCCCTTGCCACCGAGGGCCTACGAGCTGGCGACCGATCGGCTGGCTCGCCGCCTGCCGGGATCGGTCTTCCAGGGCGGCTCACAGGTCGGCATGTCCATTTCTTCCATCCTGGAGATTGAGGCTTCCACCGTGAGCTC
>CAZMEL010000402.1:0-5810 GCA_964565225.1 uncultured Thermoanaerobaculia bacterium | reverse complement strand
GGCCGGATCCTGCACCGGCTCCGCCGCCCGCAGATCCTCCTCCAGCCGGGCCATCGACAGCACCGAATCCAAACACGCTTCGCAGTCCACCAGGTGCTCGCGCACGCCGTCGGCCTCCGCGTCGGTCAGCTCTGCGCGGTGATACGCGATCAACACCGCCGGAGACGGGTGGGCATCGGTGGATTCGGAGAGTGGAGCCGCGGCTCGCGGGGTCTGCGTCATGCTGGTTCTTTCTCGCCCGGAATCGATTCTAGGCGTCGAACACCTCGGAATGCTCGCGTAGCAACGGACCGAGGCGCGGAAACCCTTCTCGTAGGTGGCTCTTCACAGTGGCCTCACTCAGCTCGAGCACCTTGGCGATCTCCCGGTATTTGAGCTCCCGCAACAGCCGTAGCTTAAGACATTGGCTCATCTTGAGGGGCAGCTGCTCGATCGCGCCCACCAACACGGCACGCTTCTCCCGGGCCAGGGTGGTCATCAACGGATCCTTCTCCCAGCTGGCGAGATCCAGACCTCCCGCATCTTCGCCCGGCCCGGGCGACGAATCGATCGACCGCTCCACCCCTTTCCGTTTCTTCGACTGCCAGTAGCGCCAGTGGTTCCGCCACTCATTGGCCGCGATCGTGAAGAGCCAGCGCTCGAACGGAGCCTCGAAGCGGCAGGTCCCTATTTGTTCATAGACGAGAAACAGGACGTTTTGGGTGGAGTCGTCGAGATCACTTTCCGGAATTCCCTGCCGCCGCAGAAACGACCGCACCGGCCTCCAGGCTCGAGCGAAGAGCTGGTCGAAGACCCCGTCGTCCCGCTCGGCGAGAAACCGCCGGGCCAGCCTCTCCAGCTCCGAAGGCTCCCAGGAGGTAGATCCAACGCCCACCCCTGGAGCAGGGGAGGGTTCCGGCGACGTTTCCAGACCATCGGACATGAGAAAAAAACCTCGAGAAAATGGCGCGTCCAGCCATCTTACCGGTTCGTGAGGCGAGGTCTCTACCGGGGGTGGAAAAGGGGTGAGCGCTCTTCAGCTCGTTCCCAGAGGGCCTCCCAACAGCAGCTCGAGATCCTCCGCCGTCATCTGCCCGAGGAGCCTGCGGTCCTGCGCCAGAATCGCGTCGGCCAGCTCGCGTTTCGCCGCCTGCAGCCGCAGGATCTTCTCCTCCACCGTGTCCTTGGCGATGAGCCGGTAGGCGAACACCGGCTGCTCCTGGCCGATGCGGTGGGCGCGGTCGATGGCCTGCGACTCGACCGCCGGATTCCACCACGGGTCGAGCAGGAACACATAGCTCGCAGCGGTGAGATTGAGCCCCACACCTCCCGCCTTGAGGCTGATCAGGAAGAGCGGGCACTCCGGATCGGTCTGGAACCGCTCCACCTTCTCCTCCCGCTTGCGGGTGCGGCCATCGAGATACTCGTAAGGCAGCTTCCGGCGGTCGAGCTGCCGGCGCACCAGGGCAAGGAGCTTGGTGAACTGCGAAAAGACCAGCGCCTTGCCGCCGGCCTCGACCACCTCGTCGAGGCGATCCATCAGCACCTCCAGCTTGGCGCTCGACGCATCCCCCAGGGAAGGGTCGAGCAAGGCCGGGTGGCAGGCCGCCTGGCGCAGCCGCAGCAACGCTTCGAGAACCTGCATCTTCGAACGCCCGAGACCCACCGACGCCACCTTGCTGCCCAGCATCGCCCGGTAGTGGTCGCGCAGCTCGTCGTAGCGCTTGCGCTCCCGGGTCGACAGCTCGCAGGTCAAGACCTGCTCGGTCTTCTGCGGCAGATCCTTCAACACCTGCTGCTTGGTACGCCGCAGGATCAGCGGCCGCAACGCCCGGGCCACCAGCTCGAGGGCCTCCGGCGACAACGTGCGCTCGCCCGCGAAGCGGCTCAGGGACGGCAGCTGGCCGAGCATGCCCGGGTTGAGGAACTCGAAGAGGGACCAGAGCTCTCCCAGGTGGTTCTCCACCGGCGTGCCGGTGAGCGCCAGCCGCCGCCGCGCCTTCACCAGCCGGCACGCCTTGGCCGTCTGGGAGTCGGCATTCTTGATCGCCTGGGCCTCGTCGAGCACCACCGTGGCGTACTCCGTCTCGCGCAGGGTCTCGATGTCGCGACGCAAGGTGCCGTAGGTCGTCACCAGCACCATCGGCCGCCCTTCCTCGCGCAGGGTATCGAGAGCCTCGTGACGTCCCGGCCCGTGATAGATGTGCATGGGCAGGCCGGGGGTGAATCGCTGTCCCTCCGCCACCCAGTTGCCGAGCAGGCTGCGCGGCACCACCAGCAGCGACCAGCCTTCTTCCATCTCGCCCGCCAGGCGACCCTCTTCGAGAAACGCCAGCACCTGGATCGTCTTGCCGAGGCCCATGTCGTCGGCCAGGCAACCGCCCAGGCCGAGCTCGGAGAGCCAGCCGATCCAGCCGAGCCCCTCCGCCTGGTAGGGCCGCAACGTACCCTGCAACGTCTCCGGCGCCGCCGCGGGCTCGATCTCTCCCGCCGAACGGATGCGCTGGCGCAGCTCTGCGAAGGTCGTATCGAGCTCGACCCCCTCTTCGTCGGCCAGCAGGGCATCGAGCAGGAAACCCTGCGGCAGCTCGAAGCGCAGGCTCTCCCCCTCCACCTGGCCGACCATGCCGCTCAGAGACCCGAAGCGTACCAACCATTCTTCCGGCAACAACCCCATCGAGCCGTCGTCGAGCAGCACGTAGCGTTTCTTCTTGCGAATCGCGGCGAGCAGACGAGGCAACCCGACCTTCGACGCACCGAAGTGCATGCGCCCCGAAAGGTCGAACCAGTTGATCCCGCTGCCGACCTCGCCCGTGAAGCCTTCGGAAAGAAGCACCGGCCGGTGGTCCACCTCCACCCGCCAGCTCTGCGCGTGCAGCTGGCGCACCGCCTCCACGAAGAATTCCTCCGGCAGCACGACCTCTTGGTCTCCCATCGGAATCCGCGGCTCGATCTCGGCGAAAGCCTCCAGAATCCTTCGCTCGGAGTCGGGCTGCCGGAAACCCACCCGGCCGGTGGTCTGGTCGAACCAATGAGTGGCCTTCTCGTACGGAGACACCGCGGACTCGCCGTAGAGAAACGCGATCTTGCCGATGAACAACCCCTGCCGCGACTCGAGCCGCAGGCGCGGCACCGGCTCCTCGGCCGGCTCCTGCAGCCTCATGCGTTCCGGCAGCTCCAGCGGCGGCAGCTCCGCCTGCCCGAGCAGCGCCTGCATCGCCTCGGCCTCTTCCTCTCGCGGAATCTCCATCGGCCCATGGACGTTGATCATCTGTGCCCAGGGATAGATGCGCGGGCCGTTCTCCAGCCGGGCCACCGCATTGGCGTAGAGCAACCAGCCGGATTCCAGCAGGATGTTGTTCCCAAAATCGGCAGGTGGCGGCGCCGACTCGTCCGAAGCCCGGGTCAACGCTCCACCGAGCCGCAGCCCGCCGTCGACCTCCTCGAGCCGCAACCCCCAACGCCACGCCCCCGGCAGCAGCTCGAGCGGCTCCACCTCGCTCCGGTCCTTGCTCAACCAGCCGAAACGCCCGGTGCCGCAGAGCCTGGTGAAGGCCTCTTCCAGGAACATCTGCGAAATCGCCACCGAGCGCAGCTTCTCCTTGTAGCTGCCGGGATCGTAGTAAGACCGAAACGAATCGTAGAGCCCCGAGGCGCCGCTCAAGCCCAACCCCAGGAGAAACCGCAACGTCTCGCGGTCTTCCCGGTCGAAACGGTCGAGATCGTGGCGCCCCAGAGTGGCCGGCTTGAGCTTGCCCAGCTTGCCCGATTTCAGCCAGTCCCGGCAGTAGAACCAAACCTCCAGCTCCTCCGTGGCGGAAACCTGATCGCGATCGAGAGCCAACCACAGCTGGCGTCGCCGCCCACCTGAAGCCCGCCCCGCCGCCGCCTCGCGCTGGGTCCAGTTGCGCACCGCCTCGATTCGCGCCTGCCAGGTCGATGGCGGTTCCGGAACCGCGGGCTTCGGGACCTCCTCAGTGTCTCCGGGGTAGCTACCTACCATAAGATCCTCGAGATCGAGCATTCCCGTCCCGGGCACCTCTTGCGAGAGCTTCTCCTGGTCGAGCACGAGAAGAATCGCCCACAGGTGCTCGCAGAAAACCCCGTACTCCCGATAGCGAGAGCACGTACAGTCCACCCCGAGCACGCCGACGTCGGCATCCAACCAGGAAACCTCGACCCGATACGTGTGCCTCCCCTCTCCCTGCACCGCGCCTCTCGCTCCGTCTTCCCAGACATCCTCGAGCCACGCCCGAGACTGGTGGAGGTAGTGCTTGCCCCGAAACCGCTCCGCGTTGTCGAACGCGTGCTCACACCGGCTCTCGAGGCTCATCGGACCCGAATACCCCTGACGAATTGGCAGATCTCGTAGAAAAATCTCATGATCGACATCGTATCCGAGGAGGATCTCTGAGGTCAGTAGGGAATCCGAAGAGATCGGATCCGGACGTCGAACGAGCTCACCTGCAAGCAGCCAGCCAGCACCGAGCCGAAGTCCTCTCCGGAAAGGTACAGGCCCTCGACGGCGAAGCCGTGATGGCCCGGGCCCTCGAGCTCGTCGGGAAATGATCTGGCGCTTCGCCCCAAAGCGGCCGAGGTTTTCCCGGCCCCGGGGCGCTACCCTCCGCGCTACGCGCCCAGTCGCCCGCCCCGGGCACTACCCTCCGGTCCCTCCAGGGCCTTCCCGGCGTAGCTTGTTCCCACGGTTCGTGTCGGGCGGCGAGACTTTGTCTATTTTCTCTCCCTGAGCTCTAAAGAAAGGTTTCTTTCCTCCCTCCGCGGCCGACTTGTCGTAGGTGTCGCACACCCCACTCAAGGTCCATCGACGATTTCTACCTGTCCTTACAATTCCCGGGGACAAACGGCTTCCAAGATGTCGCAATCCCCCTCAGGGTCCATCGACGATTTCCACATGCCGTCAGCACGTGCGCAGTTATGGATTGGCGTCAAACTGTCGCAATCCCCCTCAGGGCCCATCGACGATTTCCACAACGGCGAAAAATCGTCCCTGTGACGAGCTCTCAAAGACTGTCGCAATCCCCCTCAGGGTCCATCGACGATTTCCACGGGATCAGTCCCTACACCCAATGGTTGAATAGGAGGAATTGTCGCAATCCCCCTCAGGGTCCATCGACGATTTCCACGGGCGAATGGTGTGTAGCGTCTCTTTTAGCAGATGTCGCAATCCCCCTCAGGGTCCATCGACGATTTCCACGGCCGACCACAGCAAGCTTCCTCGGAGTAACTTGTCGCAATCCCCCTCAGGGTCCATCGACGATTTCCACCGAAAGGTAGGTCACACCATGACCCACGCCGCGAAAAAGTCGCAATCCCCCTCAGGGTCCATCGACGATTTCCACAGGAGGCGACCGATGACGAAAAAGGAGCAGAAAAGACTTGAGGTGTCGCAATCCCCCTCAGGGTCCATCGACGATTTCCACCTCGATTCAGATGGCGAAATAGACGAACTTGCGACTGTCGCAATCCCCCTCAGGGTCCATCGACGATTTCCACATCTTACACAGCGTATTCCCGCATGTGACACCCAAACAAAAGGTCGCAATCCCCCTCAGGGTCCATCGACGATTTCCACTCCGCGCAAAGAGCGCGGAGGAGTTTTTCAACCGAAATGTCGCAATCCCCCTCAGGGTCCATCGACGATTTCCACATTGCGGCCTCCGCTTGCTTGGCTCGGCGGTCGATAGTCGCAATCCCCCTCAGGGTCCATCGACGATTTCCACAATTCGTGGTGGTACAAACGAGGCGAACCCGACGAATGTCGCAATCCCCCTCAGGGTCCATCGACGATTTCCACAGCTGGGCAAATAAGC
>CAZMEL010000401.1:0-5818 GCA_964565225.1 uncultured Thermoanaerobaculia bacterium | reverse complement strand
GTATAAGCTCAAGGGGTCCGACTTCGTAGAAGCCATCGTTCGGGGAGATTCGACTTGAGGCTACGGCTCCCTCGCAAGGTGTCGCCCATTCTCTGCCTGGCATTGGCCGCGGCGGCCAGCTCGGTCGTTGCCTGCCAGTCCTCTCGCTCCATCCCGACCGTGGAGGCCCGAGACACCTTGCGCATCGACAATGCCTGGATCCTCGACGGCACCGGCGCTCCCGGATTCTCGGGCTCCGTGCGGATCGGCGAGGGGAGGATCCTCGAGGTCGGAGACCTGGCCGCTGTTCCCGGCGAACAAGCCCTCGACGCCCGGGGCCTCGCCCTCGCCCCGGGCTTCATCGACACCCACTCCCACTTCGGCTTCGGTCTCGACGAGCATCCCGAGGCGCTGGCCGCCGTGAGCCAGGGCATCACCACCGCGGTGATCGGCCAGGACGGAGCTTCGCCGTTTCCCCTCGAGGAGTTCTTCGCGGAGCGAGAAGCACACCCCGCGGCGATCCATCTCGCGGCCTTCGCGGGCCACGGAACCCTGCGCGAGCAGGTGCTCGAAGACGACTTCCAGAGGTCCGCGACCGCCGAGGAAATCACCGAGATGTCGGCCCACCTCGAAGCCGAGCTCGCTGCCGGCGCCTTCGGCCTCAGCTCGGGCCTCGAATACGAGCCCGGGCTCTACGCCGAGCCCTCGGAGCTCGAGACCCTGGCCCGGGTCGTGGCGGCCGCGGGAGGCACCTACGCCACCCACCTGCGCAGCGAAGACCGCACCGTGTTCGAGGCGGTAGACGAAGCCCTGGAGCTCGGCCGCAAGGCCGGGCTGCCGGTGAAGATCTCCCATCTCAAGCTCGGGATGCGCGGCCACTGGGGCCGCTCGGAAGAGCTGCTCGAGCACATCGACCGGGCGCGAGCCGAGGGGATCGACATCACCTTCGATCTCTATCCCTACACCTTCTGGCAGTCGTCGGTCACCGTGCTCTTTCCCGAACGCGACTTCTCCGATCGTCGCGCGGCTACCTTCGCCCTCGAGCAGGTGGTGGCACCCGGAGACCTGCTCTTTCCTGCCTTTGCCCCGGAGCCTCGCCTGGCGGGCAAGACCCTGGCCGAGATCGCCGCGCTGCACGGCACCGACCCGGTGAGCACCCTCCTGCGCCTGGCCCAGGCAGCGGAGCGCATGGACGGCCCCGGCGATTCCGACGAGCCACCGGCTCCAGTGATCGCCAAGAGCATGCACATAGACGACGTGGCGGCCTTTCTGCGCTGGCCCCGATCCACCTTCTGTACCGACGGCGCCCTGCGCGACTCCCATCCCCGGAGCTTCGGCGCGATGACACGAATTCTCGGCCGCTTCGTCCGCGAACGGGGCACCCTGAGCCTGCCTCTCGCCGTGCACAAGATGACCGGCCTGGCGGCGGATCACCTGGGGCTCGCAGACCGCGGCACGCTGGCCCCCGGAAACGCCGCCGACCTGGTCTGGTTCGATCCCGCCCGGGTGATCGACCGCGCCACCACCGCCGATCCCCGGGCCCTGTCGGATGGAATCCTCGGGGTCTGGGTCGCAGGAGAACGCGTCTACGAGCACGGGCGGGCCACCGGTCGTCTTCCGGGCCGGGTTCTGCGCCGTTCGCCCGCCGCCACGGCTGCTGGCGCCCGCCCCTTCGAGGGATCCCCGCGGTAGCGGTTGCCGATCCTCGCCGCTGGTCATATGATTAGAGGGAAATCTCTATCCAGCCGTACGGCTTCCAACATTCTTCTTCGAGCCCGAAGCCGGATCGAGAGATTCGAGAGGGGACACAGCGACTTCGCTGTCAAGTTTTTGGTGCAAGGGTTCCACGGGCTGCGGTTCGACCGCGGCCGATTCTTCGACGCGAAGAGTCCGGATGTCCATCGCAACGGCCGGTCCACGGCACGAAGTCAGGTAGGTCTGCAAAAGGAACAGGAGCAAACAGATGGCCGAGATGGGAAAGTACTGTAAGGCCTATATGGCGCAAGACTTGCGCAAATATTCCGGTTGGAAGGAAAACCTAGAGAACCTGCGTCAGGTCGACGAAGTGGACGGAGAGAGCGCGGAGCCGCGCACCGCCCTCGGTGACGACGACATCCTCTATCTACAAGAGAACTACACCGTCACCGACGGGATCTTCATCGACGAGAACATCATCTTCGACGATGTGACCGACGAGTGGAAGGCATTCTGCACCGAGGAGCTGGCGTCACCCTTCATCATTCCGACCTACGAGCCCATCGAGATCGAGGCCGAAGCCTGAGGTCGAGCACGGGCGCTCACGGTGGCGTTCGCAAGAAGAGCCCGGTCACCGCTCGCTGGCGCCGGGCTCTCGCGCATTTACAGCCGCCGCACCGAGGTGGCGCGACGGGGAAGCTCAGGGGTAGTCGTCGAGCTCCTGGAAGGGCAGGCCACACGGGTAGAAGAGGTTGAAGACGGGTTGCTCGATCTTTTCGGCGAAGGCCAGCATCTGCGGCCCTACCGTCTCGATCGGCGACTCGCCCCGCTCGACCGACTCGTACGCCTCGGCGGAGAGCCCGGTCGCCTGGGCCATCTCCTCCGCCGATTTCTCCACCCGTTCGCGGTGCCCACGGATCAGCTCTCCGGCCTGTCCGGGTTTGCAGTCCCGCGAACGGCCGCTCTCGGCCAGTAGACGCGAGGTCGGAGTCTCCAGCTCGATGGCGATCTGGGCGAGGACGGGGCCCCAACGCTCGGCATCGGACTCTCCGTTCTCGATCGCCTCGTAGGCCTCCGTGGATACTCCGAGGTACGAAGAGACATCTTCGACCGCCAGGCCTTTTTTCTCGCGTTCTTTCCTGAGGACATCTCCGAGCTTCACTGGAATTCTCCTTCCATACCGGCTGGATTGGGCTTGCAAAAAGAGAATCGAATCCCCTCTCGATCCTCCCCGGCGGCGAAGCCGGGAACGAGCGCTAGCTTTTCTTTTTCGTTGGCAATAGTCAAGAACCCCGCGCCCGACTCCGGAGCCGACGTCAGCCCTCCGCCGTGACCAGCGCCAGGGCCCGGGCCTCGATCCGGCGGAAACCGCTCGCCGCCGCGGATTCGGCCAGCGCTTTCGAGATGGCCGGGGGCGATGGCGCCCCGCCGTCGCGGAGAAGCTCTTCCCTCGCCAGCTGCAGTTGCAGGGACCACTGTCGCCAACCCACCGACCGGCACTCGCCGATGAGCTGATCGAGATCGTAACGGGCGTTCGCCAGCTCCCTCCTGGCCGCCTTCCACTCCGCCTGGGCGAGACCTACGGCGATGCGGGTGGCCGGCACTTCCGACCGTGCGGCCGTGGGAAGTGCCGGGCGGAGAGTTGCCTCGGCCTCTTCGATGCGTCCGGCCCGCAGCTGAGCTCGCGCGGTCATGGCATCGGCCGAAGCCACGAAATCCGGCATCTTGGCCTGGGAGAACTCCGCTGCCGACCGTCTCGCCAAGCTCTCCGCCTCGGCGGCCCGACCCGCTTCGAGGGCCAGCCGAGCCATCATCAGGCGCGAGGCCGCCAGGGTGCCCGGCTCGTCGAGGCGGGAACGCAGGTCCAGGGCGATCTCGCTCTCCCGGGCGGCTCCTTCCAGATCCCCGGCTTCGAGCAGGGCTTCCCCCAGGCCGTAGTGCAGAAAACCGAGCTGGTAGTCGCTCCCTTCCTCGCCGGCCGCGGCAAAGCCTTTCTCGTAGGCTTCTCGGGCCCCCGCCACGTCTCCGGCGCGGAGGGCGATCTGCCCGAGGTAGAAGTGGCTCCAGGCGAGCCCTTCCCCGCTCTCCAGGTCTTCGTAGATCGCGAGCTCTTCCAGCGCCAGGCGACGGGCGTCGTCGAGCTCTCCCTGGTGGTAGACCACCCAGACCATGCTGTCGAGGTACCAGGCCTCCTGGTTGCGGTCGCCGATCTCTCGCGCCGTGTGGACCGCCTGCTCCAACAATGCCCGCGCCTCGGCCAGCTTGCCCTGCCGCTGGTAGAGCAACGCCAGGGTGTTCTGCCCGTTGGCCTTGGCC
Source organism: uncultured Thermoanaerobaculia bacterium (assembly GCA_964565225.1). Classification (GTDB taxonomy): domain Bacteria; phylum Acidobacteriota; class Thermoanaerobaculia; order Multivoradales; family J023; genus CAZMEL01. The sequence continues at coordinate 1,828 of CAZMEL010000401.1, read as the reverse complement.
TCGCGGTTGCCGATCGCGTCGGCCACCGCCATCGACTCCAGGTGCAGGGCCTCCGCCTCTGCGATCTTGCCCTGGAATTGCAGCACGGTCGCCCGGGTGGCCATGGCGTCGGCCTTCCGGCCCTGATCGCCCGCCTCTTCGAAGAGCCCTTCCGCAGCGAGCAGAACCCGGATCGCCTCGTCTCTGCGATCGAGCTGCATCAGGGCCCGGCCCTGGACGCGCAGAGCTTCCGCCACCAGGATCTTGGCCGAATGGCGTTTGCCCTGCTCTTCGGCTTCCCGCGCCGCTGCCAGGCTGCGTTGGTAGTCGAAAGCTCCGTAGGTCACCTCGGCTTCCAGGAGCTCGATCCGCGGATCCTCACGGCCCAGGCGACGCAAGGTGTCGATCGTCTGCAGGGCATCGGCGCTGCTCCCCGAGGTTCCCTGCGCCCTGGCCAGGCGCAGGCCGTAGTCGATGCTGTCGGGATAGAAGCGGAACAGAGCCTCGTAGGTGCCGATCGCTTCGTCCCAGGCCGCCGCTGTCTCGTGGAATCTCCCTTCGATCAACAACGAGTGTTGACGGGGCAGGCCGGCGGAGAGCTCGAAGGCCTTCTGCGCGCTCTTCGCCGCCTCACTGTCGTACCCGAGGGCCAGCCAGGCCTCGCTGAGGGCGGCGTGGGCCAGGGCGAAGCCGGAATCGCTCGCCACCGCTCGGCCGAGGAGGTCCCGGGCCTCCGCCACCTCGAAATCACGCATCTTCTCGAGCCCCTGGGCGTAGAGGCGCATGGCTTCGGGGCTGGTCGAGAGGGTGGCCTCGGCCGCCTCCGCCTGGGCCGAGGTGAGATCGCCCAGGTCGAGACGGCTGCGCAGGCTCACCGCCGTATCCACCACCAGGTCGAAAATGTCGGACTCTCCGCCGGCCTGGGAGAAGCGGATGGCATCGTCGGCGCCGTCCGTGCGCTGGACCAGCAGGTTGAGCCGCAGGTCCCGCTCTCCTTCCTGACCGAGGGCCAGGTAGGAGCCGGCGATCACGTATTCGATCCCCAGATTGCGGCCCACCACGGCAAGGGTTTCCGGCGCGAGAGCGTCGACCTCCGGGACCTCCAGCTCGCGCTTCATCCGCGAGACACTCTCGCCGGGCACCAGCCGCAGGTCGTCGCCCGCCGCCAGCTCGGTAGAGAGCATTTCCGAGAGTGCGGTGCTGAGCCAGTCGGTCTCGGTCTGCTGCGACAGGTTCTTGAAACCGAGAATCGCTACCGACAGCCGGCTCGGCACCTCGGCCGCGGCCGGTGGCGGCGTCGGCTCGACGACCTCGGGAGGCATTTCCTGCACACTGCGACGTCCGAGCAGGCCTGCCGTCAGGAGCAAGACCAGCACCACTCCGGCCACCATCCCGAGACCGGAGCCGCTCCAGATCGACGAGCCCCTGGTGGCCTCGGAAGCCGCGAGCGGCGGCGTGGGCCGATGAAAGCCCGAGACGCCGGGAAATCCCACCTCGCCGATCTGCAGGGATTCTTCGACCCCTTCGAGCTCGAACGCGCCGAAGACCTCCCAGCGCAGCTCTCGCCCCTCGACCTGCTGGCCGTGCAGGGACCGCTCGGCCAGCTCGAAAGCTCCCTTGGTCAGCAGGATCTGGCCTCCCCTGGCGAGAGCAGCGACCTGCTGCACGATGTTCTTGTTGACGCCCTCCACCTCCAGGGGTTTGGCGCCGTGGGTGATGTCGTGCCGCGAGTTCTCCCGCAGGAAGATCTCCCCCAGATCGATTCCGCAGCGACCCAGCAGCAGGCTGCCGATCCCTTCCCAGAGCTCGAGCACCCGGAGCTGGTAGGCCAGGGAGAAACGTGCGGCGT
>CAZMEL010000400.1:0-5845 GCA_964565225.1 uncultured Thermoanaerobaculia bacterium | reverse complement strand
GAGCCCAACCGGCCGGCGCGACCCTTCGAGACCTGGTGGAAGGAACGCCGACTCGGCCCACGGGAGAATCTGACAGAATCGATTTAAGCGAGGTGCTGTCGAAGGAGGGCTTCGAGCGCCGGCTTCGGCGGTGCGCCGGCCTGGCTGTGAACGGGCTGGCCGTCGCGGAAGAACAGCAGCAGCGGGATGCCCTGGACCCGGAAGCGAGCCGCGAGCCGAGGGGCCTTGTCGACGTCGACCTTGACGATCTTCAGGCGGCCCGCCCACTCCCCCGCGATCTCTTCGAGCACCGGCGCCACCATGCGGCAAGGTCCACACCAGGCCGCCCAGAAATCGACCAGGGTGGCCGGGGCACCCGCGACCTCGGCATCGAAGTCACCATCGCCCGCGTCGACCACCCAGGGTAAGGGCGCCTGGCAGCGTCCACAGCGGGGCGAGTGGCTCGCACCCCGGGACCGGAGACGATTCTTGGCCTGGCAATTCCTGCAGGCGACGACCCGTTCGTTGCCCATGGATGCACTCTAACAAACACGTTATGCTTCGGTCTTGCGTCGCCGCCGTCCAGCTCCGGGCAGGCGGGCTCCACGCACCACACAGGCGTATCCGACTTCCTGACGACATGTTGCCGCTGCATCAGCTCCTCGCCGAGCTCGACTTCGAAGCCCTGGGCCAAGAGATCTACTCCTTCGCCCGGGAGGCCTACCCCATGGGCCGCAGCCTGACGGGAAACGGCGTTCGGCAGACCCTGGATCTCCTCGGCCGAGACCTGCCGCTCGAGAAACACGAGGTGCCCTCGGGCACGCCGGTCTTCGACTGGACGGTGCCCGAGGAATGGAACCTGCGCGAGGGGTACATCGCCGACTCCTCGGGGCGGCGGATCGTCGATTCCAGATCTCACAACCTGCACGTTCTCGGATACAGCGAGCCGGTCTCCGGGCGTTTTCGGCTCGCCGAGCTTCGTCCGCACCTCTACAGCGACCCGGCCCGGCCCGACGCGATTCCCTATCGGACCTCGTACTACAAGCGCCGCTGGGGATTCTGCCTGCCGCATCGGCAGCTGGAAGCCTTGCCGGACGATCTCTACGAGGTGCGGATCGACGCCACCCTCGAGCCCGGGCACCTGACCTACGGCGAGGTGGTGATTCCCGGCGAGCGGGAAGAGATCGTGCTGCTCTCGGCCCATGTCTGCCACCCGTCGCTGGCCAACGACAACCTCTCGGGGTTGGGTGTGGTGGCCGCCGTGGCCCGGCAGCTCCAGCAGCTGGTGGCAGAGGGGGGGAAGCCGCGCTACACCTACGTGATTCTGTTCGCTCCCGGCACCCTCGGGGCGATTACCTGGCTGGCACGCAACGAGGAACGGGCACGGCGGGTGGCACACGGGTTGATCGCGGCGAATCTAGGCGACGGCGGGGCCTTCCGCTACAAGGAGAGCCGGCGAGGCGATGCCACCATCGACCGCGCCGTGCGGCAGGTGTTGCAGGATGCGGGAGAGCCTTTCGAGGCCAGGGACTTCGTGCCCTTCGGCTACGACGAACGCCAGTTCTGCTCGCCCGGTTTCGACCTCCCCGTGGGATCCCTCACCCGCACGCCCTGGGGAGAGTACCCGGAGTACCACAGCTCCGACGACGACCTGGAGCTGATCCGTCCGGAGCACCTGGCCCTCTCGGCGCGGCGCTATCTGGAGGTGATTCGGGTTCTCGAAACCGAGGCTCGGTACCTCAACCAGAACCCGAAGTGTGAGCCCCAGCTGGGGCGCCGGGGGCTCTACAGTCTGCTCGGAGGCCGCGACGACGGCCGAGAGCGAGAGCTCGTCCTGCTCTGGGTGCTGAACCTGAGCGACGGCGAACATTCGCTGCTCGATATCTGCCAGCGAGCGGGCCAGTCGTTCGGCGCCGTGGCGGAGGCCGTAGAAGCCTTGGTCGAGGTAGACCTCCTGCGGGAGCTCGAAGCTTGAAGATCGCGGTTCTCGCCCACAGCTTCCCTCGCTTCCCTGGCGATACCCACGGGACCTTCGTCAAGAGCCTGTGCGAGGCCCTGACCCGGCTCGGGCACCGGGTCTTCGTCCTCATTCCCTTCGATCAGGAGATCCGGGAAGATCCCGACTCCACCCTCGAGATCCGCCCGTTTCGGTATGGCTGGCCGGACCGGCTGCACGCCTTCGGGTACTCCCGTACCTTCCATCGCGACATCTCGATGCGGTTCCTGCCGGTGGCCCAGGCTCCCTTCTACCTCTTCTTCGGTGAAAGAGCCCTGGAGAAGCTGGTGCGCGAAGAAGGGATCGAAATGATCCACGCCCACTGGCACCTGCCGAACGGCTACCTCGCCTGGAAGGTGTCGCGGCAGCTGGGGATTCCCTTCGCCACCACCCTGCACGGCTCCGACGTCTTCGTGGCGGAGAAGAACTCCGTGACCCGGCGGATGGCCCGCCAGACCTTGCAGGGGGTCGCCCATGTCACGTCGTGCAGCGCCGATCTCCAGGAGCGCCTGGCGCGGATCGGGCGCCCGGAAGACCGCGCCAAGATCCTGCTGGTGCCCAACGGCACCGAGGCGGACGTGCCCTCGGGCCCGGCGCCCGGCGCCGGGCCGGCCCCCTGGGCCGCGGACGTAGAGCCCGGCGATCGGCTGCTCACCGCGGTGGGACGCATGGTCGACAAAAAAGGCTTCCGGTACCTGATCGAAGCCATGCCGAGGGTCTTGCAAGCGGAGCCCCGAGCGCGGCTGATCCTCGGCGGGGGAGGCGACCTTCTCGAGCCCCTGCGGGCGCGAGCCCGGGAGCTCGGCATCGCCGAACGGGTGTCGTTTCCCGGGATGTTGCCGCATCCTCGGGTGCTGGAGCTGGTCGCGACCGGCGAGCTGTTCGTGATGCCGTCGGTCCGCGACGAACGTGGCAATATCGATGGTCTGCCGATCGTGGTGCTCGAGGCCATGGCCGCGGGCCGGCCGGTGGTGGCGACCGACCTGGCGGGTATTCCCCTGGCGGTAGCGCACGGTACCACCGGGCTGCTGGTGCCGGAAAAAGACCCGGAAGCCCTGGCGGCGGCGATCGCCGAAGTGCTCGCCGACCCGGCAGCGGCTCGCCGCATGGGGGCCGCCGGCCGAGACAAGGTGCGGAACGAGCTCAGCTGGGACGCCATTGCCCGGCGACACGACGAGCTCTTTCGTCGCGCCGCCTCGCGTCGGCCCGATCGAATCGTGATGCGGATCCTGATCCTCACCAACACCTATCCGCCGGCCGAGATCACCGGGGTGGGTGCCCTGGCCCACGACCTGGCCCGGGCGCTCGACGCGGAGGGCCACTTCGTACGAGTGCTCACCCGGCGGGCGGACCCTGCGGATCCCTGGGCGGTGGGCACCGGCGGACGCAAGCTGCTCTTCCCCCTGCACGCCGCGAGGGTGTTCCGCCGGCTGCAGCGAGCGGAATCGTTCGACCTGGTGCATGTACACGAGTCCGACGGGGTCCTCGCGGCGCTGGCTCTCCGGATCGATCGCAAGCTTCGGCCCCGGCAACGTCACCCGCGGCTGGTGGCCACCCTGCAGGTCTCGTACCGTCGCGAGCGCCTCTCGGTACGCCCGGTGCGGGCGGGCGAGCGGGTGGTGTCGCGACCCACGGGAGGGGAGAGGGTCTTCGGCTGGCTGCGAGCGCCGATCCTTTCCTTGCTCGGTCGCCTGACCGTTCGCCTGGCGGAGGCGGTGGTGGCCCCGAGCCGGGTGACCGCCACCGAGCTGGAAGAAGACTACGGGGCTCGGGACGTCGAGGTGATTCCCAACGGCGTGCCCGAGCTCGCCGCGGATCCCGACCGCAGGCCCGATCCCGAGCGGCCGCTCGTGCTCTACGCCGGGCGTTTGCGAACCCGCAAGGCGGTGGGAGTCCTGGTCGAAGCCTTCGCCGAGGTCGCTCGCAGAGCTCCCGAGGCCCGACTGCAGGTCGTCGGCGACGGTGAGCATCGCGAGGAGCTCGAGGCGCGAGCTCGGGCGCTGGGACTCGCGGAGCGGGCCCGTTTCCTCGGTGCCATTCCGCGGCCGGAGCTCCTTCGCCTCTACGGTGAGGCCGACATCTTCTGCCTGCCATCGATCTACGAGGGGTTTCCGGTGGCGATCCTCGAAGCCATGGCCGCCGGCCTGCCGGTGGTGAGCACCACCGTGTCGGGAATCCCCGAGGCGGTGGCCCACGGCGAAGGGGGGCTGCTGGTCGAGCCGGAGGACGCCGACGCCCTGGCCGAGGCCTTGTGCCGTCTGCTGCTCGATCCCGATCTGCGGCGACGTCTCGGAGAGGGGGCACGGGCTCGGGCTCGCGAGCATTTCGGTATCGGAGCCGTCTGCCAGCGCTATCTGCGGCTCTATCGGCGAGTCACCGACGGATCCCACTGAGCCCTCTGTAGCACCGGGTCGCCCCGGCTTGGCGGTAGGTCGCGGATTCTCACTACGAGGCAGGTCGAGCCGAGCGGTATCGATTCGTCGAGAGTTTGGCGGCGGCCTGCGAGCCGCCGCGAGAATGCAACGTACGAGGAGATCAACATGTTCGAGTCTTTGTCTGGAGCCCTCCGCCGCGTCCGAGGAGCCGGAACCGTGCCGTCTCTCCGCCTCTCGCTCATCGGAGTGGGCCTGATCCTCTTGCTGCTCGGGGCCGGCTCGGCCGCGGCCGGGCCTTCCAGTGTCGGCTCCGCCCGACTCGTGGACGAAGCCTCCACCCGTTCCGATGGTGCCGGTTTCGAGGAAGTGGTGGATCCCGCACGGGGCTGGGTCGATCGTCTGCCGGCGAAGCACCTGGAAAGTGGCGGCGAGAAGCTCTTCGATCGGGTCTACACCCTCAGCCACCAGGTCCCGGTGGGCGGTGGACGGACCTTGTTCGTCACCGAGCACTTCACCCTCGGCTCGTGGTGGAGCTGGCCCCATCGCTCGGTGCTCTTCCTCTCGGGCAGCGCCTTCAAGGGCAACCACCACAGCATTCCCGTGCCGGGGTACGACGGCACCGCCATGGCAGCTCGTCGCGGTTACTTCGCTTTTACCGTCGACTACCTGGGAGTGGGAGAGAGCACCCGCCCGACCGATGGCCTCGAAGCCAGCTTCGAGGCCAACCAGGAAGTGCTGCAGGTGCTCTTGCGCTACATTCGATTCTTCCGCGCGGTGCCGAAGGTCGACCTGGTCGGCGCGGGGTATGGTGGCTCGCTGGCCACCCAGCTCGCCGCCGATGCGAGCCGGGTGCGCAGCTGCGTGATGAGCGCCATGCTCTACGATGTGCTGCTCGGTGGCCCGCTGACCGATCCCGCGTTCGTGGCGGCGCTCGAGAGCTCTCCCGACGGATATTTCTTCGTGCCCGGAGAAGGCTCCGCGGTGTTTCTCACCGAGGCACCCCAGGCCGTGCGCGACTACGTGTTCGCAACCCAGGGCGGCTTCTATCCGACCCTGAACTTTCTGGTGGCGGCGGGTGAGCTGCCGTTCTTCGATCCGGGCGTGGCGCGGGTGCCCGGCCTGATCCTCTTCGGTGAGAACGACATCGTGACGGGCCCCAATGGGGTCGATCGCCTGGCCGAGGACTACGGAACCGGCGGGGCGACCGTGATTTCGCGTCCCGATGCCGGCCATGCGCCCCGCACGGGCTCCCCGGAGATCGCCGCCTGGTACTGGGAGAGCCTCTTCGCGTTCCTCGATCCGCCTCGCTGATCAGCTCCTCGGCTGCCAGGCGAGCTGTTCGAGGGTCAGGGTCGAGCGCCGGAAGCTCGCGAGGTCGATGAGCTGGTAGTTGGGAACCAGCTCCAGCTCGCAGGCCTGGCCGGCCGTGAGGGGAATCTCCAGGCGATGGTTGCCCGAGCCCACGAGCCGGGCTTCGGGGCCGCTGCTCGAGGTG
>CAZMEL010000399.1:0-5889 GCA_964565225.1 uncultured Thermoanaerobaculia bacterium | reverse complement strand
CGTGCGTGCGCAGCCGGTGGATCCGGCACGGCAGGTGCAGTTGCAGAAGGCCTGGACCCAGATCCGAAATCGGCACTTCGCCGAAGCCGCGTGGCTCGCCCGCGCCGAGACCGGAGCCGCCGAGAGCCAGACCGGAGCCTCTCGCTACCGTTCGGCCGGGGCCGATCTCGAGTCGCTCTTGCGAGACGCCCTCGCCGATGTCGAGCCGCTGGCGGGCACCGACGATGCCGACGCCTGGAAGTCGTTCACCAACCGCTTCGGTGGCCGGCTCGAATCCCTGATCGATGAAAAGCCGGCTCGCCCTCGGGCCAATGCCGACGCCCAGCTGCTGCTCGGGTACCAGTCCTTCGAGAAGGCCTTGCGCGGCGCCCGGGCCCTGGCCAGGCGTGGCAATCCGCCGGGGGATACCCGGCAGGTCGCCAGCGCGTTGGAAGCGGCGGAGAACGCTCGCCGGGCCTTCGAGAAGGCCCGGGAGTAAGACGCTCAGCGCTCTTTCAGCTCCAAGCTCAGATCGACCTTTTCGCCGACCTCGACGGTGATCTCCACCTCTTCGGTGACGAAGCCGGGCCGCACCAGCTCGAGCAGGTGGTCTCCGGGCTCCACCAACAAGCCGGCGCTGAGCTGGCCGAGCTCCCCGGCGGTGCCGAGGAAGTGGCCGTCGAGGTAGACCGCCGTGTCTTCGGGCCAGATCTGCAGACCCAAACGGCCGACATCGTTGGGCTCTCTCGCCTCACCCCGTTCGGCGTCTGCCACTCTTTCGCGATCCCGACGCAGACGCTCGTCCCGATTGACGGTCTCTCTCGAGATCAGCTCCTCGGGCAGCTTGGCCTCGCCGGGGACCATGCGATCGTCGACGTCCATCACGACTCCTTCATAGATGGAGTACTGCCGCGAGATGGTGGTGTGTCCTTCGAGATAGAACACGATGTCGTAGGTACCTTCGTCGAGCCAGAGATAGCCGGGATACCCGTCGTAGCTATCGACCACCCCAGCGATCTCCCCGTTGATGAAGATCTGGGTCTTCTTCGGCTTGATATTCAGGTCGAGGGCACCCATGCCCTCGCGCTCGTGGCGACCGTGACCGATATACACATGGCCGTGTGCACGGTAGCCGCCGTAACCGCCATAACCACCGTAGCCGCCATAGTAGCCGGGGTAGCCATACCCGTAGAAACCCGGAGACCCGTAGCCGTAGCCGTAGCCATAACCGTAGCGGCCGTAGCCATAGCCGTAGGAGTGTCCGCAGCCGGGGTAGTGGTAGTGGCTTCGGTAGTGACCACCGTGATGGCCCTTGCGGCTGTGTCCGCTCCCGTGACGACCACTGCCGTGGTTACCGCTACCGGTGCTCGGAGCGTTGCCGGAAATGACGGGAACCTGCGGTTTCGGCTTGGGCAGGACCGGTGATTCCCGGGGCTCGTCCGAGTAACGTGGGCTGACATTCCGGGTGCTCGGGCCGGTGACCGAGGAACGCGGAGCCGTGGGGGTGAACCGAGGCTGCGCGGAGCTCCGGGAAGAACCCGACTGCGAGGGGCTCGGCGGTGCGACCCGCGAACGGCCCGAGCTCGACCGCGAGCCGCTCGACCGCGGGCTGCTGGCCCGGGACCGGGAGCCGCTCGAACGGGAGCCCCTGCTCGATCCGTTGCTCACTCTGGGAGCCGAGGGTTTGCCCTTGGACACCTGCCCATTGCCATTCCCACGATCTTGAGGGCCCGCTTCCGCGGGGATACCTGGAATCACCAGCAGCCCCGCGAGCGCCAGCGTGCTCCACCATCCGGCCCGGTCTCTTTTCGCCGCAAGCTCAAAAGACATGACGTTTTCTCCTTTCCCGGCACCCGGCTGGGGGCGCCACTCTCTCATTCCGATTCTGCCGCGGTTCTTTTTCCGCCGAGCGCAGCTCCCAAACGTGCTACGGCGAAGATCCAGCCCGGTCTGCCCATCCGCGATGGAGGCCACGGATGTAGTGAAACCTCAATACATTCTCCCACAGACTCGGGGTCCGCACCGGAATCCTCTGCAAGAGATGCGCCAAGACCTCTCGAAGTCTCTGCAGGCTCGGCGACGGAAGCGGCGGCGGACCTTCCGGTCCCAGGCCGAGAAACCCGCCGAGCTCGTCGTGCAGGGCATGGAAGACCACCGCCGAATAACCCGCCTTCTCCTGGCGGCCGCAGAATCTCTCGAGATCGGTAGGATGGTGGTGGGCGGTCCGGGCATCGGCCTCGTAGACCATGTGTAAGCCTCTTCGCTGCAAGCGATAGCTGAGCTCGATGTCTTCCCAGGCGGGGTAGGGGAAACGCAGATCGAATGGCTCTTCGAGCAGCAGCTCTCGGGGGAGGGAGAGGTTCGAGGTATAGAAGAAGTTGAACGGCACCTCTTCCGGCTGATCGATCAACGCATAGCCGAACTGCAGGCCGTAGTCGTTGATGTACCGCAGGAACGGATTGAGACGCATGCGCTGATGCCAGCCGGTATAGCCGATCACCGCCAGGTGCGCGTGCTGCGGCCGGGTCTCGTGGGCTCGTGCGTGGGCGGCGAGCCATCCCTTCTCAGGGACGGTGTCGTCACCGAGAAAGGCCACCATCTCGCCGCGGGCCTGCCGCACGCCGAGATTCCGTGCAGCCGCCGGCCCCGAGTTCTCTTGCTGCAAGATCTCGCCGTCGACCCGGAGCCCGCGCTCGGCGAGCCACTGCGAGGTTCCGTCGGTCGATCCGTCGTCGACGACGATCAGCTCGAATTCGGGAGGATCCTGCTGATTCTCCAGGGCATCGAGAACCTCGGGCAAGATTTCGAGGCGGTTGTAGGTCGGAACCACTACAGAAAATCGCATGTAGATTCGAGCTCCTTCGAATAACAGCTCTCGGCTTACGTATAGCATAGACGTGGAAGCGCAAATGATTCTCTCCGAACCTGCAGTTACCATAGACCCCGCATTGTCGGAGCACGAGCTCCTCGTGCGAGCAAGAGCCGGCGACCGGCGGGCGCAAGCGCAGCTCGCTCAGGAGTACCGGCGCCCCATGTATTTCCTCGCCCTGCAGCTTCTGGGCAATCCGGACGATGCCATGGACGTGGTCCAGGACTCGCTGGTGCGCTTCTTGACCAATCTGCATCGCTTCGACGAAAGTCGGCCCCTGCGCCCCTGGCTCTTCCAGATCGTTCGCAACCGAGTGATCGATCTCATGCGTAGGCGCAAGGTGCGTAAGCACGACTCGATCGACGCTCGTGACGACGAGGGCAACCTCCGGGTCCAGCTGCTCGATCCGACGGTCGACCCACATCGCGACGCGCGGCAGAGCCAGCTCCGGGTCCACCTCTGGCAGGCCCTGGAGTCTCTCTCTCCTGCCCAGCGGGAGATCTTGGTGTTGAGGGACTATCAGGATCTTTCCTATGCCGAGATCGCCGAAACGCTGAAAATACCCATTGGCACCGTGATGTCCCGCCTTCACGGCGCCAGGAAACGCCTCAAGCAGATCGTGGAAGACGATCTGCTTGCCCTGACCCACTGATTGGGGAGGTGGAGTCCTCGTGCCCTCGAAACCCTGCCTTCGTTCTTTCGACGAAGCGCTCTTGACCGGATACCTGGACGGTGCACTGCAGCACCAACAGATCCAGAGAGTCCGGCTGCACCTGGAAGACTGCGAGAGCTGTCGTCAGCTCTACGAAGAGCTCGAGACCATGCGAACCAACACTCTGGCGACCCATTTCGAGAGCCCTTCCGAAGATCTATGGCCCGAGCTCCCGCAGACCCGGGTGAGCTGGCTCAGCCGCTCCCTCGGATGGTGGCTATTGATCAGCTGGCTGGTGGTGACCACCGGTCTGGCCTTGTGGCGCTTCCTCTCCAACACCGGAGACCCGCTCGAGATCTTCCTCGTCCTCGGACTACCCGGCGCGTTCGTCTTCCTGTTTCTGTCGGTCCTCCTCGACCGGCTGCGAGACCTGAAGACCGACCGGTATCGCGGAGTCCATCGATGATCATCGTCACCTGCAGCTCGATCGCCAATATGCGGATCACCCGGACTCTGGGTCTCGCTCGGGGCACCGCCGTGCGCGGCCGTCACCTGGGAAGCGACCTGATCGCGCATTTCCGCAACGCGGTTGGCGGAGAGATCACCGAATACACCAAGATGCTCTCGGAAGCCCGGGAGCAGGCCATCGACCGCCTCAGCGAAGACGCTCGGAGCCTCGGGGCCAACGCGATCATCTGCCTCCGCTTCGCTACCTCGACGACCATGGCCGGGACCTCCGAGGTGATCGCCTACGGAACGGCGGTCGTGGTCGAGGAAGTCACCGATCCTCCATGATCTCGTCCAGATCTCGCCGGACCAGGGGTAGATCCTCGGGTAGCCAGCGGGAAAATGCACTCGACGCGAAGAGCTTCGAGTCGCCCGGATAGGTAGGCACCAGGTAGAGCGGAAATCGCTCGAAGATCTCGCGATCCGGCCGGCAGCGGCGAGCCTGGGTCCTGCGCCGGGCGGCCTCGGCACCTTCGAGATTTCCCAGCAGATGGCTGACGGCGCGAAACTGTGCCACCGTGCGACCATCGGTGAGGCGGGTTCCTTCCTGCTCATCGAAGACCCATGCCGGCAAGACGAGCCGAGCGGCCTTGCGAATCCCCCTGCGAAAGAAGTCCCGCGGACCGTAGCCCTGCCATTTCTCTCTCAGGCTGATCTTGGGCAAGGGATCCAGGAGCTCCTCGCGGCTGTCGAGGGAAGAAGAGGCCGTATCCGCGATCATTCCCTCGTAGGGATTCCAGGTGAGCTGCTCGGCTCCCGGATTGTTCTGCACCAACAGGGTCTGGGTGCGATGGGTGAGGGTGAGCATCACCGCCGGCATGATCTGCTGCCAGAGGCCCGACTCGTAGTTCTTGTGGGCGGTCAGGAAGGCGTTGCGCTCGAAGAGGAACCCGCGATTGAAGCTCCCCAACAGCTGGCTGGAAGCCATGGACCGATGCCGGACCACCGCTTCCGACGTCCAGATCACCCGCTCGCCACCGGCCCACAGACGCCAGCCCAGGTCGACGTCTTCGAGATAGGCGAAGTAGGATTCGTCGAACCCGCCCGCTTCGAGGAACGACTCCCGCCGCACGATCATGTTGCCGCCACAAGCGAAGAGCAGCTCCGAGCCCGAAGGCGCCAGGCGCACGTTTCCCAGAGCTCGGCCGGTACCCTCCTGAAAGGCGTGGCCGTCGAAGGTCATGATGCCGCGGGCGAAGTCGAGTCGCTCGGCGTCCCAGTCGACGATCAGGCCCGACACCGCTGCCACGTCGGCGGGAGCCGCCGCCAGGGCATCGACCAGAGCGGCGAGCCAGCCGGGCTCCGGCCGGGTGTCGTTGTTGAGAAAGATCACCGCATCGGCGTCGACCGCCCGGACCAGGCGATTGTTGCCGCCACAAAATCCATGGTTGATCTCGCTCTCGATCAAACGCACCTCGGGATGGGTCTCGCGGACCCACTCGGCCGTACCGTCGGACGAGCCGTTGTCGTAGATGACCACCTCCCATTCGAATCCCGAGGTCTTCTGCTCCAGGACGGCAGGCAGGCAGAGCTCCAGGTGGTGCCTGCCGTTCCAGCTCAGGATTCCGATCGCGATCTTGCGCAGGGTGCTCATTCGCAGAAGTGCCTCAGCCCGTCACCCGCCGCAGCCAGCGGCGGAGACGAAATCCCAGGTGATCGGGAGGGGTGAGCGTCGGAGGCCGGAACGCGAATTCCTCCTTGCTCTCGTCTCGCCGGGGCTCGGCACAAAACGCCACCAGCGGTGCCAGCACCCGCTCCCACTCGAAGCGGGCCAACAGCCTCTCGGCTCCCTGTCGACGCTTCTCCAGAGCTTCGCCTCCGGACAGGGCCGAGGCCAGGGCCGAAGTCAGGGGCTCTTCGGGACTCTCGAGCGGCACCACCC
>CAZMEL010000398.1:0-5892 GCA_964565225.1 uncultured Thermoanaerobaculia bacterium | reverse complement strand
GGCGCTTCCGTCGAGGTGTTCGTGTTTCTGGGCGATGGCGCTCAGCACCGGGTCTTCCCACGACGCCTTCTTGCGAAGGGATTCAGCCCCTCGGTCGGCTCGGATGGGCCTGCTGGATTTCAGGATCCTCGGAAGCTGGCGGCTTCCTCAGGAGCACTGGAGGGGTACGAAAAAGGTGGCCGTGGCATCCTGGCAGTTCGGCAGGTCGCTGAGCGAGACCATGCCTTCGAAGTTGCCGCTGCAGAACCGTGTCGGCACTCCCAGGCCGGTGAAAGACTCGACGATGAGCCCGGTTCCGGAGTCTTCGTCATAGTTGTAGATGCCGTTGATGTCGACCCTCGTGGTCGTGGTTGCCGTTGCTCCCTGCATCCAGCGGACGAACGTCGTTCGAGCGTCGGCGAAGACGTAGGAGAAATCCTGGAAGGCCGAGTAGTCGAAATAGGCGTTGCCGGTGCAGAGACCCTGCGGCTGTCCGAGGTTCTTGGCCGGCGCTTTCCGGGCGAGCTCTTCGCGATCGGAGAGGAGCTGGAGAAGCCGGGCATCCTGCCGTGCGTCGGTCTCTTCGAGCGCCTGGAGAAACCGGATCTCGCCGTCGAGGGCCTCGAGCGCTCGTTCGCGAGCGAGATCACCGTGGGCGATCTCGACGACGACGCCATTCTCCATGGTTCTCACGAAAGCCCCGGAAGCGTCCGTCTGCCAGCCCTCGGCGACCAGATCTTCCGGCGGTCCGAGCCTGATCTCGATGACATTCCTTCGTGCGTCGCCCGCCTCGGCCGACATGGTTTCGGACCCAGCGGCGAGGGTGATGGCTGGAAGAAGGGCCAAGACGGTGTACATGTGGAGGGAAGCTACCTTGTTCATGATCGACTCCAGTGGGTCAGGTGTTTCGTGGATTGCCAGAGGGGCGCCCCGTCGTTTACGGAAGCCCGAATCCGATTCGTCAGCACGAGCTGTCACCGATTGTCCGTCGCGATGGCGCCCTGCAGGCCCTTCGATTCCCTCGACGAACGGAATCCGGTTCGATGATCGTCCCCGGGTTCTCGTGTTCTCTTTCACTAGCGGATTCGGATCCCGAAAAGGGTCAGATCGTCATTGCTCGGCGACGACCTGGTTTCCGCCAGAAGAGAATGGCGGTCACGGCCAGAAGGCTGGCGGGAAGGGAGAGCTTCGAGACCCTGGGCGATGTTTGCATGACGAGCGGATGCCACCTCCTGATCGGCCCGCTGGTCGTATCGTGTCGAGGGCTTCCTGTTGCGGCGGCTGCCACCACTGGACGAGCTGGCCTGTCGGTGTCGAGCAGGTGCAGGCCGGAGCCGGAGTGGATCCGGACCTCCTGGCTGCCAGCATCGACGGCCAGGGCGCGGGCTCCGTGGAAGGCGGAGAGCTGGGCATCGAGGCTGGCGTCGTCAGCGCTCCCAGCCCACAAGAGTAGGGCCGAGCCCGGCCCAACGACCTGCATCGAGCGCACCGGCCCGCGTTGACCTTGCCGGGCGCAGCTGGTACCGTCCTTGTGCATTTTCATCTCCAGATATCTGGGCGAAGGAAGAGCGCAGCTGGCGTCTTCGTGATCGACGGACGTTCCGTGGAGCGGTGCGCCGGCTCGAACCCATGAACCCGAAAATGGAGAATTGAAATGTTTCAGAAGCACAACGATGTGTCGCGCAGCCGAAACGGACAGCAAGGGTTTTCGCTGATCGAGCTGATGGTCGCGGTGACGATCCTCGGGATCCTGACGGGGCTCTTGCTCCAGCCCATCGGGAACTACATCCACCAGACGAGGATGACCCGGATCGCGGGCGAGATCGTGACCATCGGCCAGGCGTGGTTCGCCTACGAGCTGCGTTCGGGCAATGACATGACGGACTTCGTGCCGTCGGGAACCATTGTCGACACCACGGTGGCCACGGTGGACATCACGCCGGGAGAGCTCGAGCTGCTGCTGGAGGCTCCGGTGCCGGTGAACGACGCGTTCGGCAATCCCTATATCTACCGCGTCGATAGCCTCGTCGATCCCGAGCGGTTCCTGATGATCAGCACGACCGACGGATTGCTCGATACCGACGACTATGTGGTCGGCACTCGGCTGGATGTGCGGGAGGCCGCCTTCGACCAGGTCTGGATCGAAGGTTGCCCGGCGGTGATCATCGATCCGACGGTGACGAGCCGATTCGTGCCGACCCTGCTCCGGCGGCAGGGTGGGCTCCGGCTCGAGCCCTGATGCATGGGTCGGCCCACCCCCGAACGGCCTTCGGGCCGGGGGTGGGCCGGCCACTCTTCTCGAGGTCTTCGAAAACCTTTAGTTTCGTCCCCGATACAACACCGGAACCACCACCAGGTTCAACAACGTCGAGGTCGACAACCCGCCCAGGATCACCTGCGCCATCGGGCTCTGGATCTCGTTGCCCGGCGCCTGGCCGGCCACCACGAGGGGCACGAGAGCCAGACCGGCCGTGAGCGCGGTCATGAGGATGGGGGCCATGCGTTCTTCGGAGCCGCGGCGGACGGCTTCATGGATCTCGGCACCCTCGGCGCGGAGGCGCTGGTAGTTGTTGACCAGGAGCACGCCGTTGCGGGTGGCAATGCCGAAGAGGGTGATGAAACCCACGAGGGTGGCGACGGAGAGCACGCCGTCGCCGAGGGAGACGGCGATGATGCCGCCGATCAGCGCCAGGGGCAGGTTGACGAGCACCACCAAGGTGTCGCGGTGGCTGCCGAAGGCGAGGAAGAGCAGGGCGTACATGCCGCAGAGGATGACCACGGAGAGCACGGCGAGGCCGCGGGCGCTGCGCACGGCTTCTTCGAACTGGCCGCCGAAGGTGACGAGATAACCCTGGGGCAGGCGGATCTGCTCGGCGATGGCGGCCCGGGCGGTGGCGACGGTACCGGCGAGGTCGGCTCCGGCGACGTTGGCGGTGAGCATGGCGACCCGCTGCACGTTTTCGCGGCGGATCATCGACGGGCCGAGATCGCGGCGGACCTCGGCGACGGAAGCCAGGCGGAGGAGCTGGCCGTCGGGGGTGGAGACGGGGAGGGCGGCGAGCTTCTCGGGGGCGGAGCGCAGGTCGGGAGGAAAACGCACGGCGATCGACGAGGTCACGCCGTCCTGCACGATCTCACCGGCCGGCACGCCCTGGAAGAGGGCCTCCACGGCCCGGGACAGGTCCGCCGCGTGCAGACCCTGGCGGGCGAGAGCGGCGCGGTCGAAATCGACCACCAGCTGGGGAATGGCGGCCTGCTCCTGGTTGGAGAGGTCGACGATGCCGGGCACCCCGGCGAGCACCCCTTCGACCTGGGAGGCCAGGCCGCGGAGCACGGCGAGATCGGGGCCGAAGATCTTCACCGCGAGGTTGGTCTTGGAGCCGGAGAGCATGTGGTCGATGCGGTGGCTGATGGGCTGCCCGAACGACACCGTCACACCTGGGACCCGCTGGACGGCCAAACGCATCTCACCCACCAGCTGGTCTTTGTTGCGGCCGTGCTCGAGGGGGCCGAGCACCACCTCCATCTCCGAGGCATTGACCCCCTGCACGTGCTCGTCCTTCTCGGCGCGACCGGTGCGCCGGCTGGTGGAGATCACCTCGGGAAAGGCGAGGATCTCCGCCTCCACCAGGCCGCCGAGCCGATCGCTCTCGGCCAGGGGCACGCCCGGTGGGCTGACCACGGAGATGGTCAGGGAACCTTCGTGGAACGGCGGCAGGAAGCTGCGGCCGAGGCCGGGCAGGAGAGTCGCCGCGGCGAGCACCAGGAGCCCGGCGCCGACCAGCACCGAGCGCCGATGGTCGAGGCACCAGGCGAGGATCGGGCGGTAGAGGTTGTGGGCCTGGCGCAGCAGCCACGGCTCCCGCTGCTCGAGGGTACCCGGGCGGTCGAGCAGGAGCAGGGAGAGCGCGGGGGTGACGGTGAGAGCTACGAGCAGGGAGGCGCCCAACGAGGTGACGAAGGCGAAACCCAGGGGACGCAGGAGGCGACCTTCGAGGCCGGGCAATACGAAGATGGGGAGGAAGACGAGGGCGATGACGAGGGTGGCGAAGAGAATCGGGCTCACCACCTCGGCCGTCGCCCGGGCCACGATCTCCGAGCCATCTCGGGCCTCGCCGCCCTCTTCTCCGCGGGCCTGCCGCAGGCGGCGAAACACGTTCTCCACGGCGATGATCGCGTCGTCCACCAGAAGGCCGATGGCGATGGTGAGGCCGCCGAGGGTCATGGTGTTGACGGTGAGCCCGAAGAGCGAGAGGAACAGGAGGCTCGAGACCAGGGAGAGGGGAATGGCCAGGGCGGAGATGAAGGTGGTGCGCAGGCTGCCGAGGAACAGGGCCAGGACGACGATCACCAGGATCGCACCGTCGCGCAGGGCCTCGGTGACGTTGTGGATCGCCACCTCGATGAAGTCGGCCTGGCGGAAGTTCTCCTTCTCGAGCACGGCTCCTTCGGGCAGGGAGAGCTGGAGCCGGTCCAGCGCCCGGTCGATGGCGGCGGTGAGCTCGAGGGTGTTGGCGGCGGGTTGTTTCTGCACCGAGAGCACCACCGCCGGCCGGTTGCGGTAGGACGCGGTGCCGCGGGCGGGCTCGGGCCCCCAGGCGACCCGCGCCAGATCGCCCACCCGCAGCGGCGTTCCCTCGACGTTGCGCACCAGGGCGCCGGCCACCTCCTCGGGACTGTCGGCCCGGCCCAGGCCTCGCACCAGGTACTCCTGCCCGGCTTCGACATGGAATCCGGCGGCCGGGCTGCGGCTGGCCCGGGCCACGGCGTCGAGCACTTCTTCGAGGGCGATGCCGTGTTCGGCCAGGGCGGTGGGAAACACGGTGATCTGCAGCTGGCGCAGCTCGCCGCCCAGGGGCACGACCTCGGAGATGCCGGGAATCGCCAGCAGGTTGCGGCGCACCACCGTGTCGGCCAGGCGGCGGAGCTCCATGGGAGGCAGATCGCCGGTCATGGCGATGAAGGTGATTTCCCCCATGATGGAGGAGATGGGCCCGAGGGCCGGCCGCTCCGCCTGGGCGGGCAGATCGACCCGCTGCAAGCGTTCGGCCACCACCTGGCGCGCCTGGTAGACGTCGGTGCCCCAGTGGAACTCCACCCAGATCACGGAGATGCCGTCGGCCGAGACCGAGCGGATCCGCCGCACCCCGGGCGAGCCGTTGACCGCCGACTCCACCGGAAACGTGACCAGGAGCTCGATCTCCTCCGGCGCCATGCCGGGGGCCTCGGTGATCACCGTGACCGTGGGCACGGAGAGGTCGGGAAAGATGTCGACCGGCAGGCGGGAGATCCAGAAGGCGCCGAGGACGAGCAGCAGGGCCGATGCCACGACCACCAGCCAGCGGTGGCGGAGAGAGAAGCGGATCAGGGATTCGAGGGGTGCCATGTCAATGCACGTGTCCGTGGGCGGTTCCCGAGGCGAGCAGGGAGGCCCGGCGGATGGATTCACCACCGCGGTGCACCAGGCGTTGCCCCGGAACGAGGCCCTCGACCAGGACGCGAGTGCCCTGACGGTCGAGCACCTCGACCGGCTGGCGGATGAAGCTCTCGCCGGCGAGCTGGAGGTAGACCACGGCGACGCCGCCGTCGTCGACCAGGGCGGTCGAGGGGACCACCACGCCTTCGCGCTGTTCCTCGAGCAGGATCTGGGCATCCCAGGTGGTGCCGAGGGTCACGCCGGGCACGGCGGGGGTTTCGAGGAGCACGGTGAGGGTGCCGGTGCCGGGAGAGGCCTCGGGGGCGGTGGAGATCCAGCGCAGATCGTCTTCGATCCGCACCGGCGAGGCCTCGGGACGCGACAGCACCAGGCCGGCCACGCCGCCGGTTTCGAGCTGCCGGGCGTCGTCGGGAGAGAGGGTGACCTCGATCCAGAGGCGGTCGGTGCGCACCAGGCGGGCCAGGGGCTGGCCGGCG
>CAZMEL010000397.1:0-5899 GCA_964565225.1 uncultured Thermoanaerobaculia bacterium | reverse complement strand
AGCGGGTGGAGATCGCCTTCGGCCTGAGTGGCGCGCCGTGGGACGCCGAACGTGCCCTCGATCGCTACGAGCTCCTGTACGAGGCCGGCCTGGTCTGGGAGGCCTGCCGCGACCGCGACGTGGCTGCCGAAGCCACCGGCGAAGAAACCCGGAGCGACCCGCTGCCCGGCCTCGGGCGGCCCATGGCCTTCGACCATCGGCGCATGGTGGCCACCGCCCTCAGCCGCCTCCGCGGCAAGATCAAGTACCGCCCCGTGGTCTTCGAGCTCCTGCCCCCGACCTTCACCCTCCTGCAGTTGCAGCGGGTTGTCGAGGCTCTCGCCGGCCGGCGCCTGCACAAGCAGAACTTCCGCCGCCTGATGGAGAAGGGAGGCCTGGTCGAAGGCACCGGCGAGCTCTCCTCCGGCACCGGCGGCCGCCCGGCGGCCCTCTTCCGTTTCCGCCGCGAGGTGCTGCGCGAGCGCCCGACCCCGGGGGTCGGCCTGCCGGCGCTTCCCACTCGCTCCCCGCGAAGCTCCTGAGCTTCGACCGGCTTCCGTCTCGCGTTGGAGAATGAGAAGGGGCCGCAGTCGTCGAGGGGAAAGAAACGACAGGGCATGAAGGCCGAATGAAGATTCGGGCTTGACAGGGACATATGCTCACGATTAGCATAGTGCAGTGGTTATGCTCATGTTGAGCATAAGTGGCTCTGCCGGTCGCCGGATGTCGAAGCCCGCGGCGGAGATCGAACCATCCACGAGCTCTTCGAAACAACGGGAAGAACTGATGTCGAAACGACCGGGCCTGCCGGCTCGGCGCTTCGGTAGCTCCTGCTCTCCGTGAGCAACTCCTATCGACCCGTCTACTCACGCGAGGTTTTCATGCAGACCACCGACCCCTCCGTGACCCCTGCGAGCCACCTGCCGATCCTCGACTACACCCCGGAAGTGGCCGCCTCCACGGCCCCGATCTTCGAGCGGGTGAAAGGAGTGATCCCCGAGCTGGAATGGCCGGTTCACGCCCCGTATATCGCCGAGATCCAGCGTCTGAAGAAGGAACGCAACGCGGTGATCCTGGCGCACAACTACCAGACTCCCGAGATCTTCCACGGCGTCGCCGACCTCAGCGGGGATTCCCTGGCTCTGGCCCGGCTAGCCGCCGAAACCGACGCCGACACCATCGTGCTCTGCGGCGTGCATTTCATGGCCGAGACGGCGAAGATCCTCAATCCCGAGAAGACCGTGTTGATTCCCGACCTGCGAGCCGGTTGCTCCCTGGCGGACTCGATCACCGGCGCCGATGTCCGGCTGCTGCGCGAGCGATATCCCGGCGTGCCGGTGGTGACCTATGTGAACACCAGTGCCGAGGTGAAGGCCGAGACCGACATCTGCTGCACCTCGGCCAATGCGGTGGAGGTGGTCGAGTCCCTCGGCGTCGACCGGGTGATCTTCCTGCCCGACGAGTACCTGGGGCATTACGTGCGCAGCCAGACCGATGTCGAGCTGATCCTCTGGAAAGGGCACTGCGAGGTGCACGAACGGTTCACCGGTAGTGAGATCCAGCGGTACCGCAGCAGCCATCCGGGCGTGGTGGTGCTGGCCCATCCCGAATGCCCGCAGGACGTGCTCGCCGAGGCCGACTATGTGGGCTCGACCTCGGGCATGATCCGGTGGGTCGGTGAGAGCGGTGCCTCGCGGGTGGTGATGATCACCGAGTGCTCGATGAGCGACAACGTGGCGGTGGAGCATCCGGACGTGGAGTTCGTTCGTCCCTGCAATCTCTGCCCGCACATGAAACGCATCACTCTGCCGGGTATTCTGCGCAGCCTGCAGACCCTCGAGCACGAGGTCGAGGTGGACCCCGAGGTGGCCGGTCGGGCCCGCCGGTCGGTAGAGCGGATGCTGGAGGTGGGCCGCGGAGCGGGACGGTGATTCCGCGCCTGGCCCTCGCCCTGGCCGACGAGGTCGTGCCCCACGACGTGGTGGTCGTGGGCAGTGGCGTCGCCGGCCTGAGCGCGGCCCTCGGCTCGAGCCACCGCTCGGTCACGGTGTTGACCAAGGCGGTGCTCGGCGGTGGCAGCTCGAGCCAGTGGGCGCAGGGTGGGGTGGCGGCAGCCCTCGACCCCGAAGATTCTCCACGGCTGCACGGTTACGACACGGTGGCCGCCGCTGCCGGCCTGGGGAATCCGGAGCGGATCTTCGAGCTCACCGCCAAGGGGCCCGAGGCGATCCGCCAGCTGATCGAGCTGGGAGGAGCTTTCGATCGCGACCCCGAGGGCGAGCTCGCCCTGGGCCGCGAAGGAGCCCACAGCCGGCGCCGAATTCTGCATGCCCGGGGAGATGCCACCGGGGCCGAGATGGTCCGAGCCCTGGTCGAGGCTCTGCGTCAGCGGCCGGAGGTGCAGGTGCACGAGGGTGTGTTCGCCCGCGATCTGGTGCTCGACGACGACCGGGTCGTCGGTGTGCTGGCGCGTCACCCCGGCGGGCGGCTGGTCCTCCATCGGGCCGCGGCGGTGGTCCTGGCCACGGGAGGCTTCGGCCAGCTCTACGCCCGAACCACCAATCCCCGGGAGGCCACCGGCGACGGCCTGGCCATGGCGGCGCGGGCCGGCGCCCGGCTCGCCGACCTGGAGATGGTGCAGTTTCATCCCACGGCCCTCGATTCGGCGATCGATCCCCTGCCCCTGGTGACCGAAGCCCTGCGAGGGGAAGGTGCGATCCTCCTCGACGACCTCGGCCACCGCTTCATGCCCGCCATCGATCCCCTGGCCGAGCTCGCCCCCCGCGACGTGGTGGCGCGAGCGATTCGGGCCCGGCAGGAAAACGGGCGGCGGGTTCTGCTCGACGCCACGGAGGTGGTGGGTGCGGCATTTCCCGAGCGTTTCCCGACCGTCTGGGGGCATTGCCGGGCGCGGGGAATCGATCCGCGGGTGGAGTCGATCCCGGTCACCCCGGCGGCCCACTACGCGATGGCGGGGGTGGCGGTCGACGGCTCGGGCCGGACGTCCCTCCCGGGTCTCTGGGCCTGTGGGGAGGTGACCTCGAGCGGGGTGCACGGTGCCAATCGGCTGGCGAGCAACTCGCTGTTGGAGGCCTTGGTCTACGGTGGAGCCGTGGCCGAAGACATCGAGTCCTCGGCGCTTCCGTCGCCGACGCTGGCCGGCTCTCGGTCGGAGCTCGTGTTGTGCGAGGCGCAGGTGGCGGCGAGCGGAGCGCCGGGCGAGGTTCGAGCCGAGATCCGTGAGCTGATGTGGCGCGACGTCGGCCTGATCCGTTCTCGATCGAGCCTCTCGGCTGCCCTCTCCCGTCTCGAGGAGTGGCGAGGTGCTCTCGCCTCTCTGCCCGCGGACAGCCGGGGGCTGGAGACCCGGAATCTGTGGACGTTGGCACGTCTGGTGTCGGCCGCTGCCCTGGCCCGGGAAGAGAGCCGTGGCGCGCATTTCCGCAGCGATTTCCCGGCCCCGAACGCCAAGCTCGCCCGTCGCTTTCTCTGGACCTACAGCGGTACGTCCGGCGAGCTTCCCCTGGTGCCGGCCGCGGCGCCGGCCCGTGCCCGTCAGATCGCCTGATCCGGCAGACCCGGGCGACCTCGGGTCGCCCGGATCGAATCCGACCACAGACCGAGACTTCGAGGACTGGAACATGGCAGACCTGGTGCCTCTCTACCCCCTGATGTACGAAGACCTGGTCCGCCGGGCGCTGGCCGAGGATCTGGGTCGGGCAGGTGATCTCACCAGCGATGCGGTGGTTCCCGGCGAGGCGCGGGCGACCGTCGCCGTGCGGGCACGCCGCCAGGGCCGAGTGGCCGGGCTCGATCCGGCGATCTTCGCCTTCCGGTGTCTCGATCCCGAGGTGGAGGTCGAGGTCGTGGCCGGCGATGGCCGGGACGTGGCGGCAGGAGGCACCGTGGCCCGGCTCTCGGGCCGGGCCCGGGCGCTGCTCTCGGCCGAGCGGACCGCCCTGAATCTGCTCGGCCACCTCAGCGGCATCGCGACCACGACCCGAGGCATCTCCCGGGCCATCGCCGGCACCAACGCCCAGGTGGTCTGCACGCGAAAGACCACACCCCTGCTGCGGGCGCTCGAGAAACATGCGGTGAAGGCCGGCGGCGGTGCCAACCATCGATTCGGCCTCGACGACGCCATCCTGATCAAGGACAACCATCGCGCCCTCGCCGGTGGAGCCGCCGAAGCGGTGCGGCGGGCCCGTGTCCACGCCGGGCACCTGGTCAAGATCGAGGTGGAGGTCGAGGATCTCGACGATCTCGAGGCGGTGCTCGGCCTGGGGGTCGACGCGGTGCTGCTCGACAACATGGGGCCCGACGAGCTGCGTCGGGCGGTGGAGCTCACCGCCGGCCGCGCCATCACCGAGGCGTCCGGAGGTATCACCCCCGAGACCGCCCCGGCCATCGCCGCGAGCGGCGTCGATCTGCTCTCGGTGGGGTGGATCACCCACAGCGCGCCGGTGCTCGACCTGGGTCTCGACTTCGAATCCTGAGAGTAGCTCTACTCTGTCAGATTCTCTCGCGGGGTCGAGTCGACGTTCCTTCCACCAGGTCTCGAAGGGTCGCGTCTGCCGTGGGAGGCTCCGAAACCACTCTCGGCGCTGTGTTCCGAAACCTCCTTCAGCGCCATCTTCGTCGACCCGCTCGACCTGGCTCCAGGATCGCCGACTCTTGCGGAACCGGATGTCCAACCTGACAGAGCAGAAGTAGCCGCCTTCGAAGAAAGCCGAACCCGTCTCCGAGGCGAGCTGTCGTCCCCTCCGGCAGATCTTCGAAGGCTCGCGCCGACCCTTCGGGCCTTCGAGGCCCATCTGGGCGCTGTGTTTCCTCTGGCACCTTCGGCTCGTGCTTCGCCGAGCCGCTACGATCTTCCTCCGGGGACGGCAGCTCCCCCGACCTCGACCCGAGTCGAAACCAACCAAGTCGAGTTTCTGATCCGGCGGTTTCTGTAAGGCGAATTGTGAGGTTCGGCGACTAGTCTCGTGGTAGTGAACGAGGTGGGCTGTACAACATTCCGACCGTTCGGTAGAATATGGGCTCTTATCGATCGCTCGACTCGGGAGTCGATCACATCATCGGGAATTTGAATTCGCAAATGGAAGGAGTCGCCCATGGGCCGAGCCATCCGTGCCGCGGGAATCCGCGCCCTCGCCTTGACCGTTCCCAACCAGACGAGAACGATCACCCTGCCCTCGGGAGAGAGCGCTCTGCGCCACGTCCTGCCGCCGGGTGAGGACGGGCTCGATCTCGACAAGCAGGCCGCAGAAGCGGTGTTGCGAGCCGCCGAGATGGAGCCGGGGGAGATCGACCTGGTGATCGGCGCCAGCTTTCCGGCCCTGCCGGAGCCTTGTATCGGCAACGCCACCCCGGTGGCCTGGGAGCTGGGGATGACGACGGCGGCGGCGTGGAATGTCGAGACCGCCTGTGCCGGCGGCCTGGTGGGCCTGCGCAACGCCTGCAACGAGGTGGCGCTGGGGAATTTCGACAACGTGCTGGTGATCGTCGGCTGCCCGTATTCGCACACCGTGGAGGCGGACCACCCGGCGTACGACGTGGTGGGCGACGCCGCCTTCGCCATGATCGTCGGTCCCACCACCGAGGGCCAGGACTTCCTCGCCTCAGTGATCCGCAACTCGGGGCCCACCTGCCCCCTGGTGTCGTGGAGAGTGGACCTGCAGGTGCCATCGGGCATTCGGCTCGAGGTCGGCAGCAAGACGGCGGGCCAGCTGGAGAACTGGGCGCTGGAGCTCTTGCCCGGCCTCTCCGCGGAGCTGTTGCACAAGGCGGGAGTCGGCGTCGAAGACGTGGATCACTGGGTGAGCAATGCGCCGACGCCCCGTTTCGTCGATCGGGCCCTCGAGGCCATGGGAGGCGACCCCGAGATGGGCGTGAACACCAACCGCTTGCTGGGCAATAT
>CAZMEL010000396.1:0-5909 GCA_964565225.1 uncultured Thermoanaerobaculia bacterium | reverse complement strand
GCGCCGTACACCGCGACGAGAACGCCGCGGTGTACGGCGCCGGGTCGTCGAAGGGCACCCGGAAGCCGCTGTCGACCGTGTTGCTGTCGCAGATCACGTCGTCGAGAGGCCAGGCGACCTGCTCCGTCTGCTGGATGCGGTAGGTCCCGGGCTCGAGATCTTCGAAGATCTGCAGGCCGGAAACGGCGTCTCCGTCGTCGGGGGAGGCGTCGTCGAGGGGGAAGGGGCTCGGCGTCAGCTGCGGGCTGGAGTACACGAAGTCCACCCCGGTGGGCGGCGAGGTGCTCTGCAGAAGCGTCAGGGTTCCGGGCTCGACCACGTCGAGCCCGTTCTGGAAGACACAGCGCAGAGACCAGTGGTCGTCGAGATCCACCCGGGCCACCGGCCCCGAGACTCCCGGAATCGCCGCCTGGGTGTGGTAGCCCACCCGCCAGTGGTCGACAGAAACCGGCTGGTTGCCGTCGGAGAGCAGGAAAGCGCGCACGAAGATCTGGTCCTGGGCGCCGTCGAACGGGAAGGACGAGATCGCCGCATCCACCTCGGCGACGGAGCTGTGCTCGTCCGCAGCGGCGAGAGCCCAGGCGCTGCCGTTCCAGAACCACCAGTCGACCCCGTCGCGGGAGAGCTGGAACCGCAGGTCTCCTTCCGAGCCTTCCCCGGCGGTTGCCTGGAAACCTGCGAGGGAAACGAGGCTGGCATTGCTCTGCCCGAGAGCCCGGGTGACCGCCACCCCGCCGGTCGGAAAGGCATCGACCCGCCGGCCGGCGCCGCCGTTGTAGAGGCTGGCGATCTCTGCCGAATCGAGGGCGCGATCGAAGAAGACCACCTCGTCGAGCTCACCGTCGAGGCCGAAGGCCAGGCCGCTGTTGCCGGTGTCCCGGCGGGCGCCGAGCAGCAGATCGACGTCGTTGGTCACGATGCCCGAGTCGAAGCTGCCGTCGGCGACCCCGTCGAGATACAGGGTGTAGCGCCAGGTCGCGCCGACCGGCTCGTTCACCAACACGCCGTGGTGCCAGGCGCCGTCGTCGGCCCCGCCCGAGAGCCCCTGGTTCTGGTTGCCACCCACGGCTCCCCAGAGCGAGCCACCGGTCACGAAGAGGTAGAGCTGGCGCTGGCCAAAGCCCGCCTCGGCCTTGGCCACGAGAGCCCCGGCCCCCGTGGTGCGGAACCAGGCCGAAACCGTGAACTCGCTCCGCGGGTCGAGATCGAGCGCTGCCGGCTGGCCCAGGGAAATGGCATCGCCGGCCCCGTCGAACGAGGCGGCGCTCCCGAGGAAACCTCCGGCGGTCGGGGCGGCGTCTCCCAGCGAAGCCCCGGCGAGGCCGTTGCCGCTCGCGTCCGCCACCTCTCCCGGCGCGCCGGTCCAGGCGCTCTCCTCGAAACGCCAGCTGGCGAGCACCGAGGCGGCCAGGGGATCGGGCCGAAGACGCGCCTGGCCCCCGCTCACCTCGACCCGAGCCGGATCGAAGGACAGCTCCGAGGGTTGGATCATGGAAGTCTCGAACCAGCGCTGGCCGGCGACTCCGGTGCAGCTCACGCTCTCGATCTGCCAGCCCGGCACCGGCGTTTCGGAGATCGTGACCTCGCCCGGCTCCAGGTACGACACGTGCAGCGAGGAAACCAGGTCTCCGTCGTCGGGAGCGGCGTCGTCGAGGGTGAAGAGCTCGCTGGTGGCGGGACCGTCGACCCGGAACGGGAAGTCGGTACCGTCGCGCGGGTCGGCCTGCTTTTCCACCTCCAGGGTCGCGAGAGTGGGTGAGCCCAGGGTCACCCGCTGGCTCCGCTGGTCGTTGCTGCTGTCGGCATCACCGGTGGCGGAGGTCACGGCCGCTACCGAGAGCGGATTGACCTGGGGCACCGAGCTGCTGGCCCGGGCCTGGAGGTGGAACCACAGCGATGCGCTGGCGGCCGGCACCGCGGTGTCGGCCGTACAGTGCAAGCCGCCGACGAGCGAGCAGCTCCAACCGCTCGGCCAGCTTGCACCCACCGGCGCCAGGTCTCCGGGAAGCGCAAGATCGAACGTTGCGTCGGGAGCTTCGAGGTCGCCGAGGTTGGCTACCTCGAAGCCCAGCTCCAGGATCTCGTCCACCGGATGTGGATCCATCGGCGGCAGCGACGAGAGAACCGCCAGGTCCGGCGCCTGGGCGGCGTCGAGGTAGAAGACCTCCAGGCGGTCCACCGCGGCCGAGGCGGAATCGGCCAGGGCGTTGGCAAAGGTCACTTCCACGTAGAGCTCCCCGGCGGGGAGCGCTCCGAGGTCGACCCCGGCGCTCACTGCGGCGGAGTCGAAGCCCAGGGTGTTGCCGGGCAGGAGGCCTTCGTCGACCGGGGTCGTGCCGTCGGCTTCGAGCACGCGAAAGGTCACGCCGTGGTCGGAGTCCTCCGCCGCGACGCTCGCCCGCAGCTCGAGGAAGGAGTGAGCCGCCACCACCGGGCCGATCACCTCGCGGGCGCTGAAGATCGGTGCCCGGTCATAGGTGAGGGTCACCGCGTCGAGCGCAGCCGGCGTATCGGGACCCGAGAGCAGGAAGGAACGCACGTAGATTCGCTCGGCGCTGGTGTCGAACGCCGACACGTTGGCGTCGACGGTGGCCGCGTCGTTGTGCTCGCCCGCAGCTGCCGGAGACCAGGCCGTGCCGTTCCAGAATCGCCAGTGGCTGCCGTCGCTCGAGAGCTGGAAGCCGAGGTTCCCGAGATGGCCGGGGCCGGGCGTGGCGTTGAAACCGTCGAGGGCCGACACGTTGAAGAGGGTGTCGCCCGCGGTCTCGAAGATCGCGGCCTCGGGCGCTACCGGTGCCAGGACCCGCCCCGCGCCCGCGTTGTAGAGACCGTCGATCTCTTCGTCACCGAGCGCCCGATCGAAGATCACCGCCTCGTCGATGGCGCCGTTCAGGGGAAACGCCAGGCCGCTGTTGCCGCTGTTGCGGCGGGCGCCGAGCAGGAGGTCGGAGCTGTTGGTGGCGCTGCCGGCAGCGAAAACCCCACTGGGGGAGCCGTCGAGGTAAAGGGAGAAGCGGCGAACCCCGTCGTCGTCGAAGCTCACCAGGGCACCGTGGTGCCAGGCTCCGTCGTCGGCGCCGCTCAGGGTGCCGGAATGCTGCTCGCCGCCCACGGCGCCCCAGATCCGCCCGTCGAACACGAAGAGGTAGAGCTGCCGCGAGGCGAAGTCGGAATCGGCCTTGGCGAGCAGGGCCGCGTTGCCGGTGGCCCGAAACCACAGGGCGACCGTGAAATCACTCGCCGGGTCGAGATCGAGCTCCGGCGGCTGGCCGAGCACCACGGCATCACCATTGCCGTCGAACGAGGCGGCGTTGCCGAGCAGCCCGGCCGCCTGCACGGTGTCTCCCGCCACCGAGCCGGCGAGGCCGTTGCCGCTGCTGTCGAGCACCTCACCCGCGGCGCCGGTCCAGCCCCCGGGCCCATCGAAGCGCCAGAGCGCAACCACCGACGGCCACAGGGAGTCGGGCAGCGCACGCACCACACCACCGCCGACCTCGACCCGGGCCGGATCGAAGGTATGCGCCGCGGGGTCGTCGAATTCCGTGCCGGCCACGCCGCTCGACCCGGTGATCTGCACCAGGGCTCCGGCCTCTACCCGGGTTTCGTCGAGCCCGGGCCCCGGGCCGGCACCGGCAGCCACCGCCGCCGGATCCGTGAATTCTTCGAGATAGACCTTTTCCCCTCCCATCGCCCACACTCCGGGCACCATCCACAGAAGACACAAAGCGAACAGACCGAACGAAAACCAATCAACCATCTTGCTTCGACACATGTCCCCGACCTCTCCGGCATCCGCCGGCTCGCGATGAAAAAGTGCCCCCGAGTCGCCCCGGGGGGAAGAAACCGTTCCATCAGCTAGGCGGGAAAAGGGGACGAAACAGGATCATCGAGCTTCAGAAGAATTCCGACCCGCGGCCGGAAGGCTTCTCAAGACCCGGGAGAGGAGGCGGGTGCAGGGCCGAGAGAGGCTTCGATCTCGGCGGTCACGTAGGCGGCGGTGACATAGGCGGCCACGTTCTGGGCCAGGCTCTCGGGGTCGACCTTGTCGAGGGTGTCGTCGGCGGTGTGGTGGATGTCGAAGTAGAGGGTGCCGTCTTGCCGCAGGTCGAAGATGGGCACACCGGTGCCCCGCAGCGGCGAGAGGTCGGCGCCGCCGCGGGCCTCGTTGCCGCCATACTCGATGCCGAGCGGGGCGAGCAGGGTCTGCAGATCGCGGACCACGGGCAACGCCTCTTCCCGCACCAGCGAACGCATCATCCACACCTTGCCGGGCCCGAAGTCGGCCTCGAAGGCGGCGGCATGGTCGCCGAGATCCTGGCGGTACCGCTCGGCGTAGGCGCGAGCGCCGGAGAGGCCGAACTCCTCGTTGGCGGTGAGCATCACCCGCACCGTGCGCCGCGGAGGGGTCGGCAGCTCGGCGATCAGGCGTGCCGCCTCGGCGACGATGGCACAGCCGCTCCCGTCGTCGATGGCGCCGGTTCCGAGATCCCAGGAATCGAGGTGCGCCACCAGCAGCACCACCTCCTGGGGTAGCTCGCGGCCGGGAATCTCGGCGATCACGTTGGCCGAGACCTCGTCGGGCAGGCGCTCGCTCTCGAGCTCCAGCAGAAAACGTACCGGCCGGCCCTTCGCCAGCTGTTTCTCGAGCACGTCGGCGTCGGGGTTCGACAGCGCGGCAGCGGGAATCGGCGGCGGCTGGCCGTCTTTGTGGCGCATGGCTCCGGTGTGGGCGATCCGGTGATTCGAGGTTCCCACCGACCGGATCAACAACGCCACCGCTCCGCGTTCGGCGGCCACCCAGGGGCCCTGGCTACGGCCTCCCACGGATTCACCGTATCCGGAGCCGTCGTGACTGCGGCGCATGCGCTGGTTGATGAAGGCGATCTTGCCTTCGAGCTGCCCCCGGTTCATGTTCTCGAGCTCTTCGAGGCTCGCCGCCTCCACCACCTCGGCCACCAGGCCTTCTCGCGGAGTGGCGACGCTGCCGCCGAGAGCGGTGAGGACCATGGGCTGGGGAAAGGGCTCGAGAATGCGACCTCTTTCGAGCCCGCGCCGCCAGTGGGGCACGGTCACCTCTTCGGTGCGCACGTCGAATCCCATGGTTTCGAGCCGAGCCCGGGCCCAGGCCACCGCCCGCCGATCGGCGGCGGAGCCTGCCAGCCGCGGACCGACCTCGGTGGTGAGGTCGCTCAAGAAGTCGTAGGCGCCGTGGCCCTCGAGAGCCCGCTCGCGCAGGGCCCGGGCCTGCTCTACCACCTCGGCGGGCAGAGCTTCGTAGGTTTCGTCCGCAGCCGGAGCCTCGACGTCCGAGGAGCTCGTGCAACCCAGCGTCCAGAGCATACAGACGCCGAGGAACCCGAAACACATACGACGAAAGAGCCTGGCGTTTCTGATCTTCATGAGCTTTCTCCTGAGCACGGCCGGGGCGCCGCCAGGGGTATCGGCTCGCCTCACGAGCCGACGAGACGATCGAGAAGGGAGCTGGCCTTGGTGTCGACGGCCAGGGAGTCGCGGATCTGGCGCGAGAGGAAACCCTCGCGAACCGAGCGATCGAGCATCGAGACGAGGGGACCGAAATAATCCCCCGCGTCGAGCAGGCCGATCGGTTTGGCGTGGATCTCGAGCTGATTCCAGGTCACGGCCTCGAAGAGCTCGTCGAAGGTGCCGATCCCGCCCGGAAGGGCCACGACCGCCGAACCCAGCTCGTACATCAGGTGCTTCCGTTCGTGCATGGTCTCGGTGATTCGGAGCTCGGTGAGCCCCTCGTGCCCGACCTCCCGGTCGTAGAGAAGACGCGGAATCACGCCGATTGCCTCTCCCCCCCCCTCCAGGACGGCATCCGCCACGACACCCATCAGGCCGACGCTGCCGCCACCGTAGACGAGCCCCACGCCCCGGCGAGCGAGCTC
>CAZMEL010000395.1:3040-5921 GCA_964565225.1 uncultured Thermoanaerobaculia bacterium | reverse complement strand
GGTCTCGCGAGCCGCTCTCCTGCCGGATCAGGGCGAGAAGATCGCCGCTCGGGCTCGACTCGACATTCACGTACGCCCCCCGGTGCAGGATCTCGTCGTCGGCCGGCATCTCGTGGGGGTCGGAGGTCGCGAAGATCCGCACCTCGATCGGCAGGGGCAGGGAGAGCGAGACGAGATCCTCACCGGTGGCCGCGAAGTTGGTGGCGAGGTGTCGCTGATCCACGAACATCGACTCGTCGAGGGCGCGAGCGCAGCCGCGGTCGGGGCCGCTGGTGAGCAGGCGCCCAGCCTCCGACCAGACCCAACGGTCGGCCACGCGGAGCCCACCCAGAGGCAGCTCCGAGCCGATCCGGCTCTCGGCTCCGCTCGCCGGCTCGATCTCCACCTCGAAGGATTCGTCGATGCTGCCCCGCCAGCGGATGACACGGAGCTTCTCGCCGACGAACCGCGGGTCCACCAGCGCCACCTCGCCGGCTTCCCCCCGCGGTCGTGCCAGCACTCTCCAGCGGCGGTACGGCGGCTCGCTGTAGAGCAGCGCCTCGTCGGGCTCTCGAATCACCGCCAGGGCCCCCTCTCGACCCGCCGCCAGCTCCCGCGACTGCGGCGCCGCCAACACACGTGTTCCTTCGGCCCCCGGGCCAGCTCTCTCCACCCAGCCGTTTCGCAGGTAGAGCAAGGAGCCTCGGGAAGGCTCGAAGGTCGGCGAGCGCGCTCCGTCGGTTCCCGGGAGCGGTGTCCAACCCGGCCGTGCCCGCTGGCGGCTCCACAGGTGCGGACCGTCGTCGCCGATCAGCGACAGAATCGCCCGCGAGCCGTCGGGGGCCAGGGCCAGGGATTGGTCCCGCAGCACGATCTTGGTATTCGGCGGCAGGGGCTCCTCGAAACGCAGCGGCGGCTGCGGCGCTCGGGCGCCCGCCCAGCGCAGGCCACCACCGAAGGCGAGAAGGCTCAGCCCCGAGAGCAACAGGAGGGCCGCCGGCCAGGTGTGCAGAGGCGCCGGAGCCACCCGGCCGCCCGGCTCCCGATCCGCCGGCCGCCGCACCACCTCGCAGATCCCCCGAAATCGATACCCCCGGCCACGTACCGTCTCGATCCAGCGAGGCTCCCTGGCGCTGTCGTCCAGCACCGTACGCAGGATGTGGATCGCCTCGGTCAGAGACGATTCGGTGACCACTGCATCCGGCCAGGCTTCGCGGAGCAGCTCGTCTTTCGTGACCAGCTCCCCGGGTCGCGAGAGCAACGTTCGCAACACGATCAGGGCGCGCAGGGCGACGTCGACCGGCCGGCCCTCCTGCTTCAGGAACAGCGGCTCGAGATCGAGCCGAAAGTCGCCGAACCGAAACGCTTCGATCGGTGGATCACCGCTGGCGGCCGGGTCGAGGTCAGCAAAGGTTGCGGGCGGAGACGCGGACTGGCTCATGCCGTTAGGTACGTCCGCTCAGGCGCCGGGTTGCTTCGAGCTCCGGCCCGGCGACCGGAGAATCTGCCAAGGAACACCCCCCCGAAACGAGCCGATCGGGGGCTGGAGCCCTTTTCCAAGGAGCAACCACCGAAACCACGAATCGAGGAGCCGAAGCCCCTCGTTGGGAAGAGCGTCCTACCGGACGTGGAGGACCACGAGCGCGGAGCGCGAAGCCCTGCTCGAAAGCAGGGCCTCACGGTTTCAATCAGGGCACGACCTGAGACCAGGAGGAGAAGTTGCCGGATTCGAAGCCATCCCGAAAAATCGCTCCGTCGCAGAATCCGGAGATCCTGGACATCAATTGATGGCGATCTGCCTCGACCGGAATGGCTTCGAAGGGGAAGCCGAGAAAAATGGTCTGATAGCTCGCGCTCTTGGCCACCCCGGCGTCGCCTTGATCGCCGAAGAACGCAAGTTGGGCCCCGGCGGCAGGAGATAACCGGTCGCTGAAGTTCGAGAACGGGTAGCTCAAGGTGTACGGGCCGAGCCCGCCGAAATCGGATCCGGTCCCGGTGGCGGTCGTCTGGCCGACATCATCGGATACGCTGTCGATTCCGAGGTAGCTCGACATGAATGCGGTCAGACCTCGAACGAAATGATAGTCCTGGCTACTCAGGAAGAGACACCCGCCGCCATCCAACCACTGACCGAGATCAGTTTCGCCGCTGGACCCGGGACCGGCGAATTCTGTGAAGGAATCGCCGGTGAACCAGACCACCCAAGAGTAACCAGCCAGATCTCCGGCGCTCGGCTCATTGTCGCTGTTTCCGGTGTCCCACACGTCATAGCCGATCCCGAGGGCATCGAGGGCCGAGGTGTAGGTTCCCCGAACATCGGGAGTGTTGTCGTCGTCGTCGACCAGCAGAACCTGGGCAGACCCGGAGCCTGCAAAAGTTGCCGTACAGCTACGGGCACCGCTCATCGTCACGACACCGTCGAGGCAATCCGAATGGCCACTCCAGCCGTCGAAGACCGAGCCCGCGCCGGCATTTGCCGTGAGCGTCACCACCGTGTTCTCGACATACGTGTGGGTGCAGTCCGAGCCGCAGTTGATGCCCGCCGGGCTGCTGGTCACCGTTCCGGTGCCGGTACCGTTCCGGGTCACCGTCAGGGTGTGAAAGTCGGGCGGGTCCGTGAACGTTGCGGTACAGCTACGGGCACCGCTCATCGTCACGACACCGTCCAGGCAATCCGAATGCCCGCTCCAGCCGTCGAAGACCGAGCCCGCGCCGGCACTTGCCGTCAGCGTCACCACCGTGTTCTCCACATACGTATGGCTGCAGTCCGAACCGCAGTTGATCCCCGCCGGGTTGCTGGTCACCGTGCCCGTTCCGGAACCGTTCCGGGTCACCGTCAGGGTGTGGAAGTCGGGCGGGTCCGTGAACGTTGCGGTACAGCTACGGGCACCGCTCATCGTCA
>CAZMEL010000395.1:0-2940 GCA_964565225.1 uncultured Thermoanaerobaculia bacterium | reverse complement strand
GTTGCTGGTCACCGTGCCCGTTCCGGAACCGTTCCGGGTCACCGTCAGGGTGTGGGAGCTCGGAGCCGTGACGGTGAGTGTCTCGTCGGCAATCACGACTACGTTTGTGCAAGGGGCATTGGTACAGGTCAAATCGCCGCCGTATTCGGACACCGTGCCGCTCAGGATCCAACCCAGATAGTACGTTCCGGGCGAAACATTGGCGGTAAGAGTCGTGACCGGGTTGGTGAAGGTGAACGCACCGAGGCTCGAGAGGACTCGAGTCCCTACCAGGGTATCCAGGTTGGAAATCGTCGTGTTGGTCGAAAGATAGAAGTCGACCGTCAAAGTACCTGAAGCCGCGAAGCCGGCGTTCAGAGCGTTGTATTCGACACCGAAAGAGCCACCCTGCGGGACCGTGTTGGCCAGAAGATCTTTGCGATCATCGGTCAGAGTAAATTGGTACTCCGCGAGATCAGGTCGGGCGACCGGCGGCCGCACAGACTCGTCCTCCGCGATGATGTTGCCGATATCGGTGAACTTCTCGCTGGTGATCCTGGTGGCGGCAGCATTCCCATTCCGATCGGACGTGGAGTTGACGCCTTGGATGCGCCGGTTGGTTCCATCGAACCTCCAGACCGGTCCGCCGCTGTGCCCCCCATAGGTAAAGGCGCACATGTTGATTCGGTAGGTCGTATACGACGTGACGTTGTTGGGGTCGAATCCGGGGTATTGACGGATCTCACCCGATGGCACGTAGGGGGTCTCGACTGGATAACCATTGAAGTTGAGCGAGCTGGTGGTGACACCGGCTTCTCGCCCCATCCAGCCGGTATGGTCGCCGTCTCGACGATCAAGGGTTATGTACCCCATGTCGTGATTGAAATCGCCGCTGGACGTCCATCCGGTGTAGGAACGCAGCAGCACCGACTTGGCAAACCCATAGGGTCGGTCTTCGTCGAAGTTGTCGCCGAAGAATGGGTTGACCAGGTCGGTCTGGGCGGCCCAAGCCCAGACCTCGTCCGCCCATCGGGCGTCGGCAGTGCTGCCATCGTTGTTGGGATCATGGTTGTAGATACAGTGGCCGGCGGTCACGAGATGGAACGAGCTCAGAGATGCGGCACTGCAGACATAAAAGAAATCGGTACCGGAAACGTTGAAACGCATCAGCAACTTATAGGTCGTGGTGAAAGGAAAGGTGTGGGTGCCGAGATTGGGAGATGGCGGCGTGCAGCTACCCGCGGCAGAAGGGTCGTCGACACCGTCGAGCGCAAGATCTGGGGCAGGTGGAAGGAGTGAGCCCAGATCTGCGTCCCGAAGAGAGGCTGGCATCCGTGCCGGTGAGCTCAAAGGACCGGGTTGGGGCACGAGGCTCGGCTCGGCGAGGAACGTTTCGCCCGTCGAGGGGTCGTAGGCGACTACGGATCGGAATGCAGGCGATGCAGACTCTAGATCCGAGTAGATCGGGCTCGGTGGCAAGGGAGGTGCCTGCGCCGTCTCGAGAATTCGCAAGAGCTCGCTGGACTCGAGCTCGGTCGTGCTCGCTCCGCCGTCCGCGGGCACGGCGCGAGCAGCAACGGGTGAGAGCAGCAGGAACATTGCCAGGGAGCAAGACAACACAAGAAGTTTCAGCGACCAAAAGCGATAATCAACCATATCCGACTCCAATATCAAGAGATGCTGTGATTTCAATGGAATAGTTCTCGAATACAAAAGCCCTATCTGAGGCTGTGCGAGAGCGAGCCATTTCTCGTCAGATCAAGGCGCAGAATCGCAGGAATATCGGTGATCTTTCGAGATTCTGCAACGCTGAGCTGGCGGAAAAGGGCCGCTCGCAGCGCGGTTCGAGTTTCACCACGGGCTGCTAGCATCGATGGTTTCGATGATCATTCTCCTCCTCTTATCCAGTAAAAAAAGGTAGGCCGTCCTCGCCATCCAGCAAGCCCTGGCAGCCAGGAGCCGATCGGCACGGCGCCTCTTCCGCTGTAGGACGAGAGGGCTCGTGTCTCGAATTTCCCTCCGGTGCGGAAGAAACTCCATCCCGATCCGCTGGCGGATCGGGATCACACGGTCCGTCTTCGACGACCTTGCTTGAATCGAAAGGCTTGCTGGGGAATCGAGGGGGCGCCGAAAGGATATCGGGCGCTGGATCGAGCTGCTCCGCGGCTGCTGGGCCATTGCCTGCGGCGCTTCCGCTCGAAGTGATCAGGCGTTCGCCATCCGCCGAGTCTTCACAGAGCGGTACCCCACCGGGGAACGGCATGGGTGCGGGCGGAGCGCTCTCTACTCTCTGTGCCGGAGTGCCCCGGATTGGCGCTTGGGCGTAGGAAGCATCCACTCGGTCGGCCCGTTCGGGCGAGCCATTGGTTTGCACTTCTTCACAGCCCCAAAAAGGAACCGCGATCACCGCCGTGAACAACCAAAAGGTTTTCGAGAGAAAAACCTCGAGCTTGAAGAACAAGAGCTCCCTCCGATCGAAAAAAATCGCTGAAAAGCCAGCTCGAATGAGATCGCTCGGGATTCCGTCTAGAAGTGGATCAGCTGCAGCGCGACGGTCCATTCCGGGCAGGACCGCGGAGGCGCGCCCGCCCTTCTCGATCAACGGATCCTGCTCAGACTTCCGTAGCCATCCAGCAGCAGCCAGGGCAATGAGAAATCGGATCTCATACCTATAGACGCGCATTCCGGCCATGGGGGAGCTCAAGCCTATGCCAAAAAAAATACCTTCTCGTGGCGATTCCTCACCAGCTGCAACAAGATCGAGGGGCTGGAGCCCTCTTCCAAGAAATAGACCTTCGAGGCCAACGATTCGAGGGACCGGGGCCGGAGCAGTGCTACATTGTGGGCATCGAAGATTCTTCCTTCCCGATCGACCCGTCCACCCCGGAGGCTCGAAATGCTCTCAGCGCGGACCCGCCCAGCACACCGTTCCCGACACGAGATGCCCACCCCGCCTCTGAT